>DASYEY010000046.1:0-30550 GCA_036498725.1 Verrucomicrobiia bacterium | reverse complement strand
GTGGATTTTGTGATTTGAAGATCTCCCTGTTTCCCCTGGCAGAAATTTTACATTTTTTCCGGCAGAATTAGTTGTCCGCCGCCTTTTTCCAAGGCGCGTCGAACTGCGTTATCCGGCTCGCGTTCCGTGATGAACCGATCCACATCCTCGAGCTTGGCGTAAAAAAATGAGGATTTGACGCCCGTTTTGGAGGTGTCGGCCAGCAGGATGGTTTGTTCCGCCAAGTCCATGACTTTGCGTTTCAACGCCGCCTGGCCGGTCGTCGCTTCACTCAGGCCACGTTTGGCATCCAGCCCGCGACACGAGAGGAAGGCTTTTTGCACATGACATTGCTCGAGAATCAATTCAGCCAGATTCCCCTGGCATGAAAGCGAACTGGGTTTGACGGCTCCGCCCGTCAAAATCACCTCCACCGCCGGGCGGCGGGCCAGCTCCACCGCCACGTTGAGGGCAGTGGTCAAGACCGTGATCTCCAGGTTGGGCAATTGGCAGGCCAGATGAAAGACTGTGGAACTGGCGTCAAAAAAAACCGTATCGCCAGCTTGAATCTGTTGCAAGGCGAGGCCGGCGATGATTTTTTTTTCGGCAACGTTGGCAGCTTCCCGGCTGTGCAATGACAGGTCGCGGTGATTTTCATCCGGGCGCACCGCGCCGCCATGCCGCCGGGACAATTTGCCGTCCGCTTCCAGAGCCTCAAAATCGCGCCGGACCGTCTCCTCGGAGATATCAAGCGCCTTCGCCACTTTGGCGGTGCTGATGACGTTTGATTTCAGGAGCATATCCAAAATCAATTGTTGGCGTTCGGCGGCTAGCATGGTGTTTTATGACTGATTTCCTTCTTTTTACTTGTTTTAAACCCAATGGCAAGGTAATTTCGCAGAATTAACAAGCAAAACACAGAAATTCAAACAAATGAAATCATTTCAGTACGTTAATAATCTTTGGAACGACAGTGAAACGGCCAAGCTGAAGGGGGTTGATCGTCTCGTCTATCGTTCGAATAAATTGGGAACTGATCAACGCATCACCAATACCGGCGGCGGGAATACTTCGTCGAAGATTTCTGAAGTTGATCCGTTGACCGGCGAAAAAATAGAAGTGCTTTGGGTCAAGGGTTCCGGAGGCGATCTCCGCACCAGCCTGCGTGAAAATTTTTCTTCGTTGTATCAATCCAAGTTGATCGGCATGCAGAAAAGTTATGCCAAACGCAAGGACAAGGGGTTGAAATCCCAGGCAGAAGACGACATGGTCGCGGCTTACAACCATACGACGTTCAATTTGAATCCGCGCGCGACCTCAATTGATACCCCGTTGCATAGTTTCATTCCGGCCAAGTTTGTGGACCACATGCATCCGAACGCCATCATCTCGATTGCGGCGAGCAAAAATTGCGAAAAGCTCACGAAAGAAATCTTCGGCGGTGAAATGGCTTATGTGAAATGGATGCGCCCGGGCTTTGAACTGGGTCTGGCGATGCAGGAAATCTGCAAAAAGAATAAAAAAGCCAAAGCCATCATGATGGGGCAGCACGGCTTCATTTCATGGGCGGATGACGATCAGGAATGTTATGTGCGCACGTTGGAATACATCGAAAAAGCGTCGCAGTACATCGAAGCAAAATATCAAGCCAAGGGCGGTGATGCGAAAGCCTTTGGGGGGGCCAAATATCAAACGCTGGCGCCAGAAAAGCGGAATGAAATTTTTGCGGCCGTCCTGCCCTGGCTGCGTGGCCAGGTTTCGCAGCAAAAACGCTTTATCGGCACGGTGCAGGATGACGGAAAGATTTTGCGTTTCGTCAATGCCAAGGACGCGCCGCGCCTGGCGGAACTCGGCACCAGTTGCCCTGATCATTTCTTGCGCACGAAGATTAAGCCGCTTTATGTGGACTGGAATCCCCAGGCCGAAGATACGGCGGCGTTGAAAAAGAAATTGGCCGCCGGTCTTGTGCAATATCGCAAGGATTACGCGACCTATTACAATAAGTGCAAGCACGCGAATTCCCCGGCGATGCGCGATCCGAATCCGACGGTCATTTTGATTCCGGGTTGCGGCATGGTTGCCTGGGGCAAGGACAAATCAGAATCCCGCGTCACCGCGGAGTTTTACAACTGCGCGATCGAAGTCATGCGCGGGGCGGAGGCGATTGATAAATATATCGCATTGCCCCAACAGGAAGCCTTCGACATCGAATACTGGTTGTTGGAAGAAGCGAAGTTGAAACGGATGCCGGCAGAAAAGGAGCTGGCGCGGCAAATCATCATCGTCATCGGCGCAGGCTCGGGTATCGGCAAAGAAACGGCCCATCGCCTGGTTAAAGACGGTGCCCACATCGTTTGCGTGGATTTGAATGAAGCGGCCGCGCAGGCGACGGCGAAGGAAATCACCGACAAATACGGCCTTGGCATCGGCGTTGCGGGCACGGGCATTTCCAATTGTGGCCTGGCGATCGGTTTGGCGGCCAATGTCACCGACCGTGCGAGCATCCGTAAAATGTTGGATCAAGTCGCGCTCGCTTACGGCGGCTTTGATTCGATCTGTGTCACAGCGGGGATCTTTGTGCCGAGTGATACGACCGGCCACATTCCTGACGACAAATGGGCCTTAACGTTTGGTATCAATGTCACTGGCAGCTATTTGGTCGGCGATGAAGCGGCGAAAACTTGGAAAGAACAAGGTTTGCGCGGCAATCTGGTGTTGACGACCAGCGCGAATGCGGCCGTGGCCAAAAAAGGTTCACTGGCTTACGACACTTCAAAAGCAGCGGCCAACCATTTGGTGCGTGAACTGGCGATTGAACTCGCCCCGCTCGTGCGCGTGAATGGCGTCGCCCCGGCCACGGTGGTTCAAGGTTCGGCGATGTTCCCGCGCGATCGCGTCATCGGCTCGCTGGCAAAATATAATATTCCTTATACGGACAACGAAGCGACGGAATCACTCGTGAAGAAACTCGCGCAATTTTATGCTGACCGTACGTTGACGAAGGCGCCGATCACTCCGGCAGATCAGGCGGAAGCCTATTTTCTGTTAGTGACGCAACGATTGAGCAAAACCACCGGCCAGGTCATCACCGTGGATGGTGGTTTGCATGAAGCGTTCTTGCGTTAGCCCCGTTTTGTCTCAAAACAAAATGTTCTCAATAAATCCCGCCAATTGGGCTGGTGGTTGACGATTCTTTCGGACAACCACCGCCAGTTCGCGGAAAAATTTATTTTTGATCGGGATGCGTTTTACCGCGCGTCGCTGTTCGTAAATCGGCAGCACACGATGGGGCACGATGCTGATGCCAAGCCCGAGCGAAACTAAATTTACGATCGTGTCGAAACTATCCAATTCCATTGCCGGTTTAACTGGCCATTGGTTTCGCTGAAACCAATGGTGTAACTGCTTGCCCGTATTGCCGTTTTGATCAATCAACAGCCAGCGTTCATTTTTTAAGGCGCGCTGCAAATTTTTTAGAGTGCCCGTGGCCATCGCTGGCAGCTGGATCTGCGGCGGGGCAATGAACGTGAATTCATCCTTGAACCGATGGGTGATCTGCAATTCTTTGCCAATCCGCGGTGGCGGGCAGAGAAGTCCGGCATCCATTTCCCGTGCGGCAACCGCCTCAAGAATTTCCTGGCTGGTTTTCTGGGCGATCTGGATTTGGATTTCGGGAAATCTGCGTTGGAAGGCAAAGAAAAAACCTGGCAAGTAAGCCAGTCCGATACTGCGGGCCACGCCAACTTTCAAAACCTTGGGGGCCAGTTTGAATTCCTGTTGCAAATATTGCAACGCTTCCTGGGTGGCGGTCACAATGGCCCTGGATTTATTCTGCAATAATTTACCGGCGGGCGTGAGAAAGACTTGCCGGGTCGTACGTTCAAACAATGCGATACCCAGCCGTTGTTCGATGCCATGAATTTGTCGGGTCATGGCGCTTTGCGTAAGCCCGGCACGCCGGCCGGCCTTGGTAAAGCTGCCCGTTTCAGCGACGAGTTGAAATAAGTGCAACTCGTAAAGATCGAATGGGGCGAGTGCCAGAAATTCATTCATTTTATTCATTAAATGATTCAATTAATGAATTTTTAGAAAAAGCGCAGCCGTGTCAACCTGTCTTTGCTGGAATGGTTCCGGCAACAAATTAATTATGGCTGAAAAAAATTCTCGCCTGCGGGAAAACGCTCCCGGGGCTTATTATATTACCGATGAATGTATTGACTGCGACATGTGTCGCGTGACTGCTCCGTCAATTTTTAAACGTCAAGACACGATTGGCTTTAGCGTGGCTTTTCACCAGCCTGAAAATGAATTGGAACGTCTACAGGCCGAGGAAGCACTGGTAGAGTGTCCGACCGGAGCGATTGGTAATGACGGTGAGCAGTGAATCACGGAAGTCACTGGCAGCCATGTCGGCGGGCTGGGTTAGGCGGTAAAAAATATTCGCAATACGGTTTTCATTGGGGCAGATATTTTTTATTGTTTACTAATCAGCCGCAAACAACCGATTAAAATCATGGCTAAATTATTTCTGGGACTCGATTCCAGCACGCAAAGTTTAAGCGCCGTCGTTATCGACCTAGTTACACGCAAGGTCGTATATGAAAAATCACTGAACTTTGACAAGGCGCTGCCGCAGTACAATACCCGGAATGGCGTGCTGTTAAACCGGGATCCGCTTGTCAAACATGGTTCACCGTTTTTGTGGGCGACGGCATTGGATTTGATCTTTGCTGGAATGAAGAGTGATGGCGTGGCACTGACGGATGTTTTGGCCATCAGCGGCAGCGGTCAGCAACATGGCTCGATTTATTTGAATCGCCAGGCAGAAAAAGCTTTGGCCAATTTGAATCCCGATAAATCACTGGTGGAAAATTTACGCGGCGTCTTCGCACGCAAAACAGCGCCCATCTGGATGGATTCTTCCACGGCGCGTGAATGTGCCGAAATTCGCCGCCGGCTTGGGGGTATCAAAGCGACCGCGCAAAAAACCGGATCGGATGCCTTTGAACGTTTCTCGGGGCCGCAAATCCGCAAGTTTTTCAAAAAGGAAAAAGCGGCTTACCAGCAGACGGCGCATATCGCCCTTGTGAGTTCATTCATGGCATCGCTGCTGGCCGGGAAAATAGCGCCGATCGATTTTGGCGACGGCGCGGGCATGAACCTGATGGATATCCGGAAAAAATCGTGGCACGACGGTGCGTTGGCCGCCACGGCGCCACACTTGAAACGCAAACTGCCACCGCTCGCTGCCTCGGGGAAAGCCATCGGCAAGGTCAGCCGGTATTTTGTGGAAAAATTTGGTCTGAATCCGGAAGCGTTGGCCACGGTTTGGACGGGTGATAATCCGGCCAGCGTGATTGGGCTTGGCCTTATCAAGCCCGGACAAGTCGCCATCAGCCTCGGCACCAGCGACACATTTTTTGGTTCGATGCAGCAATGCCAGACAGATGCCCACGGCGAAGGCCACGTTTTTGGTTCGCCGGCCGGTGGCTACATGACATTGATCTGCTTCAAAAACGGTTCGCTGGCACGCGAGGCGGTTCGGGAATTTTACGGGATTCCGGATTGGAAACAATTTGCCGAACGACTGGCAAAAACCAAGCCCGGCAATGACGGAGCAGTCTTATTACCGTGGTTTGAAGCGGAAATCGTTCCACGGGTAAATCGCCCGGGCATCCACCGGTTCGACTTGGATGAGAAGAATGTCGCGGCGAACTGCCGCGCCGTTTTTGAAGCGCAGATGCTTTCCATGCGGCGACATTCGCAATGGATGAAGGTTTCGCCGAAACAGATTTTTGTGACCGGTGGGGCATCGAATGACCGTGCGTTGTTGCAGGTGTTGGCCGATGTGATGAATTGTCGCGTGGTGCGGATTGAAGTTTCCAAAAGTGCTGCGCTGGGTGCTGCCTTACAAGCCGCGCATGGCTTTTTATCCGCCACCGGCAAGAATCCGAAGTGGGAAAAACTGGTTGCGGGCTTTGCGAGGCCGGTGGCCGGCAGTGAAATCCGCCCGGACAAAAAAGCAGCGAAAATCTACGATGCGATGATTAAAAAATACGCCGCTTGCGAGGAAGCGGCGTTGCGTTGATCCCATTTATTGGATCGTTTTTGCCGGGAAATCAGGCAAGTCCACGGGCGGTTTGCCGGAATCATTTTGACCATCCCAAATGATGGTCTGACCTTTTTTGGTGTTGAAGGTCCTGACGATTTTTCCATAACGCAGGTGACATACATTTCCAGTGAGCGAGTGAATCACCGTCGAGACCAATTTCCCGTTCTTCCAGGTAATATCCACTGTGAAATCACCACGAGCGCGCAGGCCGGTCACGTGGCCATCTGGCCAGGCTTCCGGTAAAGCCGGCAATACGTTGATTTCGTCTTCATGCGATTGCACCAACATTTCACAGATGGCGGCAGTGATGCCAAAGTTACCATCCATTTGCATCGGCGGGTGGAGTCCGAACAGGTTCGGGCACGTATTGCGTTTGGAAAATAATTGCTGCAATTCACGGTGCGCATCCTCAGGCGCATGCAGGCGCGCATAAATTGCCGTGCGCCAGGCGAACGACCATTCGCGCACGTCGCCGGTGTCGCCGCGGGCATCAATCGAAACCTTGGCCGCCGCCGCGAGTTCGGGTGTTTTCGCAATACTGATCTGGCGGCCGGGATGAACGGCAAACAAGTGTGAGGTATGCCGATGATGATCCTCACGCGTATCAAGTTCGGGCGATTGGGCGATGGCGTTGGTGCCGGTTTTCTCAGTCATCCATTCGAGTAATTGTCCCCAACTGCCGATACCCGGCGTGGCTAAATGGTCACGCATGGTGGCAATTTTATTGCGATAATCCTGATCAATGCCCAGTGCGTCTGCGGCCTCGACATAGTTGTTGAACAAATCCCAGACAATTTCCTGGCTGTAACTCACGCCATCCTCGGTCGGGCCGTGCTCGGGAGACCAGGCATTGGGAACTACGAGTTTTCCATCCGGCAACTGCTTCAGGTGATCTTCCCAGAATTCGCAGGTTTCCTTGAGATACGGATAAGCTGTCTCGCGTAGAAATTTTTTGTCGCGGCCAAATGCATAATGCTCCCAGAAATGCTGGGCATACCACGCATTGGCGGTATTGTCCCAGCGCCAACCGAGACCGCCGAAAATATTATGCGAGGTGCGGATGGCAAAGCCGCGGGTGGCCGGATGACCATCGGCCAATTTGAAATCGGGCGAGTTTTGCGTCGCTGTGCGCCAGGCGGGCAACTGGCTGTCCACGAGATCAAAAAATGGCAGCGCACATTCAGGCAGGTTTGCCGGTTCTGCCAGCCAGTAATTCATCTGGATATTGATGTTAGCGTGGTAGTCGGAACTCCAGGGCGGACGGTTGCTGTCATTCCAAAGCCCCTGGAGGTTCGCGGGCAAACCGCCGGGGCGCGAACATGAGATCAACAGATAACGGCCATATTGAAATAACAAGGCTTCCAATTCAGGATCGGCGGTTTTTGCCGCCGCCAGTTTGCGTTGATCCGTCGGTAATGCTTTTTGCGTGGTGGAAGAATCTCCCACATCAAGCGTGACACGGCTGAACAATGCGTGAAAATCGGTTTCGTGCGCGGCCTTGAGCTGAGCATATTTTTTCGCGGCGGCAGTTTGGATTTGTTGCGTCAGGCGCGCATGCGGATCCTCGCCGCGATAATTTTTGGCATAATCCATCGCGTAATCCGTTCCTGCAGCGATGATCAAGGTGAGGCTGTTGCAATTGGTGAAGGCCAAGGCGGTGCCGTCAGGATTGAGTGAGCCGCCGTCGTTTAGAGCGATCAACTGTGTTTCATATTTTAATCCATTCGCAAGTGCGCCAGCGAAGGTGAGCTGGTTTTTTAGCGCGTGGCTGGGCGTGCCGTGAGCATCTTTCAATTCCAACCTGCCGTGGTAACTGCCGGGCTGGTCTGTCGTCAGCCGGATGATCAAAACCCCGTCGGGATGGCTGGCAAAAATTTCCCGGGAAAATTTTACGCCGCCGGCTTCGTAGCTGACATGTGCCAGCGCATGGCCGAGGTCCAGATCGCGGCAATAATTAGCCACGCCGTTTGTGTTCGGCAGCTGGATGAACAGGTTGCCCAGCATCTGATACGCGCCCATGGAACCATAGTCGCCGCTGGGATTTGCGTCGCCGGTCCATAGGCTGTCTTCGTTGAGGATAATGTTTTCCTGGGTTACGCCGCCGGTGATCAATCCGCCGAGCCGTCCGTTACCCACCGGCAACGCCTCATCCATGATGAGCGATCCGTCCCCGCCGTTCAGGCTGTCGGGTAGTTTTGATTTGTCCGCCAGCGAATTGGCTGGCAAATCGCCCACGGGTTGCTCATACCAGAGTGTCAGGGGCGACGGGGCTTCAGCCGCCCGGCTGGAATTGAAGGTCAGAAGCACCGCGGCTACGGCGAGAAAGTTACCGAGTGATGAGCGCATCAAAAAATTTTCCGCGAGTCACAGTCTGTGAACAAGCGCAATCTTTGTTTATGCGCCGCGTTTTATTTTAGTTTGCCGTCCAAGGTCAAGGCGTCGCCCTTGCTCACAGTCAGGCTGCGGGTCAGGTTGCCATAGCGCAGAACACATTTGTTTCCCGCCAACGAGTGTACGGTCACTTTCGTCAGTTTCTGGTCGTGCCACGCAAAATCCAATTCAAAGCCACCGCGCGCGCGCAAGCCTTTCACGCTGCCGTCGGGCCATGCCGGTGGCAATGCGGGCAGCAGCTCAATTACGTTATTCTGACTTTGCAACAACATCTCGATGATGCCGGCCGCGCCGCCGAAATTGCCGTCAATCTGAAATGGCGGACACGAATCAAATAGATCGGGATAGGTCCGACGCGGGTTAAGGAGCAATTTCAAAAGGGAATACGCCCGGTCGCCATCGTGCAGGCGCGCCCAGAGATTGATGCGCCAGGCGGTTGCCCAGCCGGTCGCTTCGTCGCCGCGAATATTCAGGGATTTTTTGGCGGCGGCGGCCAGTTCCGGCGTCGTGTGGAAATCAATCTGGTCACTCGGATACAACGCATAGAGATGCGAAACATGGCGATGATGCAACTCCTTGGATTGCAGATCCAAATCCTGCAACCACTCTTGCAATTGGCCGGCGCTCCCGATCTGCAATGGCGCGAGGCGTGCCCGCGTGGCCGCTACTTGATCGGCAAAGGATTTATCCACGCCCAAAATTTCCGAGGCGCGAATACAATTGGCAAATAGATCGCGCAAAATCTCCATATCCATCGTCGGCCCGGCAGTGATGGCGGTTTTAACTGCGGCCGGATTACGGTTTTCCGGTGAAACGGAAGGGCAAGTCACCAGCCAATGATGCGCCGGTTCTTCCACGAGCGTATCCAGGAAAAATTGGGTGGCGCCTTTGATCGCCGGATAGATCTGAGCGAGATAATTCGTGTCGTCCGTGAACAGGAAGTGTTCCCATAAATTCTGGCAGAGCCACGCGCCGCCGGTCGGCCACATGCCGGTCGGGTCATTGATGGGTGCTGCCGCGCACCATAGATCCGTATTATGATGCGTCACCCAACCACGTGCGCCGTATTGCACTTGGGCAGTGCGTGCGCCGGTCTGGGTCAGATCCAACACCATCGCCGTGAGCGGTTCGAGACATTCACCAAGATTCGCCGAGTCCGCCGGCCAATAATTCATCTCGGTATTGATATTAATCGTGTATTTGCTTTCCCAGGGCGGGGTCATGGAACTATTCCAAATGCCTTGCAGATTCGCGGGCTGGCTGCCAGGGCGGGAACTGGAGATCAGCAGGTAACGCGCAAATTGAAGATAAAGCGCAGCCAGTTGCGGGTCGTTGCCGTCGGCAAACTGTTTGATCCGTTCATCCGTCGGTAATTTCATCGCGCCCGTTTCACCGAGATCAATGGCCACCCGATGGAATAATTTCTGATGGGCGGCAACATGTGCGGCTAATAGTTCCGCAAAAGATTTTTTGGCGGCCGTGGCAATTTGTCTTTTGGTGATGGCTTCGGGGTTGCCGCTGACATCGTGGTAATTTTTAAAACTGGTTGCGGCAGCGATCAGCAAGGTGACCGAATCTGCCCCGCTGACCGAAAGGATGTCGCCGCAGCTCAGACGTTGCGCTTTCGCCGCCAGCACCTCCACGCGCGCTTCAAACATGAGGGCGCCCTTGATGCCTTGCGCCTCGCCATTTACACCGCGCAGCACAAATGTATTGGTATTGGCACTGGCGGTGGCTTTTTGCGGCGAATTCATGCGGGCGCGAAAGGAAATTTGACCCGGTTGATCTGCCGTCAAATGCACGACAATGACTTGATCTACTGGACTGGAAAACATTTCCCGTTTGAAATGAACGCCATTCATCGTGTAGGTCACGCTGGCAACTGCCATGTCGAGATTCAGGTCGCGACGATAATTTTCCACCGGTCCATTGGTCGGAAAATCGAGGAACAAATCGCCAACGGTTTCGTAAGGCAACTGGCGCAATGGCACAGCCATCAGATTGTTGCGGATGAGCCGGTCGGCGGCATCGTATTTGCCATCGAATATCAATCGCCGCACTTCCGGGAGGGCGGCGAGCGCGTTGGTATTATCCGGGCTATAAGGGCCGCCCGCCCACAGCGTATCTTCGTTTAGTTGTAGATGCTCGCTGTCACTGCCGCCAAAAACCATTGCGCCTAACCGGCCATTGCCCAAGGGCAATGCCTCCGTCCACTTTTCAGCGGGGTGCTGATACCACAGGGTTAGCGGCGAAGCTATCTCCGCTGCCTGGTTGGAATTGAGGGCCAGCAATACCAAAAGAGCGGCGGCAAGCTTGCGAAACAGAGACGACATGAACAAATTTTCCGTCAGGGCCGGGTCGCGAACAAGAAATCTTTTGTACTAGGGGGTTGATCGCCAAAGACAGGTACAAAAAAATCAGCGGTTCAAATTTTGAACCGCTGATTTGTGTTGCCAAATTTACTTAGAACTTACGGCACACTGGGACGCGGAGTGGCCGGTTGGGCAGTAATGGTGGACGTTGCGGATTTCAAGCCGTCCGCGCTCGCCGTCAATTTGATTTCGCCCGCAGTTTTGGTGGATTGCACGATGACTTGTGCCAGGCCGTTGAACAAGCTGCGCGACCAAGCCGGCGCAATCGGTTGGCCGGTGATCTGGATATTCACCCCCAAGCCCAAGCCGCCGGTATTGCCGATATTTTGCACGCCCACGGCGATCACATTGTCGCCGGCGTGTAGATATTTTGCGATGTTGATGGCCGGAGAAGCTTCCCAATCCAGTGATTCGCCGGCGCGTTGGCCATTCACAAAAACCCAGCCTTTGTCGTCCACGCGGCCAAACTGGATTTGGATGTCGGAATTCGCCAGATCTTCGGCTGACACGTTGAGGTGCTGCCGGAAGATTGCCGTCGTTCCTTCCGCCAACTGATCCGCGTCGTCGCTGGAGGAGGTTTTCTTCCAGGTAGAATCATCCAGGCTGGGATCGTATTCGGCGACTTTCGGCGAGGTCAGCGTGCGCGCGTTATGGGTTACTGTTTCCCAGCGCCAATCATTAAACGGAATGACTTTCACCGGCGATTGCGCGATGAACGTATCGGGTTCATGGCAACTGGCATCGCCGTTGCCCACACCGATGATTTTGCCTGCGCCGCTCAAAGCAAAGTTGATTTTGTTCATGGCCACGGGTACGGCCCGGCCCTGGGCATCGGTGGCGGAAACCGTGAACAAACTTACATCTTCGCCATCGGCGTTGATCGTCGAACGGTCAGGCGCGAGTTGGATCGCGGTGGCATCGCCGGTCGTTTCCACTTTGGTTTCCGCGATGACTTTTCCGGTGGCGTCATAACCTTTGGCGCTCAGCGTGCCGGGCGCATATTTCACCTGCCACGACAGCTTCGAATCTTTGTTCATCGTCTGTTTGCCGAGCGATTGGCCGTTCAAGAACAATTCGACTTCGCCGCAATTGCTCAAGGCGTCCACGCGGATTTCCTGGCCTTCCTTGCCCGGCCAGTTCCAGTGCGGCAAAAGGTGCAACACTGTGTTCGTGGTCCACCACGCCTGATAGTAATAGAAGTTATCCTTGGGAAAACCGCAGGTGTCGAGAATGCCGAAATGGGAATTGATACACGGCCAAGAATAGGGGGTTGGTTCACCGCGATAATCAAAGCCGGTCCAGACAAAGCCGCCGCTCAACCACGGGCGCGCGTCAAAAAAGCTCCACCAACGTTCTGCGGTATGCGCCCATGGCGGCGCGTTCACATCGTAAGCGCTGACGTAGCCACGCACGGTGTCGTTCGTATAGATGCCACGGGTGCTGACGGTGCTGCCTTGTTCGGTGCCCACACTTGGCTGTTCGGGATGTTCGGCGTGATAATCATCAATTTCTTTGCCGATGTGGTAATTCCAGCCGCGCACTTCCAACGCGCCGGGCAGACCGGTGAAGACATTGCCGACGCTTTCTGCTGCCGTCACGGGCCGGGTGGGATCCATCTGTTTCACCAGCTTTTGCATCGTCAAACCGACGCGGCCGGCCACTGGCTGCGTCTGCAAACTTTCTTCGTTGCAAACACTCCAGATGCCGACGCTGGCGTGATTACGATCGCGGCGGATCTGGGTTTCCCAGCGCTGCATGTTTTCTTCGTCGCTGCCGAGCAGGCGGTTTTCATCCATCACGATCATGCCGAGCCGGTCGCAGGCATCGAGCAATTCCGGTGTGGGTGGATTGTGCGACGTACGGTAGGCATTGTCGCCGAACTCCTTCAATTTTTTGACGCGAAAATATTGCACCGCATCCGGCAATGCTGCGCCGAGACCGGCCATGTCCTGATGGTTGCAGGTGCCTTTCAATTCATACGGCTGGCCGTTCAGCAAAAAGCCTTTGTCCTTGTCGAACGCGAAGGTGCGGATGCCAAATTCAGTTTCTTTACGATCAACCAATTTGCCGTCGGCTTCAACCGTCGTAATCAATTTGTAGAGATTGGGGTTTTCCGGCGACCAGAGTTGGGGCGAACCGACCTTGGTGGACAATTGACATTGCCATCCGCCATTTTTCGAGGCTGGCTCTGATTCGTTGAATTTCGCGACAGATTTTCCGGCGGGCGAAATGATTTCACCCCTCACCACGAGTTTTTTAACTGTGTTGGTTGCTTGATTCAAGACGTCCGCCTGGACAACGATTTCGGCGGCACCTTTTGGCACATTGTTTTTGAATTTTGAATAAACAAAAATTCCATCCGGCGCGATGGCGACTGGCGCGGTTTTTTCCAGCCAGACGTGGCGATAGATGCCTGCACCTTCGTAGAACCAACCTTCAAATTTCGATGCATCCACCCGCACCGAGACCACGTTTTTGCCGCCGATCCGCGCAACGTCCGTGATATCCACGCGAAACGGGAAATAGCCGCTCTCGTTGTGCTTCATCTGCCAGCCGTTGACGAACACCATCGTATCGCGAAACGCGCCATCAAATTCCAGCCAGATGCGTTTGCCGGCGTCGGTTTCCGGCAGATCAAACGTACGGCGATACCACCCGACACTATTCTTCGGAAAACCCGGACCGACCGGTTTGAAACCGTGACTGCCATCAGCAGTTTTATCAAACGGCAGTTCAATCACCCAATCATGGGGCAAATTCAACGTGCGCCAGGAGTTGTCGTTATATTTTTCGGCGGCCGGGCCGGTGTTTTGTCCAGCCTTGTCGAGGCGCAGCATGTTTGGCCAATCATCGCCGAGATGAAATTTCCAATTGGAATCCAGCAGCAACCGTTCGCGCGGCGAATCAGTATCAGCGGCAGTTGAATTAAGCGCCGAGACGACAAGGAGGAGGCCAAGCAGTCGGAGCGAAAGCGAGCGGAATGATTTCATCCGCCAAATTTGCGTGACTGCGCGTCGCAAGACAATGTCATTTTAATCACCCAAACGGGTAGTATATCAAAAGTGCCAGCGATTGGAGATTGACTTGTGAAGGCCCCGGCCCGGGCGGTTGGAGGTTTTCTTGACCTGCACGCCGGGGCATTAGATGATGATTCAATAATTTATGGCTACCAAACAAATCATCAAACCTGCGAAATCACCGGCAGCGGTCGGTCCTTATAATCATGCGGTCCGCACGGGCGACCTGCTGTTCTGCGCTGGTCAGATTCCGATCGAACCGGCAACGGGCAATCTGATCACGGGCGATATCAAGGCGCAGACGGAACGTGTTTTGGAAAATGTGAAGGCGATCCTTGACGACCAAAAACTCACGTTCGCCAATGTGGTGAAATCCACGGTTTTTTTGACGAACCTGGCTGATTTCGCCGGCATGAACGAAGTGTATGCGAAGTATTTCACAGACAATTTCCCCGCGCGTTCGACCATCCAAGTTGCGGCGTTGCCCAAGGGCGCGAGCGTGGAGATTGAAGTCGTGGCGCACTTTTGACCGGTCCACGCGGCAGCTGCTTGCGAAAATTTCATTATGAAACCCCAAAAGTCCTGGCGGAAAGGTAAACGGACATTGGTGGCGGATTTTGAGAAAAAGCTGTTCGCAAAATTAAAATAATGCCTCCGGAAATTAAAATTGCCATCGGGTTTCTGGTGGGCGGCGGCCTCGGCCTGTTCATCGGTTGGTTGTTGGGTAAAAATCGCGCGCCGGTCGCACCGGCCGATTCACGGTTGGAAAACGAATTGCGCCAGCAGTTGACGCATCGGGAGGCGGAGATCACCAGCACGCGCGAACAATTGACTCAGGCCAAGACCACGCTCGCCACCGCGCAGGCCAATCAGATTTCAGCGGAAAAACTTCTCGCCGAACAAAAGCAGTTGCACGAACAAAATTTGCGCGAGGCCCGGCTGGCACAGGAAAAGGCGCTGGCGGATTTGCGCGACTCGTTCAAGGCGTTGAGTGCGGATGCCTTGAAGCAGAGCGCGCCGGAATTTTTACGGTTGGCAGAACAGTCCTTCGGCAAATTCCAGGAAACGGCTAAGGGTGATTTGGCGCAGCGACAGGAAGCGATCAAAACACTGGTCGAACCGCTCAAGCAGCAACTGGAAACGTATCAAAAAAATTTGCAGCAAAACGCCACAGCCCAATCCGGCACCTTGGGCGAAGTGAAGGAACAATTGAAGGCGCTCGCACAATCGAACCAGATTTTATCGGCCGAAACGGCGCAATTTCGTTCGGTGCTGAAATCCAACCAAGCGCGTGGCAAATGGGGCGAAGAAACGTTGCGGCGCGTCGTTGAGGCGGCGGGGATGAGCGCGCATTGCGATTTTACGGAGCAGACGACCGCCGGCGAAAATCGTCCAGATCTGGTTGTGAAATTGCCGGGTGAACGCGTCATCATCGTGGACGCAAAAGTTCCTGACTTCGACTTTTTGAATGCACTTGAGTCGGCTGAACCGGTGAAACGCGCGGAAGCTTTTACCGCGCACGCCAAAAAATTGCGAGAAACCATCCGTGCACTGGCGGATAAAAACTATCCGGGACAATTTGCCAATTCGCTCGATTACGTTGTGCTCTTCCTGCCTGCGGAATCGTTATTCAGCGCCGCGTTGGAAGGCGATCACGATTTGATTGTTTGGGCGGCAGAACGCAGGATTTTGCTGGCGACACCGGCATCGCTGATTGCGTTGCTGCGTTCCGTGAGCGTGAGCTGGCAGCAACATGCGCAGACAGAAAACGCGCAAAAAATTACCGAGGCCGCACAGGAATTATTCCTGCGGGTGGTGAAGTTCACCGAACACTTTGAGAAAATTCGCGGCGGATTGGAAAAGGCCAATAGCGCGTTTAACGACGCCGTCGGCAGTTATGAACGCATGGTGAAGCCCAGCGGCGAGCGCATCCAAAAATTGGGCGGGGCGCCGTCGGGCAAAGAAATGGCTGAGATTCCCCTGTTAGACATCCCCTTGCGGCCGGCTTCAGATTGACGGGCATTCTTCGGTAATTGATTAAAAGAACAGGTCTTTGCCGGTTGGGCATTCAGCCCGGCCGGGGCATCTTCATGCCCTTATCAAGGTTGCTCAAAGCGGGTAGAGTCGTTTTTGAAGTGCGCTAAAGCCCTTCAAGCATTCAGACTTTATGAGACAGGAACATGCACGTGACGGAGCCATAAAAGGTTTTACTTTGATCGAATTATTGGTGGTGATCGCCATCATCGCCATTTTGGCAGCCATGCTGTTGCCGGCCTTGGCGCAGGCGAAAGAAAAGGCCAAGCGCATTGGGTGCCTTAATAATACCCGGCAAATCGGAGTGGGCATCAACATTTATGCCGGTGATAATAATGACTATGTTGCCACCGCGCGCAACACTGCCAATCCCACCGGGCCGCACAACGATCCAGGGCCTTATAATTGCCTGGCACTTAATGAGCCAGCCGCCGGCGCATTGACTTCGGTGGGTTTGACGCTTCAATCCAACGTTAATAATTCAATTTGGATATGTCCTTCAGCCGCCGGCTCTTCCAATGCGCCGGCTTACAATCAAAATGTTGTTCCGCCTCAATGGAACCTGGTTTGTTATCAATACTATGGCGGGGTGGCGCATTGGGACAATAACGGGGTTTATAGTGGCGCTTCTTACAGTCCGGTCAAATTGGGCACTTCCCAGCCCACTTGGGTATTGGCTGCGGATGCCGTTAGCAAACCGAATGGGACGGGGGCATGGCCAGCCAACCCGCAACACAAGCGGGCTGGTGCCAAATGTCCTGATGGCGCCAACGAGGTGTTAGTGGACGGTTCGGCTTCCTGGTACAAGCTCGAGAAATTGTTCTTTCTCAATTCATGGCGGAGCGACTGGCCGTTATACATTTATCAAAGTGATTTGCCGGCGCCAAATCAAGGGGGCGGGCGGGGAGGGGCGGCTGCCTGGGTGGCTGCAACTCCATAAGGCGGTGGTCTTGTTTCGTAAAGTTTTCAACCTGAATCAACCTGCTAAGAAAATAAAATGAAAATCCTTAAAAACCGGGAAAAACAATGGGCGACATCAACCAGCCATTTGACCTTTGGTCTATTGGTGGTTGGTGCATGGCTGGCCACCGGCGCTTCTTCGTTTGCCCAAACCAGTACCTGGAATGGCGGCAGCTCCAGCAGCAGCAATTGGAGCGATGCAGCCAATTGGGGTGGCGCGGCGATTGCCGGCGGAAATTCCGCAGTGTTTTCGGGCAGTGCCAAAAAAACCAATACCAATGATATCAGTGCTCTGGCGTTGGTAAATATCGGCCTGGCATCATCGGGATGGAGCTTCAGTGGCAACGCGGTGACTGTGAGCGGCTTCATCACGAATAATAATTCAGGAACATCCACCTTTGGAATGGACGCGACGATGTCCAGCGGCGGGGGTGGCAGCGGAAATATTCTTGCCAGTGCGGCCGCTGACATTCTTAAGTTCACCGGCGTTATTTCTGGTTCGGGTTCCCTGGCTACGGTTGCCGGGGCCAATGGACAGGGACAGGTCTATTTGGTGAACACCAACAATAGTTTCACGGGGCCGGCCGGCGCCAGATCAGGGAAGCTGTTTTTTTATAGTCTGGCAGTTGGCGGTCAAAATAGTTCATTGGGTGCCGGTACCAGTTCCATTTTGGTTGGTGCGGGTAACACCAGCTACGTTGGGGCTTTGATTTACCTTGGCGCGTATGATGGGGCCACGGACCGGGGAATTACCTTTGGAAACAATACCACTGGTTCGCCCGCATTTACTAATGCCAGCCCAAATAATGCCAATCTGACCTTGGGTGGCAATATTGCGTTCACCGATGGCACCGCCGCCACATTTGCGACGATTTTAGCCAGCACCTCCCGGGGGACAAATACGTTCACTGGCATAGTCGGCCCGACCGATCCCACCAAAACCTGGGCCGGCGGTCTGAACATTTATGGCCCAGGCACCTGGGCGTTCAATGAGCAGATTAATGTGTCCGGAGCCTTGAACGTTTTTACAAACGCCCGGGTTGTGCTTGGCTTTACCAATAACCTTTCTTATTGCTCCACCCTGTTCACCAATATCACCATAAATTCGGGCGCCACCCTGGATGTCAGTGCGTATAATGCGAACAACAGTATTTTCACTTTGGGATATATTCCTGGCTTTCCCCAGACATTAACGGCGGGGCATGTCAGCGGGTCGGGAATGGATATTAATGGCAGTTTGAGCCTGGGGACAATCGGCAACACATTAAATGTCGCTGGAAACAATGTGGCGGGAACATTGGCCATCAACGGTGATTTTGTGGCCGGTAATGGGGTCATCAATCTGGATTTGGAAACGAATAACACCTCCAGTAGTGATTTGATTACCGTTGCTGGCAATCTGGATCTGAGCCAGGGAACCGTCACGGTTAATTTGAAGGCGTTTCATAGCAAGCTTCAGACTGGCGTCCCTTACACGATCATTGCTTACACGGGCAATTTGACCGGCAATGCCTCGGGTTTAAATGTAGTTTCGCCTTCCTTCCTTTACACGATCGCCTCCGTGGATGCGTCAGTATCTGGCTTGATCACGGTGACGTTTGCTTCCAGCGGCGCGGCTAATCTGAATCTATTGTGGCAGGGCAGCCAGGGCAGTGACTGGGATACTGTGACCGCAAACTGGTTTGATGGCACGGCCAGTGCTGATTTTTCCACGGCCAACAATGTCATTTTCAACGATACCTCCAGCCAAACGAGCATCAATCTGGTCGGTGCCTTGAGCCCGAATCAGCTTACGGTTTCCAACAATGTCCAGGATTACACGTTTGCCAGTAGCAGTGGCGGCAGCCTGGCCGATGCTACCTTGCTGAAACAAGGAACGGGTTCGCTGACCATGAATACGGCCAACAACTATGCTGAAGGAACCACGATTAGCGCCGGTACGATTCAAGTGGGTAACGCCACTGCGCTAGGCACCGGGGCAGTGACCTTGGGTGATGCCGGTTCGGGTGCCAATCCGGTTCGGCTTGGGTTCAGCAGCCCGGTGGTCGTCGCTAATCCGGTGGTTGTCAGTTCCAATAGCGCGGGACCGATCGCGATCGCCAACTTGAACAGCTCTGGCGCACCGACCATGAATGGCTCAATCGTGATGCAACGCGGATTCACGTTCACGAACGGGAATGCGACGGTCAACGCCTTCCTGGTTCAAGGCGGTATTTCGGGAAATGGCGATTTGACCATTCAAGGCGGCGGCGGGGTGAAATTGCAAACCGGTGCCTGTATCTTCAATGGAAACATATATGTGATACCCGGAGCCAGCGGCACCACCTTATGCAATATCAACGCGACGCTTTCCAACAGCACCAGTGTTTATCTTCAGGGAACAAATGCTCAATTGGGGATTGTGAATTCCGCACCTTTCAATGCCTTGACAGGCAACGGCGCTGTGGTGGCCGGTCCAGGGGCGAAATATGCCACGACCTTAAGCCTGGGCAATGGCAATGGTTCCGGCACGTTTAGCGGCATCATCACGACCAATTCTGATGGTTGGACTCCCTATGTGACCAAGAATGGCACCGGCACAGAAATTTTCACCGGCGATTTTACCGGGGCCACTTCCGGCAGTCCAACGAATAGCGGCTCGACCACGATCAACGCCGGCACGCTGGCGATCAATAACACGACCGGCATCGGCTTGAATCCTTATGGGGTAAGCGTGGCCGCCGCTGGCACGCTGGCCGGCAGCGGGCTGATTGACCAAAGCGCTAATGGTGTCACGCTCAATGGCAAATTGTCCGTTGGTAATGCCGGTGATACGACCGGCAAGAGCTTTACCGTGGTGGGTGCCGGCACAGCCGGTGCGTTAAGGATCAAT
Organism: Verrucomicrobiia bacterium; assembly: GCA_036498725.1. Taxonomy (GTDB): domain Bacteria; phylum Verrucomicrobiota; class Verrucomicrobiia; order Limisphaerales; family UBA11358; genus UBA11358. The sequence continues at coordinate 10,813 of DASYEY010000046.1, read as the reverse complement.
GCCAATGCTGTTTTAGCCGTGGATCTGTTCAGCGGCGCTGGAACTGGCGATAATACGGCCACGCCGGCAGCGGCGGACATCCTGAATGCCCAGGCGCCCGTCATCATCACCAATGCTTGGCTGTCGGTAAGCAATGCCAGCAGCATGACCGCCTGGGCAATTGGGGATAAATGGAAGATTGCCAGCTGGGGTTCAACGGTGACCGGCGTCTTCACCAACTTGAGCCTGCCGACCTTGCCGTCCACACTGGCTTGGGATACTTCAGCCCTCTACACGGCCGGCGTCATTGGCATCGTTGCCAATGTCCCAACGGCTCCGGCGAAGATTCTGGGCATCAGCCTCTCGGGCGGAACCTTCGTGATCACCGGCACCAATTTGAATGGTGGGGCCAGTCTCCATTACGCCATCTTGACTGCGACCAACTTGGCGATGCCGATGGCCAACTGGACGGTGTTGGGTACCAATGCGTTCAATGCCGATGGCTCGTTCAACTACACGAATGCTGTGAACCCGGCGCAACCAGCGGCATTCTTCCAAACCCTCGTGGTGCCGTGAATTAACTATTTCGCTGCCACGACAGCCGGATGGAAGGTTCCGGCTGTCGTGTGCGTTTAGCCGGTCATCGAGGAATTCCCGCAACTTGGGTTAACTAGGAAAATGATGAAGCATCGGCATTTTACAAGTTGGTGGAAAGATGGGTTGAAAACCAGCGGACTGGTTTGGTGGTCATTGTTTTTATTGATACTGCCAGCCGGCTTGCGGGCGGATCAGTTTGACACGTTGCGATCCTATTGGCAGGGGCAATTGGGTGGCAGCTATAATGTGGCCACGGCGAATAGTTATTGGACCAGTTTAAATACCAATGCGTCGCGCACTTATCTGTGGAGCGATTTGCCGCTGGGCAGTGTTTCCGCAAACATCTCCTCTACTTACGGCCGGCTATATACCATGGCCCAGGCTTGGGCAGCGCCCGCTTCTTCACTGTCTGGCAATGCCAGTCTCGCCAGCGCCATCACCAATAGCCTCGATTGGATGGCCGCTCACATCTACACGCCTTCGGCCAGCGAATATGATAATTGGTGGGATTGGGAGATCGGTTCACCCCAAACTTTTAATAACGTCGTGACTTTGATGTATCCGGCGCTGACCGGGACGCAAATCACGAATTACAATAATGCGGTGGATCATTTCAGTCCGCCAACCAAGTCATGGATGACGGGTGCCAATCTGACGGATAAATGCAAGGTGGTTTTGATCCGGGCAATCCTTGGCCGGAACAGCGACAAGCTGACGTACGCCCAGACAAACTTGAGTCCGGTCTTTCCTTATGTCACCAGCGGTGACGGATTTTATACGGACGGTTCATTCGTGCAGCATACCGTCATCGCTTACACTGGGACTTACGGCAATGTGTTGCTGGGTGATTTGGCGCAACTCGTCAATCTGTTGAATGGCTCGGCGTGGCAGATCACCGATCCCAATCTGAATAATATTTACGCCTGGGTTTCCAATTCCTTCCAGCCGTTGATTTACCATGGGGCGATGATGGACATGGTGCGCGGGCGGGCGATTTCCCGTTCGAGTGAAACCGAATTATCTGATGGCGCGGGAACCATTGCCAGTGTGCGAAGCATCGCCCAATTTGCGCCGTCGGTCACGGCCATGGCCTTCACCAATTGGGCAAATGCGCCCAGCCTGCCGTCCGGGCAATTCCATTTTGCCGGCATGGACCGCGTGGTGGCGCTGCGCGCCGGGTTTGGCTTTGGCTTGAGCCTGTCTTCCACACGGATCGCCAATTATGAATGTATCAACGGTGAAAACCTGCATGGCTGGTTCACGGGCGATGGGATGACTTATCTTTATCTGGGCAATACCGAGACGCAGTTCGCGGGCGATTTTTGGCCGACGGTGGATCCTTATCATTTACCCGGCACCACCGTGGAGACTAATACGCGCGTCAATGCGGCCGGAGAAGCCACCAAGACCACGCAGAATTGGGCAGGTGGCGCGCAAGTGGCGAACACCTACGGTGTGGCGGGCATGTCGTTGGCCGCCTATGGCACCACGTTGACTGCCAAAAAATCGTGGTTCATGTTTGACAATGAAATCGTGTGCCTGGGCGCGGGGATCACCTGTGGCGGCGGTTCGGGCATTGATACGACGGTTGAAAATCGCCGGTTGGGTGCCGCCCCAACCAACAATTTTACTGTGAACGGTGTCGCTTATCCACCGATGGCTGGATGGAGCCTGAGTCCGGCCAATGTTTCCTGGTGCGCCTTGGATGGCGTGGGTGGCTATTATTTTCCGGGGGGTGCAACGAATCTGCAAGTGACCTTGAGCACAAACACTGGCGCCTGGTCGCAGATCAATACCGGCACCGCGACCAATTTGCTGACTGATAATTATCTCAAACTATGGTTCAGCCATGGATTAAGGCCGACCAATGCGGCTTACGCTTATGTCCTGCGCCCCAATGCCACCGCCAACGACATGAATGCCTATGCCGCCAGCCCGGACATCGTGGTGTTGACAAATACCGCGACGGTTCAAGCCGTGAGCAAACCGGCCTTGGGAGTGGTGGCGGCTAATTTTTGGGTGGATGGAACAAATTCCGCCGATTTGATCACCGTGAACAAAAAAGCTTCCGTCATCACGCGGGAAAATTTGAGCAGCCTTTCCATTGGGATTGCCGATCCCGCCCAGACCAATACCGGTTCCATCAGCGTAACTTTAAATCGAGCAGCCATCAACGCAATGTCAGTGGATGCGGGAGTGACGGTGGTGCAATTGAGCCCGAAAATCATCTTATCGGTCAATGTGAAGGGCGCGCATGGAAAATCTTTTCAAGCGGTGTTCAATTATGCTGCGCCGGATCTGGTTTGGGATGCGAATATCAGTGTCGCCGCCGCGCAGGACGGCAGCGGTTTTTGGCCAGGGGGAGGGAATAATTGGTGGAGTGCAAGCGGTGATATGGCGTGGGATGACACTGCCGCCTACGGCGCAGTTTTTGGGGCGGGCGGCACGGCGGGAACGGTGACGATGCTTAGCGCCCATACCGTTTCCCAGCTCACTTTCAATCCAGTGGCAACCGGTGCTTATAAATTAAGCGGGGCCGGGCCGTTGAGCATCAGTAATGGCATCATCGCCAATGCTTCGGCAACAATCGCTGCCGGTTTGAATTTATTGGCCAATCAAAATTGGCTGGTGGCCAGCAATCAAATCTTGAATATCAATGGTTCGGTGGCGGCCCTGGTGCCTGTAACGATTTCGCTTTTAGGTGCAGGGGCTGTGAGTCTGAACGGTACCAATCAAATGGCAACGAACTTGGTCACCCTGAACTTCACGGACGCGCAGAATCAAACGGTATTGAATCTTGCCAACGGCCCGCAAGCGGTGAGCGGCTTGAGCTTGAACGATGGCGTCACCGGCATCATCCAAGGCAACGGAACCTTGGTGATGAATTATGGGAATTGGTATTTTGGATCGGCCAATCTGGTCAGTGATACGTTGGATTTATCCGGGTTAAACAATTTTACGTTCAATGTTCCGGACAGCACGTTCAGCGTGGGGCCGAATCAATTTCCAGTTGCTGGCACGGGTTCCGCCACGATGAATTGGGGGGCGACGAATACGCTCACGGCGGCAAATTTTTATGTGGCTGGCTTCTACGGATTGGGACAGCCGGGATTTCAAGGCGTTTTGAATCTGGGGCAGGTAAACAACGTGAATGCCAACACCATTGTCATCGGCAGCACCAAGCAATCCAGCCATGTCGCTTTTCGCATTGGATTGACCAATCCATCGGTGCAAATTCGCGCGGCTGACGGCATCGGCCCGGCGGCCATGACGGTCGGAATGCAAAATAATTATGCTGCACAAACCACAACCGCCACGTTTGATGTCAGCGCCGGCAGTCTGGACGCTTTGGTGGGCACGTTGCTCATCGGCAATGCGGTAGATCGTGATGGGACGCTCACGGCAAATGTCTTGATGGGGGCGGGTAATTTGGTCGTCAGTAATCTGACAATCGGTCAAGCGCAAGGTTCCACCGTCGGCACTTATACGCGCACCAGCACCGGCACGTTTCAATTGACGGGTGGCAATCTCAACGCGGACACAATTATTTTGGGCAACAACCTGGCGGGCAACGGTACGGGTACGGCGACGGCCAATGGCAATTTTATATTGTCCAGCGGCACTCTGCGCGCGGGAATTTTGCAAAGCGGTGCCAGCACTGGTGGCGGTCGCACGGGAACGCTCGTTTGGTCTGATGGGACGCTGGGAAATTTGGCCGGCTCAAATTTGAATATCAACGGTTTGGATTTAAATCTCACCAATGCCGGTAATATTTCCGGTACGCATGCCTTCGAGGTGACGGCGGCACAAACCGCTACGGTTCAAGGTAATCTGATCGGCATGGGGGCATTGAGCAAAACCGGCGCGGGCGCATTGCAATTATCTGGTACGAACATTTATGTAGGCCCAACGCAAGTCAGTGCGGGTGTCTTGGCGGTCAACGGTTCACTTGCGGCTGCGAGCACGGTCACGGTCACCGCCGATGCGCGGTTGTGTGGCTCGGGCACTGTGAATGGTTCCGTAACGGTGAACGGTATGATCTCGCCCGGCAACGATGGCGTTGGCATGTTGACGACGGGAGCGGAGAATTGGAATGCCGATGGCCGGTACCAATTATATATTGCGACCAACGGGGACGCTTCAAATGGACTGGCCATTAATGGCCCGCTCACCGTGACCGCCACCACAAATGCTCCTTTCGTCATCCAACTAGTTTCGTCAAACCACCCCGCTGAATTTACCGCCGGAAGCAATCACAGTTGGACGCTGGCGTTGGTCAGCGGCGGCTTCACAAATTTTAATCCTGCCGCCTTTGCCGTGGATGCCAGCGGTTTTACGCCGATCACCACCGGTGTTTTCCAGGTGGCGACCAATGGTTCGGCATTAACCTTGAATTATACTGCATATGTCCCCCCGGTGATCACGTGTTTTGGATTGGGTGCGCCCGGAGTTTTTACGATGAATCTCAGCGGGCCCAGCGGGCAAAGCTATCGCATATTAGGCAGCACGAATGTGGCATTGGCCCTCGCCGAATGGCAGGTATTGACGAATGGCATTTTTGATTCGGCCGATGCGGCAAGCTTTGCGGAGGTGATGGCAACCAACCAACAGAAATTTTATCGGGGCGTGTCCCCGTAAATTTTGACGCTCGCGTTGATTAGTTTCGGGCTTGGCTGGCAGCGGTGGCGGTGAACGGCAGATTGCCAGTGTATTTGCCGGTGCTTCGAAAAGAGCCGACGGGATCTTGCTCATCGTAATAACGGACACCTTGCTGCTGCAGGCGGGCGAGAAAGGGTTTCAATCGGGCATTGAATTGGGCGAAATTACGACGTCCGTCCGGCGTCCAGGCCATTTCTGACAAAGCCGCGAGGCGGGGCATCATCATAAATTGCAAGTAGGGCACGGTATCAACGCGCTCGGTCCACAGGCAGCCTTCCACACCCAGGATTTGCCGGCGCTGAGCGGCATTGATTGTCTCGGGGATGACCGGGCCGGCATAAACGGTTTCCGGGGTGTTGATCAGTTTCCAGGCAGCATTGGGATATGCTTTGTTCTGCGGATAATCAAAATAGCAGGGCGTGCGCGGGGTGAGTACCACCGAATAACCACCCGCCAGCGCTTGGGCCAGAGAATCCGGGCGGTTATGCCGCCACCAAAATATAATGGTGCCGGGGGCCGGATTGCCGGCAACAATTTCATCCCAGCCGATGGGGGTATGGCCATGATCCAAAACGAATTTGCCCATGCGGTTCATAAAATATTTTTCCAAATCCGCGGTGCTTGCCAAACCGGTGGTTCGCATTTTCTCCCTCACCTCGGGATTCTTCTCCCAACTGGCGCGGTTCACTTCATCACCGCCGATATGGATCCAGGGCGAGGGGAAAGTTTTCATCGTCGCGAGCAGTACATTTTGAAGAAAATCATAGGTTTCTGGACGGGCGGGATTGAAGGTTTTGGCGCCGCCATCCAGTTGCGGGAAGGAACGGGTGGCGGCGCTGGCATGACCGGGCATGTCAATTTCCGGCACGATCACTATGTGTCGTTGCGCCGCGTAGGCGATGAGGGACTGCATCTGGCCACGCGTAAAAAATTGCGCCGGTGCTGCGCTATCCGTGGCATTTCCACGGGCGCCGATCCGGGTCAATTCGGGATAATTCTCGATCTCCAGCCGCCAGGCTTCATCATCGGTCAAATGCAGATGCAGGCGGTTTAATTTATAAGCGGCCATCTGATCAATAACCTGCCGCACGGTATTTTCGTCAAAAAAATGGCGGCTGACATCTAGCATGAATCCCCGCCAGGCATAACGCGGGGCATCCTCAATCTGCACGCAGGGAATTTCCAGCGAGTTGGACGTAACCAACTGTTCCAAGGTCTGGCTGCCGTAAAACACTCCGGCGGCAGTGCGGGCGCGGATGATCACGCCATGGGTTCCCACTTCCAGTTGATAGGCTTCATCACCCAGTTTCCCCGCGCCCTCGGCCGTCAGCCGGATGCCATCGCCGTCCGCATTGGTGCTGCTTGCCAGATGCAATGCTTTAGTAAGTAATGCCGCTTCATTGGTGAAAAGTGTGTCGGCCGCCACCGTGGTTTTCTGGCTGAGCCAGAAATGTCCGGGCAACGTCGAAACGCTGGCCGGCAGCGGAATCAAATTGAGCGGGGCCGCCGCTGTGGCAAACGTATTTGCCAGGAAAAAACCGGCGGCACACCAGCATGACTTCCATAAATTACCGGTTCCCACAAGATGCTTCATACGCCGCATACTCATTAAAAAAATAAATTTCACAAGCTGGCCGGTCTTTCTCAAGGGGTGTTCATTTGCCCAAGGTGGCCGGTTGACATCGGGCAATCAACTCATCATGGCCGCGATTGGGCATAATATTGTGGGTTTTATGGCCGGTGTATAGGGCATGAAGATGCACTGTCCGGCAGCGGGTTCTTGGCCGATACTTGGGGGTCCAAGTTTGAACTGAAGTTTGGGTTGGAAATGTCGCGGTGAATCTTTTTTAAGATTCTCGCTTTGCCAAATTTCCGGGAATGAATCAGAATTTTGCGGCCGGGAAATCAGTTGTCCAATGTCACTGTATTCGATAATGCGTCCATTGTCGCTGGCACTTCTCTACTTGCTGGGTGCGAGGGGAATTGTCACCGCGCAATTGCCGCCAGTGACCGGGACCAATGTATCCACTTCACCGTTTTTTATCCGTTCGTGGGAAGTTGCCCAGGGTTTGCCTAGCAGCACGGTTTCCGCCATCACGCAGACGCATGATGGCTATCTATGGCTGGGCACGGACGCCGGGTTGGCGCGTTTCGACGGTGTCAATTGTCGGGTGTTTGGCTTGGCGGATGGGTTGAAGAACCTTCAAGTTTCCGCGCTATTGGAAGACCGGATGGGGACGCTGTGGATTGGCACCGCCGGCGGCGGCTTGGGCAAGATGACGGCGGGTAAAATTCAGATGTTCACGCTCAAGGACGGGTTGGCGGGCGATTCCATCAGTTCACTGCTGGAAAATACGAATGGCGATATTTGGATTGGCACCCACACCGGCCTGAGCTATTGGCATGATGGCCGGCTGGAAACACCGGGCATAAAGTTGGGCAAGGAACAAATCGAACGGCCATTTATTTTTGACCTGGCGAAAGACCGGCGGGGTGACATTTGGGTGGCGACGTTGCATGCCGGCTTGTTGCGCTGGCGGGCCGGCGAATTTTCGGTGGCCGACGGCGAGGTTGTGAATCCCGCTAACGAGGGCAGCATCACGAACAATCCGCGCTGTTTATTGGTGGATAAGCAAGGCCGGGTTTGGGCGGGCACGCGCGAAAAAACGTTGCTGTGTTTTGAAAATGGCCAGTTCACGCGCTACGGCACGGAGGAAGGTTTTCCTGAGGTCATCCTCAACCGATTGATGCAAACGCCGGATGGCGTCATCTGGGCCGGTTCCCTTGACGAAGGTTTATTTTATTTTCAAAATGGAAAGTTCAACGTGGTGCGGAAAGCGGAAGGATTGCCGGATGATGCCGTATTGTCGTTGTTCACGGACAAGGACAATGATCAATTGCTGTGGATTGGCACCCAATCCGGCGGCCTGAGCCGGTTAAGCCCCAAAAAAATGTCCGTTTATCACGTCATGAACGGCACTTCCGAATGCGTCTTGCGTTCCCTGGCCCAGACGACAAATGGCGATCTGTGGGTGGGTACTTTTGGCCAGGGAGCCTTTCGCTGGCATGGCACCGAATTTGAACGGATTGACCGGCTTCAACAGACGGCGAATGGGGCTTATGCGGACATCAGCACCTGGTTGGTGGAAGCCCTGCTTGGTGCCCAAGATGGCACTCTATGGTGGGGAGCCGGGCCGCATCTGTATCAAACTCAGGGTGGCCGGATCATCTCGCAACGCAACGGAGGCTGGCTACAGGGTGACCGTATCTGGTGCTTCTGCGAAGCGAAAGGCGGCGGCCTGTGGGTCGGCACTTATAACGGCCAATTGCGGTTGGTGAAGAAAACGACGACGACCCCGGTCGCGGGATTGTCCGGCAAGCCGATCACCGCACTGGTACAGCAGCCGGACGGTGTGCTTTGGATCGGCTCACTTGGGGATGGTTTGTTACGGCTTGAGAACGGGCGAATCAGTGCTTTCACCATCAAAGATGGTTTGGGCAGTGATTTGATCCGTGCTTTGTCGCTGGATCCAGATGGAACGCTATGGATTGGCTCCGAGGGCGGTGGCTTGACCCGACTTAGCCACGGAAAATTTTCCACTTTCACAACGAAACAAGGCTTGAGCAATGACACCGTGCTGCAAATCTTGAGTGACGATGACGGCAGTTTATGGCTGGGCGGCAATCAAGGCATTTGCCGCATCAGCAAACGTGTCATCAACGATGTGGCCGGCGGCCAGGCGACCGCGTTGCATCCGCTGCTGCTGGATACCATTGATGGGATGCCAACGAAGGAATGTGTCGGCAGCTTTGGCGCGGCATTGAAGACGGCCGACGGAAAATTATGCTTTGCCACGACCAAAGGGATTGTCGTCATTGATCCCCGCCGACAATTCTCCCACTTCACCACGCCAACCGTTTTACTGGAAGCGGTGTTGATGGACGGGCTGCCGCTCGCCGCCTCGGGCCGGACCAACCAGGATGGGCTGCCAGTTTATATCGCGCCACCGGGCAATCACGTTTTTGATTTTCATTATACCGGCCTGAATTATGCCGCGCCGGAACGGGTGCAATTCAAATACCAGCTGGCGGGCTCAGATCCGGCGGTGGTTGAAGCAGGCGATGAACGTTTCGTGCGTTATAATATTTTGCCGCCGGGCACCTATCGTTTTCATGTCACTGCAAGCAGTGGTAACGGGCCTTTGAATGTAACCGGTGCGGGTTTGAGTTTGGAGGTGCTGCCGCACCTCTGGCAGTCAAACTGGTTCCACGTCCTGGGCGGCTTGCTTTTACTGGTGTTGGTGGCGTTAAGTGTGCGCAAGATTGAGCGTCGCCGCTATCGCGCGCGTTTGCGCCGGCTGGAGCAGGAACGGGCCATGGAGCAGGAACGTGCCCGGATCGCCCGCGACTTGCATGATGAGCTTGGTTCCAGCCTGACTTCCATTGCCATGTTGAGCGATTTGGAGCAATTGACCACCCAGGGCGCCGACCGCCTCGGAAAACTGGAAAAACGTGTCCGGAAAATTTCCGTTTCCTCCGTTAACACCGTGCGTTCGCTGGATGAGATCGTTTGGGCCGTCAATCCACGCAATGACTCCCTGCGCAGTCTTTTATCTTATCTGACCCAGTTCACCCGCGAACAATTTGAGGATCAGGAATTACAATGCCGGTTTCAGATACCGGACGATTTACCGGAACTACCCTTGCCGCCGGATGTGCGGCATAATCTTTTCCTGACGGTGCGGGAAGCCTTGACCAATGTGCAGAAATACGCCCGCGCAAGTGAATTGCAGCTCGCCGCCCGCGTCGCGGATTCGCAGATTGAAATCACCGTGCGAGATAACGGCGTCGGGTTTGACCCGGCGTCACCCGCCGGCCCGGAGCATGATGGGCTGGGGAATATGCGCCAGCGTTTAAAGAATCTGGGGGGACAATTGGCCATCGAGAGTCAATCCGGTCAGGGTACGACTGTGACGTTGACAGTGCCCGTGCCACGGCATAAACCTAAATCAAGCCACCCATGAGTTCATTCATCAAAATTGCCATCGTGGATGATAATCGCGACATCCGGAATAATTTGACGGAGTTGGTTGATGAGTCGGCCAACTTGAAAATGGTTGGTGTCTTTGAGAATGGCCGGACGGCCGTGGAGGAAATCCCCCGCCTCAAGCCCGACGTTGTCATCATGGACATCGAATTGCCCGGCATGGACGGCGTGGAATGTGTCCGCCAGCTTAAGCCGATATTGCCGGAGGTAAATTTTCTGATGCTCACGGTGTACGAAGACAGTGACCGGTTGTTTGAATCACTCAAGGCCGGCGCCGGTGGTTATCTGCTCAAACGGACTTCTTCCACGCGGCTGTTACAGGCGATTGGAGAATTGCAGGCCGGTGGTTCGCCGATGACGCCGGAAATTGCCCGGCGCGTGACCCAGTTTTTTTCCGCCCGGCAACCCGCAGCCAGAAGTTCGAATGTGGAACTGGAACAATTGACGCCCGGCCAGAAGAATTTTCTTAACGAACTGGCGCAAGGTTACAGTTACAAGGAAATCGCCGATCACCTGGGCATCACGGTCCAT
>DASYEY010000045.1:0-9701 GCA_036498725.1 Verrucomicrobiia bacterium | reverse complement strand
CCCTTGCCGCCTTTGAATTTTAGCCAGCAAGTATAATTATGGCCCAGCACAGCACAGACACCCGCCAGAACCATGAATTGCGTATGGACTGAAACGGATGCGGCGGCCCAACGAAGAGGCAGACCGAAAATAGCGTGAAGTCCCACGTCATCGGGTTGATGAAGCGGAAGCCCCGCCCAGTTGTAAAAAGCCGCCATCCAGTTATAGATCGCTGGCGTCAGCCAAACCACTGCGGCATAGCCTTTCAGCGCATCCATTAACAACACGAAAATCCCCGCCGGTTTCCCCAGCACGCGCATGGCATTCGTCGCTCCGATGTTGCCGCTGCCGGATTTACGGATATCCACGCCCTTCGCCTTTGCCACCAGATAACCAAATGGAATGGAGCCAAGCAGATAGGCTCCGAGCGCAACCAGGATGTAGCTTACAATTGGCACGCGGCCAGTGTAAGAAACGAGTCCCTGAGTCTCAAACTTCTTTTCCGCCCCATCTTCCTCATCGTCGTCCTCGCTCTCGCCTTAACCATCCAGCATGCAGATTTTTAGCCACAGATGGACACAGATGAAACACAGATTTTATGAATTAAACTGCCAAGCCCTTAACTTTTGCTTTATGCCGGATGCTATAATTCGCGGAAATCAGCGCAATTCGCGTCTATTCTTCTTCACCCTCTCGGTATAACCATGATTTTCCGTGTTCAATCCGTATTTCATCCGTGGCCAAAAAATCAGACAGATGCAAAATTGGTTTTATCCGTGTTCATCTGTGTCCATCCGTGGTTAAAATTTTTTTCCACTTGGTGTCTTCGGGCCTTGGTGGTTTAATTAACGTCAGTTTCCCTTCGCCCCTCGACAATTTTTATTTTCCGGCCACGATTTCACTGGCAGACTGCGCCCATGGCAAAAGTCAAAGTCGCCGTGCTCGGCACCGGTTCGCTCGGTCAACATCATGCGCGCATTTATTCTGAACTCCACAACGCCGGCGAGGTTGAACTGACCGGCATTTACGACGCGCATACCGATACCGTCAAACGCGTCGCCGAAAAACACGGTTTGCGCGTCTTCAATTCCATCGCGGAAGCCGCCGCCGCCAGTGATGCGTTGAACATCGTCACGCCCACCACCACCCATTTTGAAATCGCTCAAACCTTGCTTGCGCAGGGCAAGCACGTGTTGGTCGAAAAGCCGATGACTGATAATTCGGAGCAGGCGGCGAAACTATGCGAACTCGCGCAGGCAAAAAATCTCGTCCTGCAGGTTGGCCATGTGGAGCGGTTCAACCCTGTTTATAAATTTTTGGAAGCGGCCGCCACCGAACCGAAGTTCATCGAGTGTCATCGCCTGTCCCCCTACCCGGCCCGTTCCATGGACATCGGCGTGGTGCTGGACCTGATGATCCACGACCTCGACATTGTGCTCGCCTTCGTCAAATCGCCCGTCATCAGCGTAGATGGCGTGGGCATTCCCGTGCTCAGCAAAAGCGAGGACATCGCCAACGTGCGCCTGCGCTTTGCCAATGGGTGCGTCGCCAACCTCACCGCCAGCCGTATCAGCCCGGAACGGATGCGCAAGATTCGCGTGTTCAGCGGTCCAACGAATCCCTGCTATATCTCGCTCGATTACCGGGTACAAGAAGGGTTTCTCTATCGCGTCGCCCGCGATGGCGAACAGGAAACGCCGTTCATCAAAAAAATCATGGCTGCCAAGCTTGGCATCGGCAAGGACACCGCCATCGTCAGCGAATTTGCCGGTAAAAAGATCGTGCGCGAACCCGTGCCCATCAACAAAGACGAACCGCTCAAGCTGGAACTGCAACATTTCGTCGAATGCGTCCGCGAAAAACAGACACCCAAAGTCAGCGGCGAAGCCGCGAAACAAGCGCTCGACCTGGCCTTTGAAATCACCCGTCAAATTCAGGGACAGAAGGCGTAGGACAAATTCAGGTCGGATTTAATTTTTGCCACAGAGCCACAGAGGGCACAGAGAGGGGAGGAAAGGCTTTGGGCTCGTACCTCCGTCGTTTATAGAACACTTTCCGTGTTTCATCCGTGGCTAAATTGCTTTCTCTGTGTGCTCTGTGCCTCTGTGGCAAAATCCCGTCATTTACCCGCAGACGGCAACGAGATGTTTTCCGTGAAGCCAAAAATCTTCACGAAGCGGGAGCCATTCGTGACGGCTTGCCCGAGAAAATTAATATTTTCAAATCGCACATTCTGCGTCAGGTGCTGATTATCATGCCCGTGAAGGTAGATGGCATATTCGCCTTCGGCTCCCGTGAGCCGGAGATTGCTGAACTGGATATCATCCACGTGGCCAGGAACTTGTTTGCGCATGTATTGATTGATGACCGGTTCTACGCGAATGACTTCATGCTGACCTTCACCATGCAGGCGAACGTCATCCACGCGGACATCTTCCAACCGCATTTCCTCACCGGGCTGAAACAGGAACGGCGTCATGGTAAAATGAATGATATCAAGATTTTGCAATCGAATATCCCGCATGAACGGCGCCCGGCTCTCATGGCCCAATAGAAAAATGCGCGCCCGATCGCACCAGAGCGTGCAGTTAGTGACCACGACGTGTTCCACGTTGGCATCGGGCGTGAGTTCCAGTCCTTTCAACGCCACGCAATCGTCGTCGGAACGGATGAAGCAATCCGTCACCAGCACATCTTGTGAATTGCATACGTCAATGCCGTCGTCATTCTGCACACGCGAACCGCAAATCTTGAGATTGCGGATGACCACCTGCCGGCTATTGCGGGGAACCACCGTCCAACGCGAAGCGCCGCGAATAGTGATGCCATTGATTTCGAGATTCGTGCCACACAAGGCAATGACGCCGGAACTTGGCCCCTGCCCCCACGCATACTCTGAGCTATCCAAAATACCGCGCCCGACGATGCGAATATTTTGTCCGTCAGCAACAATGCCGCCTTTGACCACCGCGTCCGCCGCCAGATAAAGCGTCTGGTTATTGGTCAGACGAATCTGTCCGACATCATGAAATCCGGGACCAAAATAAACGACGCCCGGGCCCGGCGAGACGACGGCATCCGGTGGATTACCAAATAACAACAGCGGTTGATGTTTGCCATCAGGTTCAATGCTGATTTTGCGCGGAGCGGCAAACGTGATGGTCATCACATGTTCCGATTCTACGTGAACCTTGATCTCAGGAAATTCAGGGCGAACGACGACATGCAATAAAGATTGAGATGACGTGATACGTACCGTCACCGGCACCGCCATGTCAAAATTGGCGAATGCATAATCTCCGCCATAATTCCATCGTCCGTCATTAAACGGCGCGTCCAACGTTCTAGCTCCATAAACGGATAAATCGTGGCCCGTCACGGAAACTTGATAACTGGCCGCCGCTGCCACTGCCACGCGATCTTCCGCCATTACGCAATGGCAGAATGAGACGGATACAAAAAACAACGCCACCACCCTGACGGCAGCCGAAAAAAAGAAGCTGGAACTCACCTCGCCATTATGTTCGATGTCAGCATGATTTGTCAAAATGCAGACTGCTTCAATACACGTAGGTGACGACGTAAGGAGTCTCTAATTAAAAAAGCAACCACAACTGAAAGTTTGCATCCTCTCCTCCCGAATTCTACGATTAATGAACCATGAGTTTTCAACGGCCAAAAGCGCCCACTGATTAAGGGGGGCAATCTTTTCCCCCTCTCTGTGTGCTCTGTGACTCTGTGGCAAAAAACTGAATCAAAAGCTTGAAACCGAAAACTTTCATGATCATCGCCGGTGAGGCGAGCGGGGATTTGCTCGCCGCGGAATTGGTGTCCGCATTGCGGGCGCAATCTTCCACTGCGACTACCTTTTTCGGCGCGGGTGGCACTAAAATGTCCGCCGTCGGGGTCGAACTGGCCTTCGACATGACCCAGCATGCTGTCGTCGGCTTCACCGATGTGCTGAAGAACATCTTCAAGTTTCGACGTCTTTTTAAGCAACTGCTCACGTTGGCGATCGAACGGCAGCCGGATGTCGTCATCGGCGTAGATTACGGTGGCTTCAACCTGCGCTTCGGACAGGCGGTTAAAAAATATGTCCGCGAGCATCCCGCGTCCGGTTGGAATCCAAAAATCGTCCAGTTCGTTTCGCCGCAAGTCTGGGCCTCCCGCCCGGGTCGGGCAGATAAATTGGCGCGCGATTATGATCTTTTGTTGAGCATCTTTCCGTTCGAGAAAGCATGGTATGCGGCGCGCGTACCGCAATTGCGAGTGGAATTTGTCGGCCATCCGATGCTGGATCGGAGTCTAAAAACCATTGATTCAAAGCCGGAAAATTCCTCGCCACAGATCTTGTTTTTGCCGGGCAGCCGTCGGAGCGAATTGCAACGGCATCTGCCCCCGATGCTGGCGGCGTTGAAATTGGTCCGGGAAGAATCACCGGCGATCCGCGCGAAAATGGTTTTGCCAAATGAATCGCTGGTGCAACTGGCAAAGTCACTTGGTGCAGAGTTGGAAATTCAGATTGGCGACCTGCCCCGTGCCCTCGCCGAATCGGATGCCGCCATCGCTTCGACCGGTACCGTTACCATGGAATGCGCCTTCTTCGGCGTGCCCACCGTGACGCTCTACCGAATATCCTGGCTCACGTATCAGATCGGCAAGCGCCTTATTACGGTGAAATCGTTGACAATGCCCAACCTGCTCGCGGGGGAGACGGTTTATCCTGAATTTATCCAGGACGCCGCCACCCCGGGAAATCTTTCCCGGGCGCTGTTGGAATTATTATCGGACCAACCCCGTCGCGAAAAAATCAAAGCGCAACTCGCTCAGATCATTGCCTCATTGGGCGAACCCGGCGCCGCCGGACGCGCCGCGGCGGCGATCTTGAGCCTGCCCTAACCCCGGCCGCAACCTATTCAATTTATGAAAGACCTGTCGAATCCGTTCTGGATCAAATTAAAAGCGGTTTTGTTCTTGTTGATCGGCATCACGACCGCCCTGCTGGTTTTCCTCGATAACCCCAAATGGTCAACGGCGATCATGCTTGGCTTGACGATCTGGAGTTTCTGCCGGGTTTATTATTTCGCCTTTTACGTCATCGAAAAATATGTGGATTCAACCTATAAATTTTCCGGCCTGTTTTCATTTGCCAAATATTGGTGGCGAGGCAAATCGTGAGGCGTAGTGGAAGCCGGGAAAAAATTTTAGACAGAATTTACAAAATTATGCAGAATTTATTTTGATCCATGATTAAAAACCCATCTAGCAGTTTGCGGTTTTTCCCTCTTGATTTCTTGAAATTTTCGACTGCTTTATCAGATTATGTTGAATTTATTTCAATTCGGTTAATTTTGTAAATTCTGTCAAAAAATTTCCTGTTTTCCTGCTTTCCTTATTCAGCCCGCATTTTAACTTTTACCCATGGACACATTGCACGCGCCCTGGCGCATCGAATATATCCGTTCTCAGAAGACGGAGTCGAAGACCGGCTTGTTCGCCCACATTGCGCAATCCACCGACGACGAGGCGAACCTGGTCATCGTGCGTGACCGCACCTGTTTTGCATTGCTCAACCGTTATCCTTATGTCGGCGGCCATCTGATGACCGTGCCGTACAAGGAAGTCTCTGACTTGTGCGACCTCACGGATGAAGAACTGGCCGACCTGTGGAAACTCACGCGCCGTTGCATCAATGCGTTAAAAAACGTGATGAAGGCTGAAGGCTTCAACATCGGCATCAACCAAGGCAAGGCCGCCGGGGCCGGTATCGCCGACCATCTACATATCCATGTGGTGCCGCGCTGGAGCGGGGACACCAATTTTATGCCGGTCATCGCCAACGCAACCGTCGTACCGGAAGCATTGAAAGAAGTCGCGGCGAAACTCCGGGCGGAACTCGCAAAATAGAGCCCTTTCAGCCGTGGCCAAACTTATCAGAGCCGGTGTAGCAGCCGACGTGAGTCGGCTCATTTCGAGAATTTAAAAAAGAGATAAGCAAAGTGAATAAAAAAAACAAAGAACACTCTGCTTTGGCTTGGCTTTTGGCTTTTTGTATCACTGGCTCTAGAAGCTGGTAGTTTTGATGCAAATTATTATGCTGCCGAAGTAGTAGGAGGCTTCACACTTTTTGCTATTGGCCTTATCTTAAATAGGAATAGGGAAAATGAGAAATAAAATCAAATTAAGACACCATCGAATAAAATGAAGGATGAAATGCCAGATTCAGACATTGCGTCTGAAGTTATGGAGTTAAGATTCATGGCAGAAGATGTTAATCGCCTTTTGAAAGAAGGAGAAAAGACTAAGGCTATTAGCGAACTGGGTAAATTATGTAACCGCCTTAAAAGATTGGACGAGAGCTTGAGAAACCTCCCATCAAATTAAGATATTCCCTCTACCCAGAGCAATTGACGGTTCGGAAATTATTGTTTAGCTTGCGATTGTGAGCGCGCAGGAAATCTTGATGGAAGAGATTAAGCACCAACCCGAGCCGGTGTTGCGCGAAGTCCTTAATTTCTTAAAACAACTCAAACGTCAGCGCGAAGCGTATCAATCCGACCAAGATGCCTTTGCTAAGTGGCGTGGACGGGGGCATTTACTCGCTGGGAAAAGCACTGAGGGTTATTTACATCAGATCCGTGATGCCCGCAGTCGTTGACAGTTCAGTTCTGCTCGATGCATTGTTAAACAACCCGCTTCATGCAGAATTTTCCAAATTCGCCTTAAATTTACACCATCCCAGTAAAAAATAATTTTAATTGTGGCTACTGAAACTCTTCATTTTGAAAATGCGCGCTTTGCGCAGCAACTGTTCAACCATGAACCGCGCAACCTCGCCGCGCTCGAAACCGAGCTGGGCGTCAAGGCAACCGCGCGTGAGGGTTGGATCAAGCTGGAAGGCCCGGCGGATGGCGTGGAACGCGCCAAACAATTGTTCGCGTCCCTGCAAAACTTGTTGCAAGCCGGTTCGCCGGTGAAAAACCGCGAATTTAGCCATGCCTTGAATGTTGTGAAAAGCGAAGGCGGCGCCACGCTCAAGCACATGGTCAGCGACCGGGTCCAAACCCACGAGCGCAAGCCCGGTGTCGTCGCGAAAACCGTCGGCCAAAAAAATTACCTCGATGCCATCCGCAAGCACGACATTACTTTCGGCATCGGACCAGCCGGCACGGGCAAAACTTATTTGGCCGTGGCCACCGCCCTATCGGCTTTGCGTGAAGGCACCACGTCCCGGATCATCTTGACCCGGCCGGCGGTGGAGGCGGGCGAGGCCTTGGGGTTTTTGCCGGGCGACCTTTACGAAAAGATCACGCCGTACCTGCGCCCCTTGCACGATGCGTTGCAGGACATGATGCCCACGGACGAGATCCAGAAATTGATGGAGCGCAATGTCATCGAGATTGCGCCGCTGGCTTACATGCGCGGTCGCACGTTGAACAACGCGTTCATCATTTTGGATGAAGCGCAAAATTCCACGACGGAACAGATGTTGATGTTTCTCACCCGGCTCGGTCATGGTTCCAAGGCTGTCATCACCGGCGACGAAACCCAGGTTGACCTGCCGTCGCATAAACAGTCCGGACTGGCCGAAGCGCATCGCGCGCTCAAGCACACGGAAGGCATCGCCATCATCGAATTTTCCAAGCGCGACGTCGTGCGCCACCCGCTCGTGCAACGGATCATCGCCGCTTACGAAGATCATCGCGGGTCATTAAAGGCGAAATGAAACCAGGTGCCAAATCCTCCTCGCCCTCATCCTCATTGTCGTCCTCGTCGGCTAAGGGAAATTCGAGGATGAGGACGACGATGAGGATGAACCGGATGGCAGACTCCCAAGCCATTGACGTCCAGATCACCAACGCGCAACGGACCCAAAAAATCAACCGCCATTGGTTGCAGTCGGTCGTGGTCGAATTATTTGCCGAGTTGAAGATTGAGACCGCCGATCTCGGCATCAAATTAGTCGGCGCCCGGGAAATGGCCCGGGTGAACTGGCAATTTCTCCAGCACGAAGGCTCAACCGATGTCATCACGTTCGATCATGCTGAACCAACAATGGGAAACAGCCGACGCAAAGAGCTTCACGGTGAACTGTTCATCTGCGTGGACGACGCCATTTTGCAGGCACAAGAATTTGACACGGACTGGCAATCGGAAGTCGTGCGCTACACCGTCCATGGCGTTCTGCATCTCCTGGGCTATGACGATCTAAAGCCAGCCCTGCGCCGGGAAATGAAACGTGAAGAAAACCGCCTTGTCCGCCGGCTGGCCGGAAAATTTTCATTCGCGCAACTGTCCCGTACCGCTAAACTTCGCGCGTGAGTAAATCGTTCATCGCGCGTTGGCGGAATAGTTTTTTTACCGGGCTTCTCATCATCCTGCCCGGAGCAATCACTTTGGCGGTGGTTAAATGGTTTTTCGGCACCGTCTCCCGCTTCACCGACCTGCTGCTGTTTTTCGTGCCGGAAAACCTCCTGCATAAAAATGGCGGGCTCGGCGACGTGCATTGGTTCTGGAGTCTGCTCGCGTTCCTCGTGGCAGTCCTGCTGGTAACGATCATCGGCGTGCTGGCGCGCTATTACATCGGCAAACGGCTGATTACTATGGCCGACAACCTGATGTTGCGCGTGCCGATCTTGAACAAGATTTACGGAACGATCAAACAAGTGGACTCCGCCTTCGCCGGCAATAAACATTCGTTCAAGACCGTGGTGCTGATCGAATATCCGCGTCCAGGCATCTATTCCGTCGGCTTCATCACGAGCGAACAGGACGACGAGGTTTCACAAAAATTGAACCAGAAAACCGCCTGCGTTTTCATTCCCACCACGCCCATCCCAACCTCGGGATTTCTCGTCATCGTACCGACAAGCCAGGTCACCAAGCTCGATATGAGCGTGGCGGACGGCTTTAAATACATCATCAGCCTGGGTGCAATTTCTTGAGCACGATCGAGTCAACCTCGGGATTGATCTTGCGGACCCGTCTGCTGACGGAGACCAGCCTGATCGTCCACTGGCTGACACCAGAATTGGGACGCGTCGCGACCGTGGCCAAAGGCGGGCGCCGCCCCAAATCCCCATTCGCCGGCAAGCTGGACCTGTTTTACGTTGCCGATTTCTCCTTCAGCCGCAGTCGCAGTTCCGATCTCCATAATTTACGCGAAGTCAATCTACGGGAAACGCACGGGGCGATCCGCCAGGACATCTTGAAGCTGCAACAAGCGGCCTACGCCACGGCGTGCATCGAGCAGACCACCGAAACGGAAACGCCGTTGCCGGAAATCTTTGAGCTGGCACAGCAATTCCTAAGGACGTTGTGCGACCATAAGCCCCAGCCGCAACTTGTCTATACGTTTGAACTGAAACTCTTGCAGACGATGGGACTGGAACCTGACCCGACGGAAACCCAACTGACGCCGGGAGCAAAGAAAATTGTCACCAGCTTGTTGGCAAATGACTGGAAGAACGCCGTGCGATTGAAATTGACGAACGAACAAGACCGCGAATTGCACCAATGGCTGCATGGCTTTTTGATCTTCCACCTCGACCGCCTGCCCCGCGGCCGGAACGCAGCATTGAGCCATTAGACCACTTCGTCCTCGCCCTCATGCTCATCGTCGTCCTCGTCTTTACTTAACCTATAGGTGACGACGTGAGTCTCTAATTTCTTGCCGCAGAACCACGGAGGATTTGCGATCTACAAATGGCGATTTACGATTG
>DASYEY010000044.1:0-9254 GCA_036498725.1 Verrucomicrobiia bacterium | reverse complement strand
ATTGCCTTCGAAGTTCGGCGTTGAATGTTCAATGTTGAATGTTAGTTCTGATTCGAATCCTTCTTTAGAGAGTAGCTCTTGTCGCTGCGATTCCGGAGAATGTGAAACGGAAGCTCGCAGTTTCGCATTCGCAATTGACATCACTATTCCGGCGTGGCTTAGTTCTTGCCCATCGAGACCTTACGCATGGCTCCGCCTTTTAATGCATTGTGAAGTCAAATCCTCAAAATGACCCTGGCTTTACTCTGATTGAACTGTTGGTGGTTATTGCCATCATCGCCATTCTTGCCGCCATGCTTTTGCCGGTCTTGAGTAACGCGAAGGCCAAGGCCGTGCGAACGGCTTGTCTAAACAATCTAAAACAAATTGATTTGGGCGTGATCCTGTACGCCGCTGATAATAACGATACTGTGCCGGGCGTAACCAATTCGACCAGTGATGATGGCACCAACGATTCTTTCTTTTTCTACAAGGATTTTGTTAAAGGGTATGTCGGCTTAAAAGGCGCTTCCTCGCCGCTGGACAAGATTTTCGACTGCCCGGCCGACACGTTCTGCTACACGCCGGGCGATGTTCCAGAATATCACGCCGAAAGTTCGTTTGATTATTATGAACCGGTTTATTCCAGTTATATCTTCAACGGCGCAAATACCGCTGACGGTCCCCGGCCCGGCATTGCCGGCTTGAAACTCGGTTCAATCATTGATCCCGTCAGAACCGATGTCGTCACGGAACAATCCGCTTCGTGGCCCTGGTCATGGCACGATCCGCTAAAATTGCCCGCCGGCGCCTGGGGCGTTAACAATGCCAAAAACATGATTGGTTTTGCGGATGGCCATGTCAATTACATCAAGATTTATTGGGAAGCCGACCTTGAAACGAGAACTTTCAATTACGATCCACCTGCCAGCTATGATTATAAGTGGAGCCAGAACTGAGGCGTTGCCGTAAAAGAAGCATTCGGAAACCAGTTCCCCCGCTCCCTTGTGGGAGAGGGTTTTGATTTGCAGGTGACGACGTGAGGAGTTTCTAATTTAGAGAATTTACGATTTGCGACTGGCGATTTACGATTGCAAAATCGGACCTCTCAACTCTTAATTTGCAACCTTCAACTCATATTTATTGGAGACTCCTTACGTCGTCACCTACCAACAAAAAATTTGATGCGAATTACGCGAAGCAAAGCCTAAAGACAAACGTAAATCGAAAATCCGCAATCATAAATCGTAAATTGAAGCCCCCTCATCCCGGCCTTCCCTTCACTTTAGAAAAACATTCAACGCTCAACATTTAACATTCAATGTCCAAGGACGTGTGGTCACACTGCCTTCGAAGTTCGGGGCTGAATGTTCAATGTTGAATATTACTTCTGAATTGATCACCTTCTTGAGAGAGCGTCCAGTAACCAGCCACGCCGCCAGGGGCCTGCTGCGCAGTCATAATGGGTCGCGGCGCAACCCATTCCACCCGTCGTAATTTACGCCAAGGTCATGGTGATTCACAAATAATCCAAATTCATTTGTCCTTTCATCCTCAGAATTTCGCTTACTCTACTGACGAGCAGGAAATCAAAATCAATCCAACAAATAAATCCACCAAGAAGCGAAAGGCAGATACATTATGAATACGATCACCACCAAAGACGGTACGCAGATCTACTTTAAAGATTGGGGCAAGGGCCAGCCCCTCTTTTTTCATCACGGTTGGCCATTGTCCGCCGACGATTGGGATGCCCAGATGATGTTCTTTCTGGCCCGCGGTTACCGCGTCATCGCCCATGATCGCCGCGGACATGGCCGTTCCACGCAGACTGACAAGGGGCACGACATGGACACGTACGCGGCGGACGTCGCGGAAGTCGTCAAGACGCTTGACCTTAAAAACGCAATTCATATCGGCCATTCAACCGGCGGTGGCGAAGTGACGCGCTACGTGGCCAAGTACGGCCAGGGTCGCGTGGTCAAGGCGGTGCTTATCAGCGCGATTCCGCCGTTGTTCATGAAGTCCGCCAAAAATCCGGATGGCGTCCCGAAAGAAGTGGTTGATGCCATCCGCGACGGCACAGCCAACCATCGTTCGCAATTTTACCAGGACGTTACGATGCCGTTCTACGGCTTCAATCGTCCGGGCGCGAAAATCTCGGAAGGAATTCGTCAGAACTGGTGGCGGCAAGGCATGATGGGCGCCATCATCGCCCAATACGAATGCATCCGGGTACTTTCCGAAACTGAGTTCTTCGACGATCTGGCGGCCATCGAGATTCCGGTTTTAGTGATGCACGGCGAAGACGATCAGATCTGTCCGTTTCCGGCGACCGGCGCAAAATCCGTCAAGCTGCTGAAGAACGGCAAATTGAAAACCTATCCCGGATTGCCGCACGGCATGCCGACGACCCACGCGGATTTGATCAACAACGATTTGCTCGAATTCATCAAATCATAAATTGACGGAACCAGCGTAAGCCAGCACGATGCCGTTCGTGCTGGCTTACGACTAAATTTCAACGCGAACATAAAATTCACCATGCAACTGAACTACTACGGACATTCCTGTTTCTCGGTGATCGCCGGGGGCAAAACCATTCTGTTTGACCCCTTCATCACCCCCAACCCGCTGGCGGCCGCCATTGATGTGGATCAGATCCCGGCTGATTACATTTTTGTTTCTCACGCGCATTTCGACCACATGGCGGATGTGGTACGCATTGCCACGCGGACCGGTGCGAAAGTTTTTGGAGGTTGGGAACTGTACAACTGGTTCAACAAAAACGGGCTTAAGAACACGCACCCCATCAATCCCGGCGGCCAATTCACTTTTGATTTTGGCACGGTAAAATGTTTTACCGCCGTGCACTCCAGCAGCCTGCCCGATGGCAGCTATGGCGGCGTGGCCAGTGGCTTCGCGTTCGCCACGCCCGACGGAAATTTTTATTACAGTGGCGATACCGGACTCACCCTGGACATGAAGTTGGTCTCTGATTGGAAGGCCATTGATTTTGCGGTCTTGCCGGTGGGCGACGGTTTGACCATGGGCGTGGATGACGCCATCAAGGCGGCGCGGTTAGTCGGTGTCGAAAAAGTTGTCGGGGTTCATTTTGACACCTTTGAGTTGATCAAAATGGATCACGCCAAAGCCGTTGAAACCTTTAAAGCCGCCGGCTTGACCCTGCATTTGCTAAAAATCGGAAGTGTCACCCATATATAAAGCTGGGATTTTTAGACAGAATTACAGAATGATCAGAATGATGTCGGATTCATTTTTAATTCTGTAAATTTTGTTATTCTGTCTAAAGAATTTTCCCGGCTAGGTGTCTTAATTCGTGAAAATTAGTGTAATTCGCGTCAAACTGCTTTTCCGTCCCCTTCGATAAATTCTGTTCATCCTGTCAAAAAATTACCGACGCAGAAGCGGCGCAAGCGAAAAATGTTTTTTCCGAAATAATTAATTTCGCACTGGCCAAGGCTGTGATTGACGCGCGCAACCGGATTTGTTCATTTATCGCCTCACATGAAATTTTTCCGACGTTCTGCCGCCTATATTTTTATCATTTTCGGGGTTTTATTCATGCTCGGAAACGGAGCGACCCCGTCGCCGGCCCTGGCCATGGCTCCCTCCGCTTCGTACGAACAGCGGCTCGCGCATTTGGAACAGCTCGCCCAAAAAACTGCGACGCCGGATTCCGGGATCAATTCCGGCGACAACGCCTGGATTTTGATGAGTACCGCGCTGGTGCTGATGATGACCGCGCCAGGCTTGATTCTTTTCTACGGCGGCCTCGTGCGCAGCAAGAATGTGCTCGGCACGATGATGCACAGTTTGATCCTGATGGCGCTGGTTTCGATGTTGTGGATGATTTTCGGCTACAGCCTCGCCTTTGCCCCGGGCAACGCCTTTTTCGGCAATCCCCTCACCTATTTCATGTTGAACGGCGTCGGCGGCGCGCCCAATCCGGACTATGCCAGCAACATACCCCAGCAATCATTCATGCTGTTCCAGATGATGTTCGCCATCATCACCCCTGCCCTCATCGGCGGCGCGGTGGCGGAACGCATCAAATTCAAAGGCTACGTCGTGTTCATCATGCTGTGGGTCACCGTGGTTTATTTTCCGTTGTGCCATATGGTCTGGGGCAAGGGCGGCTATTTCAATTGGATGCTCGGCGGCAAAATTCCGGCCCTGGATTTCGCCGGCGGCACCGTGGTCCACATCAGTTCCGGCGTCTCGGCCCTCGTCTGCGCGATCATGCTGGGCCGGCGCCAAGGCTATCCACATCAACCGATGATGCCGCATAACGTGGTGCTGTCGCTGATCGGCACCGGCTTGCTCTGGGTCGGCTGGTTTGGTTTCAATGCGGGTAGCGCGCTGACGGCCGGGACCCTCGCCACCAGCGCTTTTGCCGCCACGCATTTTTCTGCCGCCGCCGGGGCCCTGGTCTGGGCGGTGATCGAATGGTCGCACAAAGGCAAGCCCAGCGTATTGGGCGCCGCCGCCGGCATGGTCGCCGGTCTCGCCACCATCACCCCGGCCGCCGGGTTCGTTTCGGTGCCGGCCGCATTTGCCATCGGGTTGGCCGGCGGCTTTGTCTGTTATTTTGCCGTGACCAAATTGAAATTTCACTTTGCCTATGACGATTCCTTGGACGTTTTTGGCGTGCACGGTGTCGGCAGCATGATCGGTCTGTTGCTGTTGGGGCTTCTGGCCAGCGCGAACGTCAATCCGGCCATCGCCACCACGTTTCAAGTGAACGGCGCCGCCATCTCACTGGCCGGCAGCGGGCACCAATTCATCAACCAAGCCATCGCCGTGCTGTTCACCGCCGGCTTCTCGGGAATTGTCACGGTGATTTTATTCAAGGCCGTGGATGCCGTGATCGGACTGCGGGTGGACGCCGAAGACGAAAGCATCGGCCTCGACCTTACCCAACACGGTGAACGCGCCTACAGCGACTAATTATTTATACATATGAAAAAAATCGAAGCCATCATCAAACCTTTCAAGCTGCAAGAAGTCAAAGATGCCCTGAGTGAACTGGGCATCCACGGCATGACGACGACCGAAGTAAAAGGCTTTGGCCGTCAAAAAGGGCACACCGAAATTTATCGCGGCAGCGAATACACCGTGGATTTCCTGCCCAAGGTGAAGATTGAAATGGTGCTGTCCGATCATCAAGTGACGCCTGCCGTTGAAGCGATCATCAAAGCCGCCAAAACCGGCAAGATCGGCGACGGCAAGATCTTCATTTCCGCCATCCTCGAAGCATATCGCATCCGCACTGGCGAACGCGACGATAACGCGGTATAAAATTGCCCGGCGGTTGCAATTATATGAGCGGGCAAACTAATACACACATTGCCATCGTCGGTCCCGGAGCGATTGGCGGAACGCTGGCGGTGCGGCTGGCCTCAATTGCTAATCGCACCGTCGTCGTCTGTGCGCGTACTGCGATTGCTCAACTCATCCTCGATGCTCCCGAAGGCCAGAAAACGGTCACGCCAAAAATTCTGACTGCGCCGGATCAAGCGCAACCGGTGGATTGGATTCTCGTCGCCACCAAAGCATATGACGCCACCGCTGCCGCCGGTTGGTTCCAATTTTTGACCGGACCGCACACGCGGCTCGCGGTGTTACAAAATGGCGTGGAACATATCGAACGTTTTTCCGCCTATTTCCCCCCGGCAAAAATTATGCCGGTGGTCGTGGACCTGCCGGTTGAACGCGTGGGTCCCGGCCATTTTCATCAACGTCGTGCCGGCCACCTGACAGTTCCGGCCGACGCCAATGGCGAAGCCTTCCGCCAGCTCTTTCTGAATACCGGCATGGAAGTTCGGCTCACGTCCGATTTTCGCTCCGCCGCCTGGCACAAGCTCGCGATCAATTGCGCCGGTGCCGTATCGGCAGTCGTCTTGAAACCAGCCGGCATCTCCCGCCAGCCCGCCGTGGCCGACCTCATGCGCGCACTCGTTCGCGAGTGCATCGCCGTCGGGCGGGCCGAGGGTGCCGTGCTCGACGATTCCCTGGTTGAGTCTGTAATTACCCGCTATCAGAGTGGACCGGCCGATGCCGTCAATTCCATGCACGCCGATCATCTCGCTGGCCGGCCGATGGAAGCGGATGTCCGCAATGGCGTGATCGTCCGCCTCGGTAAAAAGCATAATATCCCGGCCCCGATCAACGAAGCCATCGTCGCTTTGCTCAATTGCTGACGGATTTACGATTTACGACTGGCGATTTACGATTGCGAAATCTCCCTCTCAACCCTCAACTGGCAACTCTCAACTGATTTTTAGCCACGGATTGAACACGGATGAAACACAGATAAGGCGGGAAAGACTTGGGGCGCGGATGTTGAAGCTTTATTTTCATCCTCCTCCTCATCGTCGTCCTCGTCCTCGCTCTCGTCTTAACCACCAAGCAGAAGAAAAATTTAGACAAGATTCGATGAGAGTTTTGAATTTTAAATTTTGAGTTTTAAGTTAAAGCTTCTGCCTGCAGATTTCGCTGATTTGCGCAGATTGTCTGCCGATTCAACCGTTACTCAATCTGCGTTCATCTGTGAAATCTGCGGGTAAAAATCCGTTCCTATCCGTGTTTCATCCGTGTTCAATCCGTGGCTAGAGAAAGAGTTGAGATTTTTCTCTGTGCGCTCTGTGACTCTGTGGCAAAAAAAGATTCCCCTCACAAAAGTTTTCGCTAATCATCCGGCAGTTTCACCCATGAACTTGAAACTCATACTCGCAGCCCTGATGGTTTCAATGATTGCCAACGCTGTCTGGGCGCAGGCTACCAACGCCCCTTCCCTTTCCCCAACGAACAATGTGAACACCAACGCGGTGATCATTTTGCCCGAAGTAAAAGTCATCGGCCGTACCGGCTCGCTGACCTCGCCCTCGGTGGCCAAAGCGCTCGAACAAAACCGGGAAATCCCCGGCGGGTATACCGTCAAGACGACCGACGACATGAAAAAGGGGCGCGCCTCGAATTTTCAAGAACTGCTCCAGGGCGTCCCCGGCGTGTTCATGCAGACGGAAAATGGCAGCGAAATATCCAAAATTTCCATCCGCGGTTCGGGCATTGAATCTGATGATGAACCGCTTGGCGTGGAATTTCTGCTGGATGGCATGAGCTTCGACCAAGGCGACGGTGAAACTGTCATCGAAGATTTTGACGTCGGCACCTTGAAATATGCCGAGGTCTATCGCGGGGCCGATGCCTTTAAATATGGCGCCCTGACGATGGGCGGCGCCGTCAATCTGATTCCCCTTACCGGTTACGATGCCGATCCGTTTCAAATGCAGGTGCAAGGCGGCAGTTACGGTTTTTTCAAAGGCCAGGTCAGCGCCGGCGGAGTGGATGGCGCGTTGGATTATTATGCATCCTTTTCCGGCCGGACGCGTGATGGTTACCGGGATCATAGCCGGGAAAATACGGAAGTTTTATTTTCCGACATCGGCTACAAGCTCAGCGATAAATTGGAGAACCGGGTTTACCTCACCCTCGATCAAACCGACCGCCAATTGCCCGGCGGCTTGACCCAAGGTCAGATGGCCGCCAACCCGAAACAAGCGCAAACCGATCCGACTGCTCCGCCAAACAGTCCTTCCGACGCCCAAACGTTTGATTTCAACAAGCAATGGTATTATCTCCGGCTCGCCGACAAGCTGAGTTATGTGAATGACAATCATGAATGGGATGCCAGCCTCTATTGGTGGCATCGCGAATTGAAAGAGAAAGGTGCGTTTGACCCGGCCGATTACCAACAAGGCATCCAGGTCTATCATTCCGACAACGGCGGCATCGGCCTGAATTCCGTCACCCGCAACCTCTGGTTTGGCCACCAGAATATTTTGACAGTTGGTGCCAGCCCGGGCTTCGAAACCGAGCAGGATCATAATTATGCCAACACCAACGGCAACAAAGGCGGCACGATCGCGCGCGACTTGGAATTATCCGTCAACGTACCGCTGTATGCGGAGAACCAATTTTATCTCACGGAGCAACTGTCCCTGCTGACCGGCATCCAGGCCATCTATGTCTTGCGCCAGTTCTATGACGATTTCAATGACACCGGCGTGGGCGACCAGACCCAGGGACAAAACTTCTACACCATAAATCCGAAGATCGGCTTACTCTATGCCATGGATGACAACAACCAGGTCTTTGCGAATTTCAGCCGGAGCTGGCAACCACCCTCCTTCGATAACATGGTGGATTTCGGCGATGATCCCGGTGACAGCTTGGCATATACCCCCCTGCAACCGCAGCGGGCATGGACGGCTGAAATCGGAACGCGGGGCAAGTGGAATCGGTTTGATTGGGACCTCGCGCTTTACCATTCCTGGGTGCACAACGAATTGCAGGATCTTTTCGATCCCGTCAACGACGTTGACCGGGGCGATGTCAACGTTGCCAAATCCTATCACCAAGGCATCGAGACGGGCTTGAACATCGAATTATGGAACTCGAAAGAAATCCATGACGAAAGCGGCCATCGTTTCACGTTCAACCAGACGTACACGCTCAACGATTTTCATTTTGATAACGATCCGGTTTATGGCAACAACCGATTGGCGGCGATCCCCATCCACGTTTATGAAGCGGGGCTGATGTATGATTCGCCGGCAGGTTATTACGCCGGAGTAAATGTGCAATGCAATCTGACCCGTTACCCCGTAGATCAGGCCAATCAACTTTATGCGGGTTCCTATGCCCTGCTTGGTTTTAAAACCGGCTACAATTTCAAGGTCGGAAAATCCAAAATGGCCGTTTTCTTTGAAGCCAAGAATCTGACCGATAAACGATATGCCGCATCCGTTGACCCCATCGGGAATGGCGACGGCGATTCCCAAGTCTTCCATCCCGGCGACGGCCGCGCTTTCTACGCCGGGTTGAGTTATAGTTGGTAGGATTAAATTTAGTTGCAAGTTGCAGGTTTTCTCCTCCTCATCGTCGTCCTCGTCCTCGCTCTCGTCTTAACCATGAAGCCGCCAAGCAGAAGAAAAATTTAGACAGGATTCGATGAGAGTTTTGAATTTTAAATTTTGAGTTTTAAGTTCAGAAAATTCGTGAAAATTCGCGCAATTCGCGTCAAAATATTTCCTCCCTTTGCCCGCTTCGCGTCCTTCGCGCGACAAAGCTTTTCCGTCCCATCTGTGTTTCATCCGTGGCTAGAGAATAAGTTGAGAGTTGTAAGTTGAGCGTTGAGAGTCAGATTTTTCAATCGTAAATCGCCAATCGTAAATCGTAAATATTCCATC
>DASYEY010000043.1:0-3796 GCA_036498725.1 Verrucomicrobiia bacterium | reverse complement strand
CACCGCTTCCAGGTTCAATCGCTCATGGATGGATGGATATTTTTCCAGGTTCGTGCGTGCCAGTTTGAATACGGCGGCCGACGGTCGCAGGCGATTTTTTTGCAGATGCACAAAAGCGCCCGCCAGTTGGATGAGCCCTTTATAATAATCGCCGTTCGCGCCGTATTTGTCGGCCAGCCACAAGTCTTCGAGCACATCGTGTGCTTCATAAAATTGCTGGCAATTGAACAGCGCAAAATAACCGGCATAACGCGCATCAATGCCCGCTTCGGAAAATTGTTGCGCAAATTGCGTGATGCGCTCGTGCTTTTTCACGGGATAAACCTAAGCCAAAAAAACGAAACCCAAAAGTTAAAATAAATCGCTCAGGGGACAACGAGGCGAAAGTAGTCATGGCTGCCGGCTGGCGGAACTGAAGGCGCCACCGGCGGTGGCGCCGGTGACTGGTTAGCTCGATTTATGTTTCTTGAGATAACCGTCATACCAATTTTTTGATAAGCGCTTACCTTCTTCGATTTGCTCCGGGGTCATATACACGAGCAAATCATCCAGAGCGCGTCGGATCGTCCATTTTGTTTTCAGGTCCGGACTGTGCTGCGTGAAGAATCGGGCCAGGTCCAACCACCTGAACGCTTGGACGAGGTCTTTGGTCACGCCCCGGCCAAATCCATAATTTTTGCCCAGATTAAACATCGCCTCCCCATCACCTTGTTCGGCCGCAAGTAAATACCATTTGTTCGCTTCGGCGTAGTCAGTCACACCCGCCATTCCCGAATCATACATCCGCCCCAAACTATTTTGGGCCATGGCAAATCCTTGCGAGGCTGACTTTTGGTAAAGCACAAAGGCCTTTGAAAAATCCGCTGACACGCCCAGGCCATGCTCGTACAAGCTGCCGAGATTATTTTCGGCAATGGCATCACCTTGAACCGCAGCTTGCTGATACCATTTGGCGGCTTCCGGATAATTCTGTGGCGTCCCTTGCCCGAAATCATAGGCCAGCCCCAACAAACGCTGCGCTTCCCTGTCCCCATTCGCCGCCCGCGGTTGCAAGGTGGCTACACTGGGCGTTTGGTTGGAAATACTCGCGCAACCGGCCAATAAAATTAAACCGCAAAAACAACCTAACCTGCGTTTGATGTTCATGTTGAGTAATAGTCTAACCGGTCCAGATCGTATTTGCGACGTATCACGGAAGGCGTAAGAAGGTTGTATGACACGCTTTAGCCGTTGTCAACACGGGGTACGTGCGACGAATCGTGCCGCCCGCTGCTACGGCGCCGGATTATGTCCATTCGGTCCACCGCCGTCGGGAGCACCTGGATAGCACCAGAGACGGTTCTTATTCGTGTCGGCCACGTCGGCGTACCATCGGTTGAGCTTGATGTAATCCACGGACCCGCCAAATGCGGCCTGGATGCCGCCGTTTTGATGCCGACCACTCACACCTTCGAGCGGCCAATTCGCACCGTCGTTGAAAAATTCCGGATACCTTTCATCCGTCTCCCAAAATGCGCAGTCGGTGGGCAGCAGCGCCGACAATTTCGCCGGCGGATAATGATGGGAATAAAAGCCCACTACGGCGCCGTTCATGGCGTAACTGGAAATCTGCTGAGGCCGATTGGCAAAACCGGGTGCATTCGGGCTGTCCATGGGACAGAAATAAAGATTCGAGTTCAATAACGCCGGCCATAATAGACCAGTTTTCACATTGAAGACCGGGCTGTTCGGATCGGGGTCGTACAACCAGCCGGTGATGCTGCCCATGCCTTGATCCCAGTTCGGCGGCGGCACCACGTCGCCGTTGTCGGTGGCATAAACGTGCAGGGCGATCATGATTTGCTTGAGGTTGTCGATGTCCGTGGTCTTGGCCGCTCGATTCCTCGCTCGGGAAAAAACCGGAAACAACAACGCGCACAGGATCGCGATGATGCCGATCACGACCAGCAATTCGATCAGGGTAAAGGCGCGCTGCGGTTTCATTGAAACATCCTTGAAGGCAGGTTTACCAGGGCCACACGGTGATCCAACTCGGTTTTTCGGAAAGGGTCACGAGCGGATTTTCCTTCCGTAAGTCGGGGTTGATCCTGATCGGGATGACGCCCTGCGCATTGGCGAAATATTCTTTCGGTCCCGCAGCGGTTTGGATGGTGATTTTGGCTTTGTCGCCCCGCCCTTTGGGGAAGACCAATGCCACGCCTTCGGCCCGGCCGGGATAAGGCATGAGTTCCTTGACCGGATTTGAATCAGGCAACGCATGTGCTCGGACCGCTGCTTGATTGGCTTCGTCAACGGCGCTGGTGAAGCGATCATAACGGAAGGTCAGCTTGTCCGGCAGCGGCACCCAAATCCACTTTCCGGCTGACAATGAATCCATGGGTTGATTGATTTCTACATTCGGATTTTCCTTCCGCAAATCCTCGTCGCAGGGAAAATTGAGGATCTGGCCCTTGTCTCCTACCTTGACCGAAATTTTTCCCTGGCTGGGACTATTGATGGTCAGGTGAATATCTGCTGGCTTCACTCCTTTATTGGTCGAACCGATGAGGAAATACAAGGCTAGGTTCGTGTGATTGACGGATTGTTCGAACAAGGCCGCATCCTCGAACCATTGGTAGGGAGCTTGCTCAACCGGTTTATCAGCGTGCTGGGCGACCAGCACGGTGGTACCGACGGCCAGGATGACGGCAATGCCGGTGACCGTGGATATTCTGAGGTTATTCCACATCATATTTTTCATAATTCCTTTGGTAATTGCTGTGATCAGTGTCGTCGTCGTGGCTCCCTTGGCCGTCGCCAGCGAAATCTTGGCCACCAGACCGGCAGGTGCGGCTTGCACGGAATTGGCCGTGATCGCTCCGGTGATGGCGATGGCAGACAGCATCACACCGCGTCGCGTAATAAACTTCCGCAATTTATCCAGGGCGCGGCCCGTCCGTTTCTTGGCGGCTTCCTCCTGCATGTGGAGCGCAAGGCCGATTTCCGCCGCCGTACGATTCTCAAAATAACGCAGGGCCAGCGCGGCCCGGTCAATTTCACCCAGCGACGCCATGGCTTCATCCAGCAACGGTTCGAGCTGGATCCATTCGGCGGCGTAAGATTCGGTGGGGTTGGATTGCATGATCGCCTCCTGTTCGCGTTGTGAGCGCCGGACGGCGGCGCGGATATGGGCATTGGCGGCGTAGCGGGTGGCCAACAATAACCAGCCAGCCAGGCTGGGATGCCGCGCCAGTCGACCGGCCTTGCGCGCCAGCACCACAAACACTGCTTGCGTGATGTCCTGGGCATGATGCGGATCGCGCACCTGCCGCAACGCAGCGGAATACACTATTCCCGCATGCCGTTCCACCAGTGCGGCAAAAGCGGAATCGGATGCCGACCGGGCATATTCCCGGAGGAGCTCAGTGTCGTTCATCGCCAACATTCAGCCATAAACGCCCGCCCGAAGCAAAACGGGACAAAAAATTTGAAAATAATCTGCTCTGCCTCGATGAAACACGGAAAAGCCTTGGTCACGCGAAGAACGCAAAGGCACACGAAGAAAAAACTGAAACCTTGGATCTTAAAACTCACATTTCTCACCCATCATATGATGGTTCGCAGACAGGGAAACCATTTCTCCCTCGCCCCGCTAAACGGGGAGAGGGCCGGGGTGGGCACGAGGCCAACACATGGGTGACAGTTTGAGGCCAACACATAGGTTACACTTTTGCTTTTTTATTATGGCGCCAAGTATGTTCATACAACGCCGGACGCATGGCTCCCACATCCTGCTCATGCAGATGGCCGATCAATA
>DASYEY010000042.1:0-7156 GCA_036498725.1 Verrucomicrobiia bacterium | reverse complement strand
CAGCCGGCAACTGTGCGACCGTGCTTATTTCGCCATTGGGCAGTTTAAGCTTTTTAGTCTTCGTTCCTTTTTGTTGTATCGCTTGGTCAAATAATTCTGGGGTCAGGGTTCCGTCATTAGGGCTGCCGGTATCGATCCACGAATTGGTTCCCCATGTGCCTGCCAGGCTATCGATGATATAGAATCGGCCGCCCCGGTGAAGCAGGGGAAAGGCTCGGCCCAAGTCGTTGGTAGCCAAATGATCCGGATCTAAAAACCGCATTTTTCCCGCCGTAAAATCCAGTTGGAGGCAATAGTTTTTCAGGCAATCCAGACCGAGAATACCGGAGATTGGTTGCTGGAAACTGGCTGAATCCTTGTAGTCGGTGACCAGGAGCCGGCTTAGATCTTCCGTGATGACCTGTTTCCACAATCTCAGCCGGGTGTCACCCAGGTAAAGCTGGGGTGCCTGGTAAGTACGAACCATGGCGGAATCAAACTCCTCATATCCTTGGTGCCGCGTGCCGAGGCATTTTCCCAGGAGCGGCTCCAGTGATCGGTCAAAAACGGTCCATGGCATTCCGGTGTCCACCAGGAACACCAATTCCTTTCCATCCTGCAAATGCGCGGACACAAACAACCAATCACCCTGGCTGGCGCTGAGATTGAAGGTCGTCTCCGGCGGGAGTGGCAGCGGGGACGGGTTTGGGGTCGCGCAGGAACAAAACCCGAGACAAATGCCAACAGCTGGTAGAATGCGTTGTAAACGATGGAGGTTCACGGGCCTTAAATTGACGTTATTAATTATGATTTTAAATCAAACCTCCCGGCAATGCATTTCGTGAAAATCCGTGCCATCCGTGTCTGTTTTCTCTTCGCTCGCTTCGCGCGACAGTAATTCCGTGGTTTGACTTTCAGTTTGTGTTCACCCTGTGAAGGGTTACTTTGCAAAGCACTTAAATGCCTTGATAATTATGAAACTGAGCAATCAAGAGTTACGCTGGTTAAATCTTTGGGAGAAACGAGAACGAAAGTGGCCGGTCACGCGTTGGCTTTGTGTTTTCATCGGCATTTTTTCCCTGGGCGGTGGAATTTTTATCTTTCACGATTTATTGACGGAGGATTTTCCCATGAGCTTGTCCCTGCTTTTTGTGCCGTTTTTCTTTTTTTGTACCGCTGGCATATGGTTTGGACTGGCTCTGAGCAAATGGCACGGTGATCTGAAACTCAGACTTTTATTACGGTTGATCCGGGAGCACGCAGACAAGGACTGATCTTGGTATGCCATCACCTTTCCTTCACCCTGCCATGATACAGATTGCTGCCATTTTTTTCTTTGCGATCGTGATTTTGCTTTATTGAGGCATGGATCCCGGAAACGGGTGAAGCTTCCCGTCAGTTTTGATCGTTGGCAGGAAGTGGATGTTATTGTTAGTTCAGAATGTTTATATGCGGAACCATCCGTCCTTGAGGTTACTACCTATAAACAATGGCTGGATGCTTACGCGCGCTGGCAGGTGGGTTATGATGCTTATCGCAAGGCTGTGGACTCAATGGCTGACGGTGAGCTCGGCGATGACTTCGAGCGGCGGCTATATGCCCATTATACGGGACTCTTCTATCAATCCGGCCATTGGCACGCCATTCTCTTGATGCTGCTCAAGCAGGTTGCCGAGACCGAACGTTCACGTCACCTTGCCGAAATGGATGGCATTCTGGCTGGCTTGGGTGAAAAGATAGCAAGGCAATGATGTGATATTGCCGATTTCATTCGTGAAATTGGTGTCGGTTTTTTCTTCGCGTCCTTCGTGCGA
Organism: Verrucomicrobiia bacterium; assembly: GCA_036498725.1. Taxonomy (GTDB): domain Bacteria; phylum Verrucomicrobiota; class Verrucomicrobiia; order Limisphaerales; family UBA11358; genus UBA11358. The sequence continues at coordinate 5,363 of DASYEY010000042.1, read as the reverse complement.
CAATAATTCCGTGGTTTGACTTTCAGTTTGCGTTTCGAGGGGTTGTGACTCAGTTTTAGTTCAGCTGTTATCAATCTACGCCATGAATCTTTAAAGTCTTGTTGTTATTGGTCTGCGCCTGATGGCGTTGAATTTCTTGTTGCAAGCGGTTATCCGGTTGACGCCCTACATGTTGCCTTATCTGGTACAGCTGTCCACGCATTCAAAACCCGATGGCACCATGAAGGTTTTACCGTGGCTGGTGTTATTTATGTTGGTAGTCTGCGCGGCCTTGATGTGGTTTGGCTCCATGCCTATTGCCCGTTTGGTCACGCGCGATGTATCGCCGGACATTTCGTTTGGAGTGCTGTCACTGGTGGATGGTTATTCCATCGCCTTCATGACCATCGGCCTGTTCTATGCCGTAAATGCCCTGCCTCAAACTTTAAATCGGGTGTGCTATCTCTTCATGGCGGCGGCATCTCATTCAGGCGACGCTTGGAAGCAGGACGTGAATTGGTATCAAATGGCACAGGTTTTTATTCCGTTCATTGCTGGCGTAGCCCTTTTTGTCAAAAGCCGTCGGTGGGCGGTGGTGCTCGCTCGCCGTCAGACAACGGAAGAGTCGTTGTCGGCGTCAACCAGCCAAAATCCGGAAGCAGATGCCTGATTTGTGAGAACCACCGATGATCATGCCTGATGGCAAATAATGGTAAAAAATCTGTGCCGTATTTGTGTCCATTTGTGGCTCAAACTTCCTCTTGTTTTCAGGGCAGTGCAGCCGTTGCGCCCCGATTTTTTGGCGCCGGCAAGCTTGGCTTCAGTTCAATCGTGCCGACATCCAGTTGGCCCGTGGGCGGATCAGCTGGGACTGTGACAGAAATTTCCCGCGCGTCCATTATGCCGCTATCCGACTTGCCTGATTCTGGTGATAGGATCACAAAAGTGGTCAGCGCATAGTCGCCGGGCGGACCATCAGGCACCACTGCCAAAACCGCGCAAAAAATTTATCGAATTTTTGCAACTCCAGCGATGTTCAACATGGTCTGCCGATGGCGCCGGTTTTATTTTGAAAATTCTGTCATTCTGTCAAAAGTGTTAGCCTTACCCCAATTTGTGGGGATGGACGAATAGGCCTGGCCAATTCAGGCTTTTGGCATGATTAAACCGATCTTAAACAGTTCAGCCATCGGGCTGATGACGCTGTGTCTTGCGCTCACGCTCCCTTTTTCCGCCGCCGCCGCCGCTCCAGATTCAACGCCCAGTATCGGCTTGTGTGGTAGTGAGACTGACCCGCATACACATCTCCGGTTTGAGGGCATTCCCAAGGATGCCAAGCTCGTGAGTGTCAGCGCGCATTTGATCGTGGACCAGGCGGCGCCGGAGGGGTTGAATTTTTTTGCAATCCAGGTGAATTTCCCCAATCGCACCTGGGCGCACGGCGGGCCGCAGGTCAATAGCGGCGAGGAAAAAGCGAACTGGGGCGGCTTGGTGAATCGAGGCGGCGGTTCCAAGGATTATCAGGAAGTGAACTGGCAGGAAGATCTGAAATTGATCGAATACGGCATTGGAAAACCGAATACGGTTCCTTTTAAATGGGAGCGCAACTGCGAATACATCATTACGATTGCCCGCGGGAAACAAGTTCAACTGCCAGCCGGAACGAACGCGAATTATCACGTGATGGTGCCGGAACGGACGATGTGGGAATGGAAGCTCACGATTCAACCGGTCACTCCCGGGCACGAGACATTCACCTCTTTATTGTATGATTCGGCGGACAGCTTCAAGAGTTTCTATCTGTGGGTTGAAGCCGGGTACGGTTCCACCGACAAACAACAGCACGCACGCTGGTCGCTGCCAGTCTATCGCACGGAGGGCGATCCCACAGATCAGGTGCCGACAGGTTGGAAGCGGTTTTGAGTTTTCCTTACTCTTCTTTTTGTCGTGGTGCTAAGCGGCGTATCTTGGCGGCTTGGTAATCTATGATCTGGTAGCTATCTAGCTGATTCCCTCTCCTCGCTAAGCGAGGAGAGGGGCGGGGTGAGGAGTGCGTTTTCTTCCAGCAAATTTAAGTTCTGTAAATTCTGTCAAAAAAAGCCGCACAACCAGTGGCGTTGATCCTCTTGGCGTCATCATCGCTTTGGACGACGACCGAAATCTTGTAAAACGATTTGCTTCATCCATGATGGTTTTATTCACATCATCTATGAAGTTTCCAAAATTATTTTGTTTTTTTACCGGCGCCGCCATTTTGACTCCTCACGCGCACGCTTGGGAGATGAAGCAGGCTCCGCTCATGACGCCATGGGCGGCCCAGGTAAACCCCAGCGCGCCGTGGCCGGAATATCCCCGCCCGCAAATGGTGCGAAATGATTGGTTGAGCCTGAACGGCCTCTGGCAATTTCAAGCGAGTGAGGCGCCGGACGCCGTTCCTTCCGGAAAAGAGCTGACCAATACCATCCTCGTGCCATTCCCGATGGAGTCGCCGATCTCCGGCGTCATGGCCTATCACCCCAATTCATGGTATCGCCGTACGTTCACGGTGCCACCCGCATGGAAAGGCAGAAAAATCATTCTGCATCTTGATGCGGTTAGCTGGGAATCCGAAGTTTTCATCAATGGCAAAAGCGTCAATGTGCACAAGGGGAGTTATGATCCGATTAGTTGCGATATCACACCATTTTTGAGCGGTAGTGGCCCGCAGGAACTGATCGTCCGTGTGTTTTCACCCGTCAGCAACGGCGGTCAGCCTCGTGGCAAGCAGACCTTGTATCCCCATGGCATTATGTACACCTCCTCGAGCGGCATCTGGCAATCGGTCTGGCTGGAACCGGTCGTTGCCTCCGGCATCAGCAGCCTGAAATTCACGCCGGATGTGGATGCTTCCCAACTGCACCTTACGGTCAACAGTTATGCCGCTCAGGGCGTTACCGTCTCGGTACAAGTCAGTAGCAACGGCGTGCCGGTTGGGACCGTCTCGGGCAAGGCAAACCAGGATTTGGCCGTGCCAGTGCCGCATGCCCGGTTATGGTCGCCAACGGATCCGTTTCTTTATGACCTGAAAGTCACGGCCCATAAAAAGGGCGGCGAAGCGGATGTGGTGACCAGCTATTTTGGCATGCGCAAGATTTCCGTCGGCACCATTGACGGGATCAAAAAGATGCTGTTGAACAATAAATTTGTGTTCCAGCTTGGGCCGTTGGATCAGGGATTTTGGCCGGACGGCAATTACACTGCGCCGACCGACGCCGCGTTGCGCTCGGACATCGAGGCGGAAAAAGCCTTCGGGTTCAATATGGTTCGCAAACATATCAAGGTTGAACCGGCTCGCTGGTATTATTGGGCTGACAAACTTGGCATCCTCGTCTGGCAGGACATGCCCAGCGTCAATTCCTACATCCACAAACCAGAAGTGGCTCAGCCGATTGATAAACCCCAATTTGAACTGGAATTGAATTGCATGATTGATAATCGTTGGAACAGTCCGTCCATCATTATGTGGGTGATCTTCAATGAAAATCAGGGGCAACATGATGTCGCTGAGTTGGTGAACGCGGTCAAAGCCAAGGACCCCTCCCGGCTCGTCAACCAAGGCAGTGGCGGCCCGCATGTCGGTGCGGGAGATATTTTTGACATGCACAGTTATCCGGCCCCGGGCTGTCCGGCGACGATCACCAATCAAGTTCGCGTCTGCGGTGAATTTGGCGGAATCTATTGCGCCATGGCCGGCCATTTATGGGATCCCAACTTGTCGGCGGGCACTTATACCAAAGCCAACGACCCCGCACAATTGCTGGCAAAATACGGGCAGTTCATGAATGACATCCTCTGGCTTAAATCTTCGAGCGGCCTCAGCGCCGGCGTTTATACCGAGACGACGGACGTGGAAAATGAGCGCAATGGCTTGCTGACTTATGATCGTGTGATGAAGCTTAGCGCGGACAAGATCAGGGAAGTGAACCAACGCGCCATCGAATCCACGCTCAACGTCGCTCCTTTGGTTCCCACCGCTCAAACTGAAACGGTCCATTGGAAATACACCAACAGCCAACCGGCGGACGATTGGTTCTCGACCACTTTCGATGACCACGCCTGGACGGCGGCGCCGGGCGGATTTGGTGAAGGTGGACGGACCGCATGGCGGACACCGGATATCTGGCTGCGGCACGAATTTTCCGCCGACAACCTGTCCCCGGAGGAGGTTGGCCAATTGGTTCTCGTGATTGAACATCGCGGTGATTCCCAGATTTATCTCAACGGAGTTCTGGCCGCCGAAGCGCCCGGTCGCTCTTCCACCTATACACTGCAGGAGTTGAGTGCCGCCGCCAAAACGGCGCTGGTTTCAAATGGGAAAAACGTTCTGGCCGTGCATTGTCATCGCCTGAAAGCCCCGCCTTTTATTGACGCGGGACTGGCCAGGGAAATTTCACCGAAGTAACGGCAGCCCATGATCGCCGGATAAGACGAGATAGACAGCATTATAGTAAAACACAACCAGGTTGGCACAGAGGATGGTGGCTTTGGCTGCGCTGCGGCCAAAGTCGTCGCCGAGCGTGGCGTCGGGTGACGAAAAAAACGTCCAATCATGAAAGCCCGCCACAAAGTGCCTGTGGCACAGGCAAAATCAGCCGCAGCGCGACCGATTCCACCCATGATAGTTATGTGCCGATGTCATGATGGAATGCCATACCAATCCGTAAAATCCGTGTCGGTTTTCTTCGCGTGACTTTGCATTCTTCGCACGACAATACTTTTGTGTATTCCATTCTTGGCTAAAACGAATTATGGAACGCGCGATTTAACAATTTAACCATTCAACGGCGTAACAATTTTACAACCATGCGTTTACTTTTTATTGCCTTGATGCTCCTTGTAAGCAGCGTTGTTTTAACCCGGGCCGCTGACCGTCCGAACATCATTTTCATCCTGACGGACGACATGGGGTATAGCGATCCGAGTTGCTACGGTGGCAAATTTGTGCCGACCCCAAATATTGACCGGCTCGCGCAGGAAGGCATCCGCTTCACCCATTTCTATGATGATGCGCCGATCTGTTCGCCGTCGCGGGCGTCCTACATCACGGGCATGTTCCCGGCGCGCTGGAACTTCACCACCTACCTCGATAATCGCGCACAAAATCTCGACTGCGAGCAGGTGGATTTTCTTACGACTAATGCCCCGGCATTGGCGCGAGTCTTGAAGGCGGCGGGTTACGAGACGGGCCATTTCGGCAAGTGGCATCTTGGGGGTGGTCGTGATGTGCATAACGCGCCACCATTTAGCGCTTACGGCTATGATGAACACAGCGGCACATATGAAAGTCCGGAGCCGGACCCAAACATCACGGCCACTGATTGGATTTGGTCGCCGAAAGATCCGGT
>DASYEY010000041.1:0-4147 GCA_036498725.1 Verrucomicrobiia bacterium | reverse complement strand
ATGATTTGATGGCCTTTGACTTTGCGGCGGGTGTTTAGCAGCAAGGCGGCGAAACATTCACAGTCAGGGTTAAAATGCGGATGGCTGGCAATGTGCAACCGCCAATAATCGGCTGCCTTGTCGGGCGTCTCGCAAAGCTGCATGGCCTCCGGCGTCGGACATTCACGCAAGGCGGTCACTTTGTATTCGTGCGGGCTGGCGGCAAAGCGGAACGGCTGCACAAGGGTTTGCATGTTCGGAAAAATCGCGGTGGTATTCATGGCAAGATTTCCTTTCAGGCGGGTTGAACGGCGGCGGCGAAGTAGCTGCCATATTTGCTGCGCGGGTCGTGAGGGTGTGCGGCATAAGGCGCACACGCTCCGCAAGGGTGCTGCCAGACGCAACGGCGCTGATTCCAGTGAAAGCCCAAACGGTAAAGGGTATTCACGGCGGCGCGTTGGCTGGCCTTCGGAAAATCCAGCCAAACCCATTTGCCTACAATTTCGGCCAGTTCGTATTGGCCCGGCAGTTCCCGTTTCAATAAATCCAAAACCTTTTGCGTGGGTAATTCGCGGTTGGCGTTATGTTTGACGGATACCCGCTCGGTGCGAATTGATGATAGCTGGTCGGCGTTTGCTGGAGCTGCTGCTTCACCTGATAAATTATTTTTCATAAGCTTTTTTTTGATGATCGCCGTTCGTGTCTCGCCGTATGCCGCTTGCTTCACCAAGGCGGAGACATTTTTTGAACTCAATCAGCTTTTATTTCCGGCGTGCATGGGGCATGACAGCGAAAGATGGGGCGTTACCGGATAGCCGGGTCGCTGGCGTGGCCCATGCCCTTCGTCGCCGGAAATAAAACGCCCCGCGAAAGCTGGAATCAAAACCCCTGAAAAAGATGGCGAAGCAGCAAGCAGGCTACGGTGAGACCTCGACGGCGTTCCCCTTAAAAAAACGCGTCATGTCAAAAATACTAAACAAAAAATCTAGCCTCGCAGAGTCGCCGAAGGCATCCATCCGTCCGTTCTGACTTCGGGGGCTTTGGGAGCAGCGGTGTGAAGCCCAAAGCACCGGATGTCAGACTGAAACCAAGGTCGTGTTGGGCCTGTCTCCGCTGGATTCAGATGGCGGAACGAAATGAAACGAAGTGCGAGGGGCGGTCGCAGGTCGGCTGACCCCGCGCAGAGAATTGAGTGCAGCCGTTTGAACCGGACGGAGTCAGGCTGCTGGCATACAACCACCGTTAGTCAGTCAGTGAGATTTCTGCACGGCAAAACAATGGGGAAAACCGAACTCGGTCGTGCAGATGTAAGGATGAAGCCTTACTTTTTTGCCGTGTCAAAGCGAAGTCTAAGTAACTTTGAAGCAACCAATTGAAATAATTCAAAATAGTTCTTGAATTATTTTTCAGACAGGCGTAAAAACGAATCGTCTTTAAGATTTTGGGTTGGGACAGGCTAATTGGGTGGGTATGAAAAACAACAGGCAAAAGAATTTAAGGGTAACAGCCGACATGGATGTTCGGCTGGCAGGCGGACTCTATCTTCAGCAAAACCGGTTTTCCGGCATTTCATCTTCGTCCGATTTTTCACTTATGAAAACTTTAACTTTTGTGGTCGCATTATTGCTTTCCAACTCGCTTGGACTACAGGCTCAAGCCACCGTCGGTCAGCAAGCCCAAAGTCCGAAGCTGCCGGCAGCCACAGAATACCGGGTGGTTGACTTGGGGGCCAATCACCGCGTCTGGCAACGCGAGACCTACGAGCAAGGGCCGGGAGGCAAGGTCATGACCCATGTTCATTCCTATACCGAACTGGCGTCGGGAATGAATTATCAGGACGCCAGTGGCCAATGGCAGGAATCGCAGGAATTGATCGAGGCATTCGCAACTGGGGCGGTTGCCCGCAAGGGAGCGTATCAGGTCATTTTTGCGGACAACCTGAACAGTGCCGGCTCGATTGACATGCAGACTACGGATGGCAAACGACTGCGCAGTAATATTCTTGGGCTGATGTATGTGGATACCTCAACCGGGGATGCCGTATTGATCGCGGGCGTTCAAGATTCGGCGGGTGAATTAACATCTTCCAACCAAGTGCTGTATCCGGATGCCTTTGATGGCGTGAAAGCGGATGTGCAATACACCTACAAACGCGGAAGTTTTGAGCAGGATGTGATCTTGCGGGAACAGCCGCCTGAGCCGGAGGCTTACGGCATGAATCCTGAAACCACGGAACTGGAAGTGATGACTGAATTTATTGATCCACCGGCCGCAAAAGTTTCGGATGTTGACTCGCACGAGCAGGGCATGGAATCGGATGAGGAAATAAACTGGGGGGCCACCAGGCTGGGTCGGGGGAAGGCATTCAATCTTGGCGGACAGGGCTCTCCGGCAACGGTGTCCAAGCGTTACATTAACCTCAATGGCCGTCATTTTTTGCTCGAAAAAGTGATGTTAAAAGATATTGAGTCATCGCTTTCAAAACTGCCGGAACAATCTTCCAACCAGCATCCGTTGCCCGGAATGGCCTCCAAAAATCCGCTGCTACCAAAGACGCCACCGGTAAAATCGGCTGGCCGGCCCATCCGCATGGCTTCATCCACGCCGCCCAATCAAGGCTATGTGCTGGATTATGTTTCCTTGGGCACGGCCTATACCGATTACACCTTTCAACGGGACACCACTTATTATTTGAGCGGCACACTGACCCTCTCCGGCACCAGCACCTTTGAAGGCGGCACGGTGATCAAATATGCGGCGAATGCAACCATTGTGGCCGCGTCAGATTTAATTTTTGATGCGGGGCTTTATCAACCGGTCGTATTCACCGCGAAAGACGATAACACGGTCGGGGAACCCATCAGTGGTTCAAGCGGCAGCCCCAGTGGATATTATGCAAATCCGGCGTTGTCCATGTCTTCCTTGGGGGACCAGCAACTCTCGGGGCTGCGGGTTTCGTATGCCAAGACCGCCCTCTCAATTCCGGGCACATCATTGACGCTGGGCAATGCGCAATTTGTCAAATGCGGTTCCGGCATTGCGCTTTCCGGCGGCACACTGACTTTGAACAACGCCCTGTTTGTGGGCGTGAACACCAATTTTTCGCTGACCGGGTCGGGAGCGGTGGTGGCGGCCAACAATGTGACGTTTGACAACGCGCAAGCGCTGGCTACGCCCGCCAGTTTCCCCTCCGGTTCATATTTGCAATTGACTAACTGCATCCTGGCCAACGTGACCAATGTGGCCGGCACCATCTATGCCGGCTACAACGGCTTTTACCAGACGACCACCCTGGGAGATCCGGCCACGACCACGGCGGCGTATCCCTTCAAGCCCACCGGCGCGGGCGGATTTTATCTTACCAACGACTGCGCTTTTTTCAACGCCGGGACGACCAATATGGATGCCAATGATCTGGCCGCGCTGTCATTGCGGACAACCCGTCCGCCGATTGTCGTTTCCAACCTTTCGATTTCGGTGGCCAGCAGTTATTCGCCACAAGCCCAACGGAATGATACCAACAGCCCCGACTTGGGCTACCACTATGATCCATTGGATTATGCGTTCGGCGGAGTGAAGGTGTATTCCAACCTGACGTTCACCGCCGGAACGGCTGTGGGCTATTTTGAATTGCCCGGGGCTGGCAGTTCCGGATATGGCATTTCGATCTATGACAAGGTGATTTTGGCCTTGAACGGCACCGCCAGTCAGCCTTGCACGGTCGCCAGCTATTCTACAGTTCAAGAAGGCAGCACCGGCCTGTGGAAAGACAGGGGCTATTATGCTGGCATCCTCGTCCAGAGTCTGAGCGGTGGTTATAGCATGAACCCCACCAATGCCGCACAGATTTGGCCGACGTTTACACGTCACTTCCTATTGACGAGGGATTCCAACCATTACCGCGAGCTGAATGCCTTGACCTGGGTTGCGGCCAATAATTCGGAGTTTTATGGCGGTGATGTCGGCACTTATTGGGTCTATTTGAATTTCACCAACTGTTTGTTTGACCGGACGGGCATAAACAATCTCGGAGGTAATGCCGCTCGTCTTGCCATGCGCAATTGCACGTTGCACGGAGGTGCGGTGGACATCTATAAAGCCGGCCTTACATGGCCTGTCTGGATCGAGGATTGCGCCTTTGACCGCACCACGCTGACGGTGGATGACA
>DASYEY010000040.1:0-9019 GCA_036498725.1 Verrucomicrobiia bacterium | reverse complement strand
TGGAGCATCAGCTACCAAGAACGCCATCCAGTTCAAGATTGACGATTTTTTCTCTAACGTGGTTGGTGACATCCACAAAATCTGCCACTAGGTCATCGCGTTTAGGTGAACGAACGCGCAACGCTTGCACGGTGAAATGTCCGGGATATTTCTGCAGCGCCGCGATGAGTTCTTCGACCGTCATTGCCCGCCCTCCTTGACAGCCTGATGCACCTGCCCAAACAGTTCCTTCCCCTCTTCCTGTGACACGGCGCGCGGCTTGGGCACCGTCCAGACCGCGCTCCGGTTGCCGCACCGGCTGCAAACTTCGTAACGTTCCGTGAACTTTTGGTTAACCACGTCGTTGCAAAACGAGCAGAAATAATAGCCGATTTTCATTTGACATCCACCTCCTCTAGAAACCAGTCCCAACGGTTCTCATTTTTAAAAGCTGACCGTATCGCATCATAAAAAAAATCGTTGTGCCCAAACGCCAGAACCACGGCGGCAAAGTGCTTGCGTAACTCCCAATCCAGATCTACCACCTCAAGCAGGCTTGTCGCCTTGCCATTCCACAAGGAAAAGAGCAGTGCCCGGATTTTATATGCTTGTCCGCAGTCGGACTTGCAGGCTTTAACCAATTCGGTCAAACCGGTTTCTGCCGGATGCAATGCCGCCTCCCTCTCCAGCCTGACTTTTTTCATTCGCTTAAAAAACTCCGCCTTCATGGCGTCAGATTCCTGTTCAGTTGGGAAGTTGATTTTCATTTCTGGCCACCTATTACACCTCTCAATATGTCGTTCACGCTTTCGTAACCGCCGCTGTTTATTGCCAGAACGAGATCGCAAAATCCTTGAATTGCATCGTTGTCTAAATCGTTCAAGTAAGGCAAAATTTCAAACAAGGTTTTAGCCGCCTTTGCGGCGGCTGACTCGCCGCGAGATGCGCCCGCTAATTTTCCTCGCCGGGCAAGGTTAAGAAAATGGTTTGCTGCACTAATTTTCATTTTGTTCATTTGGTTTTGTGGTTGCGGTTACGGATGGCGCGGAGTTGCGCCGTCGAGATTATTTTTCCGGCGGCAGCGGGATTTGCCCCCCCAGCCGGGACAATCGGCTTTACTGTCACGGCGACAGAACTGGCATCCGAAAATCCAAGATGCGCCAGCATCCGCTCGGCCGTGTCTGGCGGGTATTGCTGCGGACGGCTGCGGCCCAGTGGCCGGATGTTTAATTCAAAAAGTAGCCGGTAAAAGTGGCTGCGCACAATTGGCTTGCCCGCCTTGCGGAGCGCCTGAAGTGTCTGCTTTGGTGTCATCAGTGCCGAGATACTAGACGTAACATCATGTTACTGTCAATATCAATCTGTCTCTTTGTGTCGCATTTCGTCTGTGGCACACTCTTTGCGAGCAAAAGGACATGCAAACCACATTACTGCATTTAAGGATTGAGTCAGACGAGGCTGCGGCTTTGGATAAACTGGCTGGAAAAACTCTAACCCGGCAGGCCGTTGCCAGGATGCTTTTGGTCGCGGCGCTTGATGCCGTTAAACGCAATCAGGGCAAGCTTAATTTTCCACCAGAATTAACCGTCCATGATGATTCCCCTTTTACCGCAACTAGATTCAACGAACCCAAAACCGAGAAAAGAAAATGAAACTCATCGCCCTGCTTTGCCTTCTCGCGCTTCCCGCCGCCGCGCAGACTTACTGTAATTACACAGTGGGAAATTCCGACGCAACCTATCCCGCCACGAATCAATTTGATGTTCCCTCCAACACCCTTTTCAAAGTTGAAGGTATGGCCGGTGATTACTCCTACCTTGATATGCTCGTTCAATATCATGAAAGCACCAATTGGCTGTATTTGCCCGTTTGTGATTCATCCGCGACGCCCATTTTTTCCAAAGTTCTCGGCCCGGCGAAAATCCAATTGGTGGGGTATAATGCAGAATACGGGCCGGTGGTTCTGCTCGCCAGCTTTACGCCCGTGAACACGACGCCGGATTTGAGCGGCTACGGTGTTCAACCGAACGGTCGCGTCGCCACGGTGGCGCTGGAAACGAGCACAAATTTAACCACCTGGCAGGCCACAACCAACGGCACTTATGCCGCCACCAACCGCGCCGCATTCTACCGCCTCAAGCTGGAAGTGAATTGAAAAGCCGCCACAAAATCAAAGTCCCTCCCGCCCCTTCAAGTCCTGTCGTGGGCACCACCTTTATTACCCGATTCGTTATGACATGAGAAATCGGATTGGCTTCCGAAACGTGGATAAAGCCCTTGAAAATCTCCCTGCTCTGCTATATCCATTTCTATGATGTTCATCGGGTTTATGGGGTTTTATTCAAATAAGTCAAACAATTCGGGCAGGCATTCACCGGCCATTAAATTCCGCCTCTTCGTTCTTGCCTTGGTGCTTCAATTCGTTCTGAGCGACCATCAGGCCATCGCGCAAGGTTTGGTCTTCACGACGAATCAATACAACAGCGGGGTGCATGCGTCTTCCGTTGCCGTGGCGGATGTTAATGGCGACGGTCAAAAAGATTTAATCACCGCAAACATTGACAACACGTTGAGAGTTTTAACCAACAATGGCAGCGGCAGCTTTGGTTCCAGTTCAACGATAAATTTGAGCGGCAGGCCTGATTTTATCGCAGCAACCGATGTCAATGGAGATGGCAAGGTGGATTTGATTACCACAATCTATAACGTATATCCCATCCGGTTTGATGCCTTGATGGTGCTGACCAACAATGGTTACGGCGGATTTGGTTCCAACGCCACTTACACCACAGGCAATCATCCCGTCTGCACCATCGCAGCGGATGTCAACCATGACGGCAAGCCGGATTTGATCACGGCCAACTATGGTGACTTGCTTGACTCCAATTCTACAGGCACCTTGACCGTGCTGACTAACAATGGCAGTGGAGTCTTCAGTTTGAGTGCCACGCTCAATGCCGGTAAAGGGGCGCACTACGTCATAGCGGCGGATGTTAACAGCGATGGCTGGCCGGATCTAATCGCCGCCAATACTTATGCGGACAATACCGGTGCCTTGACGGTGTTGACGAACAATGGCAGCGGCAGGTTTGGCTCGAACACCACGCTGAATTTGAGAAGCGGGTCGCCTTGCGTTATCGCGGCGGATGTCAATGCGGACGGCAAAGTTGACTTGATCAGTGCAGATTACTTTACCAACACGCTGACCGTGCTGACCAATAATGGACATGGCACCTTTGGTTTCAACGCCACGCTCAACGTAGAAACCAATTCATTTTCCATTGTGGCAACGGACTTCAACGGCGATGGCAAAGTGGATTTGGCCAGTGTGAACCAAGGTGCGAACAACACGCTGACAATCCTGACCAACAACAGTAGCGGGAGATTCGGCCTCAACACCACGCTTTCTGGAGAAGTATTTGTAGCCGCAGCAGACATAAATAATGACGGCAAGACAGATTTGATCACAGGAAACGCAGCGGCTGGCGATCTGACCGTCCTGACGCATGTTTCCGAACCGCCACCTTTGACCGCATACGCGCCGAGCGGTTACTATACTGCAGCAACAGTAATGCAGTCCGTTGTGCCAGCAGACATCAATAATGACGGCAAAGTGGATTTGATCGGCGCAAATTTTTTTGGCATTGGCTCGATACTGATATGGACCAACAACGGCAGCGGTATTTTCGGCTCTAATGCCACACTGGTCGTGGGCATCGAACCGGTTTCAGTCGTCGCCGCAGATATAAACTATGACAGGAAAACAGATTTGATTTCGGCCAATGCCGGGGCCAATTCATTGACCGTAATGACGAACAACGGCAGTGGGAACTTTGGCTTTAACGCCACGCTGAATGTCGGCCGGTATCCGAATCACGTCATCGCAGCCGATGTGAACCGTGACGGAAAAATGGATTTGATTTGCGCAAATTCCGGCACCAACACCCTGACCATATTGACAAACAATGGACATGGTGGCTTTGGCCTCAATGCCATCTGCACGGTTGGCAGCGGGCCAAAATGGCTGGCGGCAGCCGATGTCAACCAAGATGGCAGTGTGGATTTGATAAGCGCAAATTACGGCGCTCACACATTGACAGTATTGACTAATAACGGCAGCGGAATCTTCGGCTCCAACGCCACGCTCAACGTGGGCGGCGGGCCGTTTTCCGTTGTCGCAGCGGATGTCAACGGGAATGGCTGGCAGGATTTGATCAGCGCCAATTTCGACGGCAACACCTTGACGGTATTGACGAATAACGGCAGCGGCGGTTTTGGTTTCAACGCCACGATCAACATCGGGCTTAATCCGACATCCGTTACGGCGGCGGATGTGAATGGCGATGGTAAAATGGATTTGGTTTGTGCTTGTCTGCCGCCCTCTCCCAGTGGGGCATTGCTGGTGCTGACCAATGATGGCGCTGGCGGCTTTGGCTCCAACGCTACGCTCACTGTGGAGCAGAGCGAGCCGTATGGCGTAATGGCAGAGGACATCAACCAAGACGGCAGGGTGGACTTGATTACGGCCAATCAAGGGTTCTACTCGCTGGTTGTTTTCACCCAGGTAATCGTCGGGCCGCCAGTGCTGAACATCCAGCCTGTCGGCACACGCACCGTCGTGTCTTGGTCATCGTTTTCCACCGGCTTCGCTCTTCAGACCAATACGGATTTGTTCTCCACGAACTGGGAAAACGCCGGTTATTCCGTTGCATTCGTCAACGGCACCAACCAAAGTATCACTATTACTTCGCCGCCACCGGGGAATTTGTTCTTCCGATTGAAACAATGAGAACTGGGCCGAACCGATGTTTTTAAGGAGCCGTTTCCTGGCTGGGGTGCAGACCGAACTGAATTAGTTTCTCACGCAAAGTCAGCCGCGAGATGCCCAGCCAGCGCGCGGCCTTGGCCTGGTTGCCTTGCGCCAGTTCAATCGCCCGGCTGAGGAGGATGCGGTCGGCGGTTTCATGGAGGCGCGCGTGGGCGTCCACCAGTTCACCGCGTTGGGCAGCGGCGATCAGTTCGTCCGCATACGCGATCAGCGACTTGTCCGCAGCCGGCGGCGGCAGGCTGGTTTTGACCAGGACGGCGCGGACATGCTCAACGCTGATGGTGTAGCTCTGCGCCTGCAACAGCATCTTGCGTGTGACGTTTTCCAGTTCCCGCACGTTGCCGGGCCACGGCTGGGCCTGGAGAAATTCCAGCGCGGTGGGATGGATCGCAGGATTTTTGACGCCGAATTCAGCGGCGTATTTGTGCAGGAAAAAACCGACCAGATCCGGGATGTCTTCCTTGCGCTCGCGCAATGGCGGCAGGTTGAGCACGACGACGCTGATGCGGTAGAATAAATCCTCCCGAAATTGATTTGTCTGGATGGCCGTCTCCAGATCGCGGTGCGTGGCAGCGATCACGCGCACGTCCACGGGAATGGTTTCCTTGCCGCCGAGCCGTTGCAGATTTTTTTCCTGCAACACCCGCATCAGCTTGACTTGCGTGCCGGGCGTCATGTCGCCGATTTCATCGAGAAAAATGGTGCCTTTGTCCGCCTGCTCAAACCGGCCGATGCGGCGCGTTTCCGCGCCGGTGAAGGCGCCGCGTTCGTGGCCGAACAGTTCGCTTTCCAGCAGCGTTTCGGGAATGGCCGCGCAGTTGATGGCGACAAACGGCGCGCCGGCCCGGTCGCTATATTGATAAATGGCGCGGGCGATGAGTTCTTTGCCCGTGCCGGTTTCGCCGCGAATCAAAACGCTGACGGGCTTGGAGGCGATGCGTCCGATTTCCTTGTAGATGGCCTGCATGGCCCGGCTGCGGCCGACGATGGCGTCGCGCGACGGGCCGCGTTCGCCAATCTGCACCGGCTCGGACATGAGGCGGCTGGCGGCAACGGCCTGCTCGACCAGCTTCAAAAGTTCCGGCACGTCAAACGGCTTGAGCAAATAGTCATAAGCGCCGGACTGCGTCGCCTCGATGGCGGTCTCGGTCGTGCCGTGCGCCGTGATCATGAGAATCGGCAGGCGCGGCCGCACGTCGTGCAGTTCGCGCACCAGTTCCAGCCCGGTCAATCCCGGCATTTTCAAATCCGTGATCACCAGATCAAACACGTCCGCTTTGGCGCGGGCCAGGCCGCTGTCGCCACGGTTCTCGACGGCGACTTCATAGCCTTCGTCGGCCAGCACCCGGCGCAGGGTGGCCACGATGGCGGCATCATCTTCAACGAGCAAAATTTTGGCCGGCGAATTCATTCGGTATGCAATGGCAGGATTATCCCAAAAGTCGCGCCACAGTCAGCCTGTTTTTGATATTGGAGCGCGCCGCGATGTTTTTCCACGATGCGAGCGGCGATGGAAAGGCCCAGCCCGGTGCCGGTGTCCTTCGTGGTGAAGAAAGGATCAAACAATCTTTTTTCGACCTCCGGAGGAATACCCTTGCCGGTGTCGCTGACTTCCAGAATGACGGCCTCCATTGAATGATTATTGAAGCGCTTTTCGTCGCGTCGCGCACGCAATGTCACCGTGCCGTTCCGGCCAATGCTGTCGGCGGCATTTTGCACAAGGTTCAGCATGACTTGCTTGATCTGCTGTGGATCAATCTTGATGTTCGCGTCCGCGACCTCGGCCACTACGAGCGCGATGCCGTTTTTTTCCAGCCCCGGTTGCATCAACGTCTGCACTTCGTGCAAGGGTTGTCCCGCCGGCACCACGGCGAACTGCGGCGTGGAAGGGCGCGCGAACTGCAAGAAATCTCTCACGATGCGCTCCAGGCGGTTGATCTCGCCGCCGATGAGTTCGGCGTCCGCAAATTCCGGCGTGCCGCGCACCAGATGTTTTTGCTGGAGGTAAAGCCAAGCTTTGATGGCGGTGAGCGGATTGCGAATCTCATGTGCCACGCCGGCGGCCAGCATCCCGAGCGATGCAAGTTTTTCCTGTTGCTCCACGAGTTGCCGGCTCTCCACCAACTGCACCTGCAACGGCGCGATCATGTCGCGATAAACCACCACCGCCAGCCAGCCGCCGGCCACCAGCAGCAACACCAGCGAACCCAGCAGGGTGAACCGCAGGCTGCCGATGGACTGGGTGGATTCCCGCTGAAATGAGTCGAGCGCAGCCTGACGGACCTTGGCCAGTTGGCCGCCGAGGTCCAAAACATTTTTGGACTGTTTCTCGAAATCGGCGAACTCGACCAGCCGGAAGTAGTGCGTGCGGTTGCCATAAACTTTGGTGTGAATGCTGTCCGCCGCCGTGAGGTAGTTGGTGTAAACCGTTTTGATTTGATCGAGCAAGGGGCGCTCTTCTTTGGCGGAAACAATCGGCCGCTGGGCATCTATCCAGTTTTTCAATTCCAGACTGCCGGCTTGAAAATCATCCCAGTCACTGGTCTCGCGGTCCGCCGCGTAGCGCAGCAGCATGATGTTCAAACCCAGGACGGTCTGCGGCAAATGATCGGCGATCTGGAAACTTTTCCATTGCTGCGCCGAGAGATGCTCCTGCAATTCACCCGTCCGCTGCCACGAAGTGTGCGCCGTCCAGCCGATCAGCACGGCGAGCAGCGTGATGGTCGTAAAAAAAACGATGACTCGAGAAAAAATGCTGGGTTTCATGGCGAAAATTCCCGCCGCGCGACAGCCGTTTTCAAAGGCTGCGGCACCATACACTTAACCGTTTGATCTGCCAAAACCTTTCCGCCTCAAACCGGTGGTCAACGATTTGCCTGCCCTGAAAAGAAAATTACCGGCCACCCGCCCCATTAAAACTTAAATCACGAAAAATGCGTGATTATTTGGAATTTCCGCTTGGTTTCAACGCGTTTTAACCGCTGGCACGGTTTGCGCTAAGGTCATCGGCGGAGATTAATTTGCGGATGCCAGCGGGGTGTTCCGTCAAAAACAAACCATAAACTTTATGATCACAGGAGGAGATGCCATGAATATAATGCTTGATATGACCGTGACCGCCGACGACGAATCGGATTACATCACGCAGTCGCCGAAAAAAATCCTGCTCGTGGACGATGACCCCGCCATCCGCCAAATCCTCTGCCGCCTGCTGACCGAGGAAGGCTATCTGGTGGAGACGGCCGCCAACGGCGTGGAGGCTTTGGAAACCATTGACGCCTCGGTTGACCTGGTGCTGCTGGATTTGAACATGCCGGTCAAGGATGGCTGGGAGACGTTCGAGGCGTTGTCATTCAAATATCCGTGGCTGCCGATCATTTTGATCACCGCCCGGCCCAACCAATTTTTCCCCGCGCTGGCCTCCGGCGTCGGCGCGCTGCTGGAAAAGCCGCTCGATTTTGTGAAGCTGTTCGACACCGTCCGCACGCTGCTGGAAGAACCGGCGGAAACGCGGCGGGCGCGGATGATCGGCCAGCCTTCCGTATTTCAATATGTCCAGCCCGGCCTGACCAGCCGCCGGGGTTGTTGAACCATGAGTTTGCCGACTGGCCGCAACGAGGCCGCGCCCTCGTCAAAAATAAATGAATGCCCGCGAGGTCGGTCTAAACAATTCCGCGCGCATTCAAAAGGCGAACCGGATGCTCCCGGGAGAAAACCAATCAACATCCGGTTCGCCATCGCTTTGCCGGTTGAAATCGAAATCAAGCCGTTCGTGAAAACCGGGCCGGTTGGATTTACAGGATTAACCGGGACGACGATGGATTTCACTGAAGAATTATGCGAAAAATAATGACAAAAACGGGTTGCTGCGCGTCCTTGCTGACGGCGCTGTTCGGAGCTTGCGTCCACGCCGAGGAAACGCCGGTGTTGACCCAGGCAACCAGCCAGAATAATTTTGCCGCCAGCCCGGCCGGGAAATTTGGCGTGGGCATCATCTTGGGCGAACCCACCGGGGCTACGGCGAAGTATTGGCTGAACGACACAATGGCCGTTGACGGCGCGGCGGGATGGTCCGCCCACGACCACACGGATTTCTACCTGCACAGCGACCTGCTCTGGCACAAATTGGATTTGGTTCCGCTGGATCAGGGCCGGTTGGCTGGCTACATCGGAGCCGGCGGACTGGTGCGTTTCCGCGACGATCACCATGAC
>DASYEY010000039.1:0-1506 GCA_036498725.1 Verrucomicrobiia bacterium | reverse complement strand
TCCTGACCGGCAGCGAGAACGAAAAAGCGGTGGACGTGTCGGCCTTGCGCGCAAAAACCGGCTACATCACGATTGACGACGGCTATGGCAACACTGGCTCCTGCACCAGCGACATCACGTTCATTGACGGCGACAAGGGTATTCTGCGGTATCGCGGCATCCCGATTGAGGAACTTGCCGAAAAATCCAATTTCATTGAGACGGCGTATCTGATCATTTACGGCGAGCTGCCGAACCGCACGCAGTTGAAGTCCTTTTCCGATCTGCTCACCACCCACCAGTTTCTGCACGAGGACATGACGTATCATTTCGAGGGTTTCCCCATGGGTGCGCATCCGATGGCGATCCTGTCCTCGATGATCAACGCGGCGAGCTGTTTCGACGAGGGTTTGATGCACTGGCAATGGGGCAAGACCAAGCCGTTTGAAGTTTATGTCGCCAAGCTGATCGCGCAGGTGCGGACGATTGCGGCTTATTCCTACCGCAAGTCGCACGGGTTGCCGCTGATTTATCCGAAGCAAAAAAACAAATACACGGCGAACTTTCTGCACATGCTGTTCTCGATGCCTTACGAGGATGTCGAACTAAAACCGGAAGTGGTGAAGGCGCTGGATTTGATTTTCCTGCTGCACGCGGATCACGAGCAAAATTGTTCGACCTCGACCGTGCGCATGGTGGCGTCGAGCCAGGCGAACCTGTTCGCGAGTTGCGCTGCGGGCGTGTGCGCGCTTTGGGGTCCGCTGCACGGTGGAGCCAACCAGGCGGTGCTGGAAATGCTTGAGCAAATCCATCGGGAAGGCGACGACGGCTCGAAATTTATCGCCGCCGCCAAGGACAAGAACAGCGGCAAGAAACTCATGGGTTTCGGCCATCGCGTCTATAAAAACCACGACCCGCGCGCCAAGAACATTAAAAAGGCGTGCGATGATGTGCTGTCCAAATTACACATCACTGACCCGTTGTTGGACATTGCGAAAAAACTGGAGGAAGCCGCCCTGCAAGATTCCTATTTTGTGGAACGCAAGTTGTATCCGAACGTGGATTTTTACAGTGGCATCATCATGCGCGCCATGGGCATTCCGGTGGAAATGTTCACCGTCATATTCGCCATCGGCCGCATGCCGGGATGGATTGCGAATCACAAGGAGGTCATGGACGAACCCACGCGCATCTACCGCCCCCGCCAGGTTTACACCGGCCCAACGCTCAATCATTACGTGCCGATTAAGGACAGAAAGTAAATTCAGCGGAAGTAGGTCGCTTGATCGGTGGCTTTATGCAATATTTGCAGCGTTCAGAAATTCGAGGCAACAAATTCCGCCAACGGGCGTCGCAATAAAGAACTCGAAACTCAAAACCCGAAACTCGAAACTTTTTAATGAATATACACGAATACCAGGCGCGCCAGTTGCTCGCCCAATCCGGTGTGGCCATCCCTGCTGGCGATGTTTGCGATACCGCCGACGCCGCTAAGGCCATCGCCACCAAACTCCTCGCTGACGGCGC
>DASYEY010000038.1:0-2495 GCA_036498725.1 Verrucomicrobiia bacterium | reverse complement strand
ATGGCTTTTTCCATGACAACGTTGCCGACAACTTGAGAGACAATCTTCAAAACATCCAAAATCGGTACACCGCTGCGGACTAATGAGGCTAGCGTGCGGGCAAAGCGCGCCAGGCAGATTTTATGCGCCGTTTGTCCAAATACCGGCATTTTTATGCGTTGGGTGTCCCAAAATTCGCGGCCGGACTTGGTTTTGATGTAATGCAACCAGCCCCAGACGGCGGCGGCGGCACCGACGAGCAGGAAAATTATATCATGACGGACAATATCGCTGATATTCATCATGATTTGCGTGGGCACCGGCAGTTTGGCGCCAAAGCCGGAATAAACTTCCTTGAAAGTGGGGATCACGCGCACCAGCAGGAAGAGGGTGATGCCGATGGCCACCACCGTCACGACCGTGGGATACATCAACGCTGACTTCACCTTTTTTCGGAGGCGTTCGGTATTTTCCAGATAGGAAGCCAACCGCCCCAGAATGGCGGACAACATGCCGCCTTTTTCGCCGGCCGAAACCATGGCCACATAAAGCCGGTTAAAAGCCATCGGATGCTTCATCAATGCTTCGGAGAAGCTTTCACCGCTCTCAACCCGGGTGCAGATGTCTTGAATGGTATCGCGCATGACCTTGTTGGAAGTCTGCTCGGCCAATGCCTGCAGTGATTGGACGATGGCGATACCCGCATCAATCATCGTCGCCAATTGCCGGGTGAACATGACCAGATCGGCCAGCGCCACTTTGCCGCCCTTGGTCTGCCCTTTTTTGGTGATTTTTTCACGGATCTCCACGACCAGCAGGTTGCGGTTCAGCAACGCGGCAATGGCGGATTGCTCCGTGGCCGCCTCGACCGTGTTGCGAATTTCCCGGCCCGAGGCGGTTTCCCGGGCGATATAGGCAAAGATTGGCATACGTTATAGATGGATGATTAAATGCTTAAGCATTCCACTCAACTGACCCAACAAGCACAATCCGTTCCAGCCTTCCGATGATCCGGAAGGAATTTACTAAAACCGTGAACCTGATTTTCCCGCGAATCAAGCCATCGGCTTGGGCTGGTGATGAATGCATCTTAAATAACCAGCCGCGAAAAGGATACAATTGAGTTAAATTTTTAAGAAAAAATATGTTGTCATTTCCGGCGGTTTTCCTTAGTTTCGATTTCAATTGCACAATTAAATGTGCTCGGGATGAACTGTTTTCATTCCATTTAGTGATAGATTAATAAACAACAAACAACATCGGAGGAACAGATGAAGTTTAATAAATGGACATTGGGTCTCGCCGCAATCGGTGCAGTCAGCTTGACTTCAGCCGCGCGTGCAGACGAAGCTAAATTGACGGCGTTGAACACGTCGCTCTCCAACACCACCATCAGTGGTTACGTTGATGTGGCGGCCCAGTATAACATGGGCAACCAACAGGCTGGTGCGACTGTGCCCCTCGGCACCAGCGCCAATAAGATTAATTCGTTCAGCCTCAACACGGTTGCCATTACGCTTGATAAACCTGAAGATGAATCCCCTTGGGCTTCAGGTTACCATGTGGACCTGAACTTCGGTCAGGACTCCATCAATCAGGTAGCTGGCAGCGTTGGCATTCGTCAGGCTTATGTCGTCGTCCGCACCCCGGTCGGCAACGGCATTGACTGGAAATTTGGTGTGCAAGACGACATCATCGGTTATGAAGGTAACACCGACGGTGCGAACCCGAACTATACCCGTTCTGTGGGCTATGCGATTGAACCGACCACCCTTACGGGCTTGATCGGCACCTATAAAATCAGCGATAGCGTCGCGGTCACCGCTGGTTTGGCGAACGAAACCTTTTTCAGCACTGCGCCGATTACGGGCACTGATCTTTATTCCCGGAAGGCGATTGCCACCGCAGCGGCTCTCACCGCTCCGGATAGCTGGGGTTTCCTGAAAGGTGCCACCTTGAATGTTGGCGCTTTGTTGAACCTCGAAAACAACGGCCAAAACAATTACTTCGCTGGCGTTGTGGTTCCCACACCGTTGAGCAAACTCAAATTGGGTGGTGCCTTTGACTTGGTTAGCGAAGCTAACGGCAGCGGCGCGGCCCCAACGGGCGCTGGTGCTCCTCAAAATGACAGCGGCTGGGTGGCTGGCGTTTATGGCAACTATGCGGCGACGGACAAATTGTCCTTGAACCTCCGTGGTGAATACTATGACCTGACCGGTACCTATGGTAGTGCCGCTGGTGCGCTCAGCTATGGCAATGGCAAAGGCGAAGAACTCACCGCTACGGTTGCTTACAACCTCTGGGCTAACGTGATCAGCCGCGCTGAATTCCGTTGGGATCACATGGATAGTGGCACTGGCTTCGCTGATGGCAACTCTGCCAACTCGTTCATCGCAGCCGTCAACTTGATCTACACGTTCTAATCTGATTTAGAACTGCAAGCCCCTCCTGGCTCAGCCGGGAGGGGCTTTTTGTTTCACGAAATGGAGCGTTTCGTCGCCTGACGCTGCGCTCAG
>DASYEY010000037.1:0-10597 GCA_036498725.1 Verrucomicrobiia bacterium | reverse complement strand
CCGTGCGATTTGCGTGGAACGGCCCGATCCATCCGCGCCTTCGACGACGATCAATTTGCCCGCCGCCCCTTCGAGTTTGGCGCGCGGAATGCCATGACCATAAAAGCGGCGACAGTTTTTTGAATCAGTGCAATTTTTCATACGGCGGCGGAATCCTCCTCGGCTTCTTTGGCGGCTTTTTCTTCGGGCGTCAGCGCGGGCGGCAAGGGCAACGGACTCTTGCGCTTGAATTTTTTCAGATCGATTTTTTCGCTCACTAGCTTGCGGACGATAACTTGCTGTTTCTCCACATTTTCGTTCGCGTCCATGACCACGAAATTATATTCGTCCGTCATTGCGATATATTGCTCCAGGATCCGGCCCTGAAAAATACGGAAGCTTTCATACGGGTCGGTGGAAAGGTGCAAATCCATACCCGCTTCAAAGAATTTCAATTTTGGCCGCCCGTCCAGAATGCGGTTCAATGAAACCTCCAGATCCGTCTTGAAGAACATGGTAAGGTCCGGCTTGCCGGCAAAGCTATAAAGGCCGCGCACCCATTCCGGCGGGCAGCCGCGCACGACGTCCCGGGCAAAGGCGGTGAACGCATAGCGGTCGCACAATACGATGTAACCGGCGCGCAGGAGCGGGAGCAGATGGCGTTCGTAGCGGTCGGCAAAATCCGTGGCGTGGATCAGGCTGAAGGTTGTGGGCGTGAGCAATTCCCGCTTTTTGCCCTTGCTGGTCGCGGATTTGACGAGTTCAGAGGAATTCCATTCGCTGAAATAAACCTTGATGCCTTCGGCTTCCAGCCAGCGTTTCAATAAATAGATTTGGGTGGATTTACCCGACCCATCGAGACCTTCGACGGCGATGAGGCGTCCCGGATAATTCAGTTCGGCAAAAGTTTTCATAAGGTTGCCCGCAATGTTTTGTGATTCTACGCAAGTAGCCGCGGGTCACAAGGCGCAAGTTGATAACACAGACGACATGAATTGCCGCCGATTTAATTGTTAAATTCAGGTTACGAGGCGGAATTGACTGAGCCGCGACGCCCGCGAATTTATCTTTGTGAAAAAATTCACAATAAACTTGAATGTCATTTTCACGCTCGTTATGCTTTTCCTGTTTCCACAAAGGGAACTTTTCATGCATACGCAAAGCGAAGTTGGCTACAATTCAAAGGTCGAAGGCGACGTTGTTTTAACGACGGTGGATGCCGCGTTGAGCTGGTTCCGCGCCAACTCTGTCTGGCCGATGCCCATGGGGCTCGCCTGTTGCGCGATCGAGTTGATGGCGGTTGGTGCCAGTCGTTTTGATATTTCCCGCTTCGGTTCAGAAGTGATGCGTTTTTCACCGCGCCAGGCGGATTGCATGATTGTCGCCGGTACGGTGACTTATAAATCAGCTGGCTTTTTAAAGCGGATTTACGACCAGATGCCCGAGCCCAAATGGGTTATCGCGATGGGCGCATGCGCCTCGACCGGTGGTATGTATCGCAGTTACGCGGTATTGCAGGGGGTTGATAATGTGGTGCCGGTGGACGTTTACGTGGGCGGTTGCCCGCCTCGTCCCGAAGCCTTGCTGGACGCGCTGATGAAATTGCAAAAGAAGATCGGTTCCCAACCGGTCCTGCAAAATGTGACGGCGCTCAACCTGCTGAAAAAAGAAGAAGTGGCGGCGTGATTGATTTTTGAATTGTGACTGCTCTCGACCAAGCACAAAAGCTTAAGGCCAAGTTCGGCGATTTAATCTCCGAACCAGCGGAATATCGTGGCGACGTTGGCGTGAAGATTGCCGACGCGGAAAAGATTTATGACGTCTGCCTTTTTGCCAAAAAGCACCTCGGGTTTGACTATCTGATTGATATTTCCAGTGTCGATAACTATGGCGAAGATCCGCGGTGGACAGTGGTCTATCACCTTCGCTCTATCGTTAACGGATTGGAAATTCGCCTCAATACGGACGTTAGTGAAGAGAAATCCGAGCTGCCGAGTGTTTTAGGTGTCTGGCGTACCAGTAATTGGCATGAGCGTGAAATTTACGACATGATGGGTATCCGTTTTAGCGGCCACCCTGATTTGCGCCGGATTTTGATGTGGGAAGGCTACGAATATTACCCGTTGCGGAAAGATTTTCCGTTAGCTGGCAAGCCGACTGATTTGCCGGGTGTGGCCTTCACTAAGCCGGCCCCGCTGGAAGGCGGACCGTTTGTTACTTTTCCGAGCAGTAGCGGCGCGATCAATCGCGAACCGCGTGTCCGGGTTCCTGAAGAATAATTTTATGATTCCGCAAACGCGGAAAGAGGTCAGCGACGAAGAATTGTGGAAAACAATTCCGTTTGCTGAGCAGATTGAAATAGATATTGCGATTGATCGGGGCAGCAAGACAGAGGCGGTTAACCGCTGCATGTGCTCCGGTAAAGGTTTTACGCTTTCTAGGGCTGTAAGTTTTATTGAGCGAAGAAAGAAAGTTTTGCCGAAGAAAATTTGAATAAAAAAGTTTAATGGCTCAAGTTCAAGACATCGAGATTCGTGATGCTGCCGGGCGCGCTGCGCAGGCGGTTGACGATTTGCAGGACATTCAAGGCGATCGCATGGTCTTGAACATGGGGCCATCGCATCCGGCCACGCACGGTGTGCTTCGCATCGTGCTGGAGTTGGATGGTGAAACCATCACCAAGGCGGATCCGGACGTAGGTTATTTGCATCGCGGCGACGAAAAAATCGCCGAGAACATGACTTACACCCAGTTCATCCCTTATACGGATCGGCTGGATTATCTGGCACCGCTGGCAAATAACGTCGCGTATGCGTTGGCGGTTGAAAAAGCGTTGGGCATTCATGATAAGTTGCCGCCGCGTTGCCAATACATTCGTGTGATGTGCTGTGAATTGGCGCGTATTTCCTCGCATTTGCTCGGTCTGGGCGCATTCGCGATGGACGTCGGTGCGGTCACCGTCTTTCTGTTGGTCTTTACTGAACGCGAAAAAATTTACAACTTGGCAGAGGCGGCTTCCGGCGCGCGTCTGACCACGAGTTACACCCGCATCGGCGGTTTGATGCGTGATATTCCGCCGAATTGGTGCGATCAAGTCCGTCAATTCATCAAGGAATTCAAAATTGCGTTGGCTGAAGTGGAAACCTTGCTTACGCGCAATCGCATTTGGGTGGATCGTCTGCGGGGTCTTGGTCACATCTCAAAAGAGATGGCGATTGATTATGCCTTGAGCGGCCCGAACTTGCGCGGCAGCGGCATTGAATGGGATTTGCGCAAAAACCAGCCTTACCTGTGCTACAAGGATTTGGAATTTGATATTCCGGTTGGTTCAGCGGGTGATTGTTATGATCGCTACCTGGTGCGCATGGAAGAAATGCGCCAAAGCATGCGGATTTTGGAACAGTGCGCGAGCAAGATTCCCGGCGGCGCGGAAAACAAATCCAAAGAGCCGGTGAACGTTGCGGATGGCAAGGTCACTTTGCCGTCGAAGAACAAAGTTTTGTCGAGCATGGAGGAATTGATTCATCAATTCATGATCGTGACGGAAGGCGTGAATGTGCCGCCCGGTGAAACCTATTTTGGCCACGAAAATCCGAAGGGCGAACTGGGCTTTTACATCAACAGCAAGGGTGGCGGCGTGCCGTATCGTTTGAAGATCCGGGCCCCCTCCTTCATCAATTTAAGCATTCTGGGCGAACTGATGCCCGATCATATGATCAGTGACGTGCCGGTGATTCTGGGTTCGTTGGACTTTGTGATGGGAGAAAGTGACCGCTAAACAGTGCAAAATGAAAAATTCCAAATTAAAAAACTGCAAGCGGTGGTGGTTTTTGAATTTTACATTTTAAATTTTTAATTGACGCGATGAGTTTTACAGCGACCAAAGAATTGGAAGTAGAAGTTGATGAGCTGATCACCCATTATCCGGTGAAACGCGCGGCGTCGCTCATGGTGTTGCATGCCATCCAGGAACAGTTCGGCTGGATTTCGCAGGAAGCCGTTGTCTGGACCGCGAAAAAGTTGGAACTCGCCCCGATCAATATTTTTGAGATCCTGACTTTTTACCCGATGCTGCGCCAGCAGCCGATGGGAAAATATCAGATCAAGGTTTGTCGCACGTTAAGCTGCGCGCTGGGTGGCTCGGGGAAACTGCACCAGCATTTTTGCGAAAAGTTTGGTCTGGATTCGCACGCGCACGGAGCGCAAACGACGAAGGACGGAAAGTTCACCGTGGAGTTTGTTGAGTGCCTCGCGAGTTGCGGCACCGCGCCGGTGATGATGTGCAATGATGCATTTTACGAAGGTGTGACCCACCAAAAAGCGGATGAAATCGTAGCGCAGTGCAAGTAAAGACGGAGTTGGAGATTTTCGGGATGCGCCCGGAAAATCGGGAAATGGTTGCCCGACATGGATTTGAACCATGACAAACAGATTCAGAGTCTGTTGTGCTACCGTTACACCATCGGGCAGAGATGGGCGCACTAAACTAAAGAATTTTGATAGAGAGTCAAGTTGCTATGGCGCAAGAATATAAATTGATTTTGAAATATGCCGATGAACCCGGTTACAGCCGGGACATCGCTTGCTATTTGCGTCATGGCGGCTATGAAACGCTGAAAAAGGCGCTCGCCATCCAGCCAAAGGAATTGGCCGACGGCAAAAAACTTTCGCCGCAGGAACAGATTCGCGAAGACGTGAAGATTTCCGGTCTGCGCGGTCGCGGTGGCGCCGGTTTTTCCGCGGGTCTCAAATGGAGCTTTGTGGATCGTAAGAGCGGCAAGCCGATTTATTTGATCTGCAACGCGGATGAATCTGAACCCGGTACGTTCAAGGATCGCCAGATCATGTACAAGGATCCGCACCAGTTGATCGAAGGCATGGCGATTTCCTGCTTCGCCAACGACGTGCATCTGGCCTACATCTACATCCGCGGCGAAATGGTGGATGGCGCGAAAATCTTGAACGAGGCGTTGAAAGAAGCCCGGGCAAAAGGATTTCTCGGCAAAAACATTCTTGGTTCCGGCTACGATTTGGAAATGCACGTCCATCGTGGCGCCGGTGCGTATATTTGCGGCGAAGAAACCGGGCTCATCGAATCGCTCGAAGGCAAGCGTCCGTATCCGCGCATCAAGCCGCCATATTTTCCGGCGATCCTCGGTTTATGGATGTGCCCAACCATCGTCAACAACGTCGAGACGCTTTGCAATGTGAAGCACATCGTGGCAATGGGCGCGACGGAATTTGCCAAGCTCGGCACGCCGAACAATACCGGCACCCGGATCGTCAGTTTGAGTGGTCATGTCAAAAAGCCAGGTTACTACGAAATCGAAACCGGCAAGGCGACCATTCGTGAACTGATTTATGATCCGGCCTTTGGCGGTGGTCTGCGTGACGGCCGTTCATTAAAAGCCATCATCCCCGGTGGTTCTTCCGCAAAAGTTTTTAAGGCGGGCGAAAAATTTAAACTCAAGAAAAAGGACGCGGAAGGCAAAGACATTTTTGTCGAGACCGACGTGCTGGATGTGCCTTACGATTTTGACACGGTCGCGGCCGCCGGTTCCATGAGCGGTTCCAGCGCCATTATCGTGATGGACGATTCCACGGACATCGTCGAAGCCCTCGCGAATCTTTCCGAATTTTACGCGCACGAAAGCTGTGGCCAATGCACGCCGTGCCGCGAAGGTTCGTTGTGGATGAGCAAGACGCTGCATCGCCTGACCCATGGCGAAGGCCGCGCGAGCGACGCCGATTATCTGGTGAAGACGGCGGACAACATTCCCGGCGGCCGCACGATCTGTGCGTTTGGTGAAGCCTGTTCCTGGCCGGTGCAAAGTTTTGTCGCGAAATTCAAGGACGAATTTGTCGCCAAAGGCAAAGCCGACGAAGAACGTCGCGCCAAAGAAATTATCGCGCCGGTTGAATCGAAACAATTGGCCGAAGCGCATCACTAAAATGTCAGCAGCAACGACAACGGAAACGAAGCCTGCCGCACCGGTGGTTGAAATCATCAAGGTGAAGGTGGATGGTCGCGAAATCGAAGTGCCGAAGACGATGCCGGATCCGATCACCGGCAAGCCGGTGCCGACCACGATGATTCAGGCCTGCGAAATCGCCAAGCAGGACGTGCCGCATTATTGCTATCACCCGAAGCTGCCCGTCGTCGGCAACTGCCGCATGTGCCTCGTGGAATACGGCATGCCCGCCATGGGCCCGGACCGCAAGCCGGTCTTGAACGCCGATGGCACGCCGAAAATCGCCAAGATGCCGCGTCCGGCAATCTCCTGCGCGACCCCGATCGCGCCGGGAATGGAAATTTATACGCAGACTCCCGGAGTCAAACAGATGCGCGAAGGCGTGCTGGAATCGCTCCTCATCAACCATCCGCTGGACTGTCCGATTTGCGACCAGGCCGGTGAATGTAAATTGCAGGAATATTCCGTGGACTACGGCCAGAGCGCGAGTCGCTTTGTTGAAACGAAGGTTCACAAACCCAAGGCCGTTGATCTCGGCCCGCGCATCATGCTCGATGCGGAACGCTGCATTCTATGCACCCGTTGTATCCGTTTTACGCGCGACATCGCTGGTGATGACGCCCTCGGTATTGTCAATCGCGGCAGTTACAACACGATTGCGACGTTCCCGAACATGCCGTTCGACAACAATTACACGCTGAATACCGTGGACATCTGTCCCGTCGGCGCGTTGACGTCGAAAGATTTTCGTTTCCAGATGCGCGTTTGGTTCCTCAAGGAAACCAAGAGTGTCTGTACCAGTTGCGCCACGGGTTGCAACGTCACTGTCGGTTCGCGCGAAGGCAAGGTATATCGCTACGAACCGCGCCAGAACGACGCCGTCAATGCGAACTGGATGTGCGATTCCGGCCGTTTGAATTACAAATGGATCGGCCGTGAAGACCGGTTGAAAGACGTGCTGGTCAAAGGCCAAAAATCCACCTGGACCGCGGCGTTGAATGGAATTTCCGACCTGCTGAAAAAGGCGGCGCCCGGTTCCGTGGCGATCGTCGCTTCGGCACGGCAGACGAATGAAGAACTCTGGTTGATCGGTAAGCTGAAGGCGAAACTCGGCGCCATCAGTGATTCCGTCGCGCGGTTTGGCGAAGGCGACAAATTGCTCGTTAGTGCGGATAAAAATCCGAATACGAACGGCGCGCGCCTGACTAAGATTTGTTTCACTGAAATCGGCAGCAACCTGCCGAAGATCGCCGCTGACATCAAAGCCGGTAAAATCAAAACACTGGTTGTCTTTGGTGAAGATGTGACCAAGCACGGTATCGGCGCCGATGTGCTGGCGAAATTGGATGCGCTGATCGTCAGTGATATTTTGCCGAATGCGACCACGAAGCTGGCGCATTATGTTTTGCCCGGTTGTGCGCACGCGGAAAAACGCGGCACGTTCACGAACGGCAAGGGCCGCGTCCAAAAATTTATGAAAGCCGTCGAAGCCCCGGGCGACGCGCGTGCTGAGTGGGAATTTTTGCATGACCTCGTTTTCAATGTCACCGGCCAGAACGGTTTTGTGACGATCGAAGGTCTGTTCAATGAAATGGCGAAGGACGTTCCTGCGTTCAATGCCCTGACGTGGGCGGGATTGGGCGATACGGGGGCGACGGTGCAAATCTAACATGGACTGGAATTTTTTAATTTTTACGGTCGTCAAAATCGTGGTCGTGCTCACGTTGTTGCACACGATCGCAGGTTACGCTGTGCTGGCGGAACGGAAGATTTCGGCGTGGATTCAGGACCGGGTCGGCCCGAATCGTGCAGCGCCGCCTTTCATGAAATATGTGCCGGTAGTAGGTAATTTGTTGACGCGCTGGGGGATTTTCCAGCCGGCGGCGGACGGCTTGAAATTCATGCTTAAGGAAGACTTTACGCCGGCCAATGCACGCAAGGCGTATTTCTGGCTCGCGCCGGCAGTGGCAGTCATTCCTTCGATCCTGGTCGTGGCGGTGATTCCGTTCGGCTCATTTATCGGTCATCAAAAGATGGTCATTGCCGATTTGAACGTCGGGATTCTTTATACGTTCGGCATCGTTTCATTGGGGGTTTACGGCATCGTGCTGGCGGGCTACGCAGCCAATTCAAAATACCCGATGTTTGGCGGCATCCGTTCCAGCGCCCAGATGATTTCGTATGAAATCTCGATGGGTATGAGCGTCATCCCGGTTTTCCTGATCACCAGCCAGTTGAACTTGAGCAACATTGTCAATTGGCAGACGCAGCATGGCTGGCTATTTCTTTACGCGCCGTTGTCGGTGATTATTTTCCTGGTTGCGAGCTTTGCGGAAACCAACCGTACGCCGTTTGATTTGCCGGAAGCGGAAACGGAACTCGTCGGTGGTTATCATACGGAATATAGCTCGATGAAATTCGCGCTGTTCTTCCTCGCGGAATATTCGAACATCACCGCCTCGGCCGGCATGATGGTGACGCTATTTTTCGGCGGCTGGTCATTGCCGTTCTGGGGTTTGGATCATCCGGCGTCATTGTCTGATCCGCTTTGGCTGGGAATTTTGCACATCCTGATTTTCCTTTTGAAAGTCTGTGCATTGATCGGTGTTTTCATCTGGGTGCGCTGGATGTTCCCGCGTTTCCGTTACGACCAATTGATGGATCTGGGCTGGCGGCGTTTCATTCCGCTCGCATTGTTGAATATTTTGATTACGGCGGTGGTGTTGTTTTTGAGGAGCTGATATGGCGATCATTGTTAACCGCAAAGAACTGACGTTCTGGGAAAAGCTTTACCTGCCGGCGATTATCGGCGGGTTGAAGGTCACGCTTCGTCATGCCTACAACACCTTGGTCAAGGGCAAGAAGGTGACGATGGAATATCCCGAGCAGAAGTGGACGCTGCCGCCGGATTATCGGGGCGCGCCCTATCTCGTGAAGGATCAAGAAGGCAGCACGAAATGTGTTTCCTGCCAGCTCTGCGAATTTGTTTGTCCGCCAAAAGCCATCAAGATCACGCCGCCCGGCCCGGCCGGTCAACTGGCTGACCGTACGAACGCTGAAAAGATGCCGGCGGAATTCGAGATCAACATGCTGCGTTGCATCTTCTGTGGCTTTTGCCAGGAAGTTTGTCCAGAAGAAGCCATCTTCTTGCAGAAAGATTATTCGCTTACCGGCCTCTCGCGCGGCGAAATGATTTACAACAAGGAAAAGCTCTTGTCGCTCGGCGGCACGGTTGGCGGCATCCAGAAATGGAAGCACAAATTGGAAGAAGCGAAGGAACAGGAAAATTTCCCGGTGAAAGTTTGATTAGCAATGGAAGCGATTAATAATCTGATTAGTAGCGGTGTGGTGACGGACGTTTTATTTTACGCCTTCGCCGCGCTGACGCTGTTGTGCGCCACCCTGGTGGTCGTCAACCCGTTCAGCCGCAATCCCGTCACCAGCGCCATGTTTCTCGTGCTGACCATCATCTCGATGGCCGGTCTGTTCCTGCTCTTGCACGCATTCTTTCTCGCGGCGGTGCAGATCCTCGTTTATGCCGGCGCCGTCATCGTGCTCTTTTTGTTCGTTATCATGTTGCTCGACTTGAAAGAAGAACAACGCCGCCATATTAATTTTGTGGGTTTCATCGCCGGCCTCGTTTCCGTTGGCATGATCGCGGCGATTTTCCTGAAAATTTTACGCCAGACGGCGCTGCACAGCCAGGCTTCGCCCGCGGTTGAAGGCAGTACAGCGGCGCTCGGCAAGCTCCTGTTCACGGAATATGTCCTGCCGTTTGAAGTGGTTTCCATTCTCCTGCTCGTGGCGATGATCGGCGTGATCATGTTGAGCAAGAAAGACCTGAAATAATATGCACGTTGGACTTGAACACTATCTGACGGTCAGTTTCCTGCTGTTCGCATTGGGACTGCTGGGCGTCATCATGCGCCGTAATTTGATCGTCATGTACATGTCGCTCGAATTGATGCTCAATGCCGCCAACCTCATGTTGGTTTCCTTTTCGCGGTTCAATGACAAACTGGACGGTCAGGTGTTGGTGTTTTTCATTATCACCGTGGCGGCGGCGGAAGTGGCGGTCGGTCTCGCGCTCATCGTGGCACTTTACCGCAAACGCCAGACCGCGCACGTCGAAGACCTGACCTCGATGAAACTTTGATATGTCGACAGAATTAACAAAATTAACCGAATTGAATTTTTGATTCGGCGAACTGTCTGAAAAATTCTGCATAATTCTGTTAATTCTGTCTAAAAGATTTTTTCAACGCACCGAGACAGCGCTCATTTTCCTGCGGCGTGCCGATGGAAATGCGAATCCACTCCGGCAATTGATAACCGCCCATCGGACGCACAATCACGCCAAGCTTTTGCATCGCTTCAAAAACGCGTTGCCCGTCGCCGACGCGCACCAAAATAAAATTTGCGTGCGACGGAACAAATTCCAGTTTCAATTCGCGACGCAGCGCATTTTCAAAAAATTGCAGGCCGGAAAAATTGTTCGCGCGGGTTTTGCAGACGTGTTCGTCGTCGTCCAACGCGGCGAGCGCGGCGGTTTGCGCGAGCAGATTGGCGTTGAACGGTTGGCGGATTTTTTCCAGCGCGGAAATAAATTCAGAATTTCCGATACCATAGCCAATGCGCAATCCGGC
>DASYEY010000036.1:0-5841 GCA_036498725.1 Verrucomicrobiia bacterium | reverse complement strand
GTTGGGCAATTAGGCGTCTTTTCGGCCTAATGTGATATAACGAATGAAGCACCCCAGACCGATGGTGTTCTGTCTTCACAGAACTATTTGTGCAATGTATTCAAGAATTTGAATTTGGCGGTGATGGTGGCGATGGTAAATGCGGGAAAAAGTTGGCATTGCAGATGAGGAAGATTGTCATCAAGCGTCTTTTTTCTGGGATTATCCGGTTCACAAACAATTAGGTAGGGCGTCGCTGCTGCGACGCCAGCGTGGATTACAAATGGACACGAGGAGGCGGCGCAGCAGCGCCGCCCCACCAGTTTTAGCGGCTTTTTGTCATCTGGATAATCCCACTTTTTTCTTGTTAATCTTTCATGGATATGTATAAATGCGGAATCACCTTTTAAATCGCGCCCCGCA
The DNA here is from genome assembly GCA_036498725.1 of Verrucomicrobiia bacterium. Classification (GTDB taxonomy): domain Bacteria; phylum Verrucomicrobiota; class Verrucomicrobiia; order Limisphaerales; family UBA11358; genus UBA11358. Next base: position 5,439 of record DASYEY010000036.1, on the reverse strand, counting down.
TTGTCGGGTCAAAGCAGGATGACTCTGCTCAAATCTTGCTTTCTTGTGTGCGGAAGCCCTTGTAAGAGGTGAATCTTAGAGCCTGTTGTTTAAGCCATTTGCAGGTTGCAGCCTTTTTAAAGACAAGGCAAAGCCGGCAAGAACTTGGCCATGAAACTGGGGCATCTGGGAAAAAACCCGCAACAACTGCATATCCACGTAAGTTCAGATCACTATGAAATCATTACCCTTCCCAACATTCACCCGCTGCCCGGAGAATGCCTCCGGCCTTGGACTTAAATTCCGCTCCCAATGGCGGCGAAGCATTTATAGTTTGTTTTCACTGACGATACTGGCTCTTTGTAGCATTAGTGCCACCGCCCAGCAAAACTGGATTGATGCTGACCTGGGCGGCCCCGCACAAGCAGGGTCCGTCGTCACCAACGGTGATAGCACACTAACCATCACCGGTGGCGGGGATGACATCTGGAATGGCACTTCCAGATGCAATTATTACTATGCCTGGGCTTCTGGGACGACTTGGGACATTGTCTGCCAAGTTCAGAGCTTTGCCGGACCAGACACTTGGTCAAAGGTTGAATTGATGATTGATAAGGCCGATCCTAAAATTGGACCTCAAGGCAATGACGCATTCATTGCAGTCATGGGCACCCAGCCAAGCACAGCCCCCCCAGGCGGCGTCAGCGGGGTCAATCAATTTGGTAACGACCAGTTTCGAACAACGGCGGGAGGCAATGCCGACTGGGTTCAAGTAGGCACCACGCCCACGCCGCAATATCCGAATGCGTGGATGAAGATTCATCGCAACGGCAGCGTCTTCCAGCTTTACTACAGTCGTGATGGCGTAACTTGGACGAATTACATAAATCTGGACACCTCGAATACAGCCAGCCTTGGCGGCGGCAGCAGCACCACGTTTTCCGGCGCATGGCCCGATGTTGTGGCGGTGGGTATTGCCGTTACAGCCCATAATAACACCGCACCCAACGTCGCCACCGCCACCATTGCCCATTTGAGCGCCACTTTTCCGGCTATTACCGCACCTACAGTTCTCAATGCGACCACTCAAGTTGCCAACACCACGGCTTACTCCGGCAGTGAGGCATCCTTCTCCTTCGTCACGACCAACAATTCCAACCCAAACATCGTTTTGCCCAGTTATCAATGGTATAAAAACAACGTCGCTCTTCCGGGCGCAACTGGCACTTCTTTGACCTGGCTGGCGACTCCGGCGGACAATGGTGCCCACGTTTATTGTGTAGCCACCATACCGCCACCTTACAACACCACTGTTTCTTCTTTAACCAGCGCCACCGGCACGTTGACCGTCGCGTCAAGCATCCTCGTCACGAATGGCTGGAAGACGGGGATCTATAATGCGAGTGGCGGTAATAACTTTAGTTACATTCGAGCTGTGGAAGCCGGTAATACCGCACCCGCAAGATCCATGTTTGTGCAAACGAATGGCGACAATCCCGGCGGTTACGGCAATAATTATGTTTCGCGCACGAGTGGTTACTTCATCCCGCCCACCACCGACTACTATGTGTTCTTCGTGGATGTGGATGACAATGCCGATCTGCTTTTGAACACCAACACAGCCAACGGCACTGACCCGGCCGGCAAAGTGGTCATCGCTCAACAAACTTTCTGGGCCGGTTTGGACAGTTGGCTCATTTCGGACATAAACGGTGTAGCCGGCGGAGGTAATCCACCCGACTGGAATCAGAACCGATCCGATTACTATATGACCACCAATTTCGTGAGCCCAGGCGTAAATGGTTATCTTTTGAACGCCGGCCAGCTTTACTACATGGAATTGGTGCATTCTCAAGGTGGCGGAGGCGACAATTTTGGCGTCACCTATCAAACCATTGGCCAGGTGAACGCGGGCCTTCTCACGCTCACCAACGGCCAGCCAAGTCTGATCACGACTGCCAGCCATAACATGGCTTTTATGAGCTATCCGGACACGACACCGACATGGACGTTGCAACCGACGAATATCATAGTAACTGCAGGCACGGGCGGTGGATTCAGTGTCAGCGCAATTTCCGGAGGTGAATTTGCCCCCAATTATCAATGGTATAGCAATAACGTGGCAATTCCAAAGGCGACCTCCAGTTCCTTGTATTACGCAGTCGTGCCGGCTTCGGCCAACGGCTCGCAATATTACGCGGTGGCCACGGGAGTCATGAACGGCCTATCGAGCACCAGCGCCGTAGTCACCTTGAATATCGCCCAAGGTGTTCAGGAAGCTGGCTACGCCAAAGTGGAATGGTGGTATGGTTCAAGCTTGGCCAACTTGGAAGCCGGCACGCTTCCGCCGTCAACCAACGTCATCACCTCGCCGAGATTTGAGGCCGATACCACCGGCAGCAGCGGGAACAATTATGTGAACCGGATCTCCACCTTGTTCCATCCGCCTACCAGCGGCAACTATGTGTTCTTTATTGCCAGCGACGACCAGAGTGATTTATTTGTCAGCACCGATTCCACCCCGGGCAACAAGGTGAAGGTGGCGACGGAAACCGGCTGGAGCAATGCACGGCAATGGAATACCGTTGGCGGTGGCACATCAACGGTTGCCCAGAGACGGTCAGACCAATATTCACCTGACGCTGGGGCGACGTTTCCCTACTCCGGCGGCATACCAATGACCGCTGGCCAAACCTACTACATAGAAATGGATCATCAAGACACTGGCGGCGGTGACAATGCTGGTGCCACTTACAAGCTGATCAGCGACCCGGATCCTGCCAATGGCAGCGCGAGCGCGCTGGCGGGCAGCGCAATTTCCATTAGCGTGCCGCGATCTTTTACGGTGGGATTCAGCCAGCAACCCGCCAACAATACTGCCACCACCTTTAGCAATGCCTCCTTTACTGTGGCTGGTTTTACCGATTCCCAGATTGCCGTCGGCGGCACGGGCAATGACCGTCCGTTGTGGAACAATCGGATCGCGTATCAATGGATGCGCAATGGAACGCCCATCCCTGGAGCCACCGCCAGCACGTATTCGTTCGGGCCGGTGTCACCCGTGGATAGCGGGGCCCAATTCACCTGCCAGATCCGCTCCTTGGGTTATGTGGATAATACCCTGACGGCGATATGGAGCAACAGTGCGCCAGCCACATTGACGGTCGCTGCCGGCCAGGTGTTCGAAACAGGAGTTGCCCTGCACCAGTATTGGAGCAGCAACCCCGGACGGACAGCCATAGAAACCTTCTCTGCCGGCGCACCGGCTTGGAGCATGTCCACACCGGCATTTGAGGCCGACATCACAGGCACTGAAGTGGCAGACAATTTCTGCGACGATTTGCTGGGATACTTCATCCCGTCGGTTTCAGGCAATTATGTGTTCTTCTGCAATTCTGACGATGATGCCGACCTTTTCTTGAGCACGGACGACTCGTTCGCCAATTCCCGGATGGTCGCCCAGCAAACATCCAATGCCAGCGGTGCGCTGGTATGGAGTTCTGGTGGCGGAACAGCCAGCCAAGTTCGATCCGACACGTTTGTGGATCCGAACGCTGGTGGGTCACCCTATGCCAGCGGGATACCCTTGGTCGCTGGCCAGAAATACGCCATGCAAATCGTCCACCATCAGGGCGGTGGTGGCACCTATAGCTGCGTAACCGCTAAACTGAACACTGATCCCGACCCGGTGGATGGGACATCGGGCATCATCCGTGGCAGCATGGTGGGAACCTATGCACCACGCTGCACTTATGTGGGCATTACCAACCAGCCGCAATCGGTTACGGCGAACAACTACGCCAGCGCCTCGTTCACCGTTGGTGCCGAGACCGATTCAACGTTGCCCGTCGGCCCCGAAGGTGATTGGAGAAATTCCTTCAACAACTTCCTGACCTATCAATGGTATAAGAACGGCGTGCCCATGTCTGGTGCCAACTCGGCCACATATAATATACCGTCGGTTTTGCCGAGCGATGCCAACGCGCAAATCTATTGCACCGCACGCGCTTTGGGTTATGCCGACAACGCAGGCAACCCGCTCTGGGTCACCAGTTCCGTGGTAGCTCTCACGGTAAATGTCGCCGCCCCGGAAATGACTTATGCAGCATTTTATGTCAATAGTAACACTGTGGCTTTTTACGGTTACGAGAGCAATTACGTTACCATTGGTTTTAGCGCGCCAATGGATACAAACATGTTGAGCCAGATCAGCACTTATACCATCGGTGGCGGAGTAAGCATTGAGGGAGTGACGGTGAGCAAGGACGGACGCAGCGTTGCCTTGATGGTTTCAGGCGTGCCGACCTTCCCGCTCAATGTTACGGTAAGCTCATTGTTGTCCGGACAAGGCGGCGGACTGCCAGTAAACAACACCTCGGTCGCCGTCAATCACACACCGTTGACTGATGTTGATATCGGCATCCCCGGTGCTGATCCCAGCGTCCCTGGCCTCATGTATGTCGTTGGCCCACAAGCTTACACTATTGCCGCTGAAGGCAGCGATATTTATAACAATGCTGATGGATTCAACTTCGCCTACGAAATGAAGACCAACGATTTTGATGTCGTCGTTCGTCAAAAGAACATCACGCACACATCCAATTGGGCCAAAGGCGGCCTGATGGTGCGCGAAACCTTGGATGCCGGCAGCCGCAACTGGAACATTGTCAACGATCCGGTTGCCTCTGATGGCATCGCCGCTCCTGATGGCAGCGGTCCCGGAGCCAACGCCGTTGAATGCAACGCGCGTAACAGCCTGAACGGAGGCACCGGCGGTTGGGGCTTCAACGGAGCCCCTGTGCCAGCTTACCCGAATGCCTGGGTGCGTCTTAAACGCGTCGGCGGCCTTCTATCGGCCTATTCATCTACCAACGGCACGAGTTGGACCCTTCTGGCAACTAATACGCCGGCATCGGTTGGCGATTTGACCGCATTGCCCGCCATTGTTTATGTCGGCATTTGCACGACAGCTCACAATAATGATGCCTCACTCTACTCTGATCCATTGTTGTATGTGAACACGGTTGATTACGACAACTACAACTCTAGCTACGTCGCGGCTCCATCCGCTCCTCTGCTCAACGCCTCCATCACGGGCGGCAACATCAAAGTGACTTGGACACCGAACACGGGCCATCTCGAATCAAGTCCGGCGCTTTCAGGTCCGGGCATGAACTGGCAGCCGGTTTCTGGCGGCACCGGTGGCACGGTCACCGTTCCGATCACTGGCAGCGGCATGTTCTTCAGGGTCGTTACCCCATAAATTCTAACCAGCCGACTCAACGAGAGCCGCAGCAACTGCTGCGGCTCTCTTTTTTTATTTGGCGCAAACTTTCGTTTATTTGAACTTCACTATTTCAAGGCAACGACAGGTGCCATGAGAGTAAGCGTCAGCCGTAGCACCACTGGCTAAAATTCTGGCGGTTCTTATAGTTCTGAGAGCTATGATAACTGCGAGTG
>DASYEY010000035.1:0-3832 GCA_036498725.1 Verrucomicrobiia bacterium | reverse complement strand
AACGAATCTGGTGGATTGGGTGAAAATCGGAACGGCCACCGAAACGTCCCCCGGCCAGTATCAATTCGCCGATCCGACGGCGGCCGGCTGGTCGCAACGCTTTTACCGTATTTCCACGGAATAGTAATGGATTTGGCAAATGCGGTTGCCTACCGTGATTGAAATTTGACCCATGCAAAAACATTTGAAGTTTTATAAAAACATTTTTACCGCCGGGACTTTTCTGGCGGGCGCAACGATTTTTTCCACACCAGGATTGGCGCAAAATTCGCCGCCGTTTGCAACGGACACGAATCAAATTCTCGAACGCACCTGTTTCCAAACGGGCAGTGCGTGGACGGCAAAAAATGATCTGCGTTCGGACGTCGCCATCGTTTACGGCATTGATACGAACCTGCCTGCGCGTATCGCGACGTGGCGCGATCATGGCTATCGCATCCACGTCATGACCGGCGTGGCGTGGGGCCAATATCAAGATTATCTCTACGGACGTTTCGACGGCATCAACCATGAGGACGAAGTGCAGACGGAAAAGAATGGCAATAAAATTGGCCACGGCGGTGATGTCTATTACATGTGTCCCGGCACGAACTATGGCGAATTTCTATCGGTAGGCGTGCAGCGTGCGTTGGATGCCGGTGCGGAGGCGATCCATCTGGAAGAACCGGAATTTTGGGATCGTGCCGGCTATTCGGAAGGCTTTAAGCGTGAATGGAAAAGCTATTATCATGAAGCCTGGCAGGCGCCGGACAGTTCCGTGGACGCGCGCTGGCGTGCGGGCAAGTTGAAATATTTTCTCTATCGCCGCGCCTTGCAACAGGTCTTCAATCACGTCCAGGCCTACAATCAACGCACCGGCCGCCACGTGCGTTGTTATGTGCCGACGCACAGTTTATTGAACTACGCGCAATGGTGCATCGTCAGCCCTGAGTCCAGCCTCGCCCGGTTGAACGGTTGCGATGGTTACATTGCGCAGGTCTGGACCGGCACGTCGCGTGAGCCGAACAAATTTCGCGGTGAAGTGAAATCGCGCACGTTTGAGACGGCGTTTCTCGAATACGGTGCGATGCAAAATCTCGTGCGCGCCACCGGTCGTTCGGTCTGGTACCTAAACGACCCGATTGAAGACAATCCGAACCATGATTGGAATGATTACCGGAGCAATTGGGAATCCACCCTGACCGCCTCGTTATTCCAGCCGGAAGTTGCCAGCTATGAAGTCGCGCCGTGGCCGGAGCGGATTTTCAACGGTCGTTATCCGCGTTCGGTGCCGCAGGATGAGCGGAAACCCATTCCGCCCGCCTACGCAACGGAATTGCAGGCTGTTTTCAACACGCTCAACGATATGAAACAACCGGATGTGGCGTGGGATTGCGGCACGACGGGCATCGGAGTGCTGGTCAGTGATTCAATGATGTTCCAACGCGGCCAGCCGACGCCGAGTGATCCGTGGCTGGGTAATTTCTACGGCCTCGCCATGCCGCTGGTGAAAAGCGGCGTGCCGGTGATGCCCGTGCAATTGGAGAACGTCACGATCACGAACTATCTGGCCAACGCCCGCATCTTATTCCTGAGCTACGACGGACAAAAGCCGTTGTCACCGGAAGTCCATGCGCCCTTGGCCGATTGGGTAAAGCGCGGCGGTGTGCTGGTGATGTGTGATGCGGATGCTGATCCGTATCTCCATGTCCGCGATTGGTGGAACACCGGAAAAAATCATTTTACCACGCCGCGCCAGCATCTTTTTGCGCAATTGGGGATCACCGATGCCGCTGCGACCAACCAGTTCAATCGCATCGGCAAAGGTGGTTTGATCTGGGTGCACGAACGTCCGGCTGATCTGACCACTAGTGCATCAGGAGCGGCCCAAATTGTTGCTGCCGCCAAGCTGGCGGCAGGAAAAATCCATTTGCCGTGGCGCGAGTCGAATTACCTGCTGCTCCGTCGCGGGCCTTATCTCATCGCGGCTGGCATGGATGAATCCGTTGACGCCCAGCCTCACGAATTATCAGGAAATTTTGTGAGCCTCTTCGACGCTGATTTGCGCGTGCAGAATAAAATCTCCCTGACGCCCGGTTCCCGGCAATTCTTGATTGATCTCAAACGGGCGCGCACGGGCAAGACGCACCTGCTGGCGGCGGCTTGCAAGGCGTTGGTGCAAAAGCAAACTTCCGACCAGATCAGTTTTGTCACCGAAGGCGTCCAAAAAACGCCTGCCATCATGCTGTTGGAATCGGCCAAAGCGCCGCGCACGGTAACGTTGGATGGCAAAGAGTTGACGGCCTTTGAATATTCCAAAAAAGAACGCCTGTTGTGGGTCCGGTTTGAGAATCAGGCGCAGCCGCAACAAGTATCCATTCAGTTTTAATTATGAAAACTTCCCATCTTATCCTTGGTTTTTTCACACTGGCGGCGCTGCAGTGTGCCGCGCAGAGCGATCCACCGGTGATGCTGGCCGATCCATTGCAAGGCACGGATTCCACCGGCAGCTTTTCGCACGGCAACGAATATCCCGCCATCGCGTTGCCGTTCCCGATGAATACGTGGGCGCCTTACACGCAGCCGCAGCGCGATTCATTCTATTATAATTATCGCGCCCATCAGATTCGTGGCATCCGGCAGACGCACCAGCCGAGCCCGTGGATCGGCGATTACGCGACCTTTTCCCTTATGCCGGTTTCCGGAAAACTTGTGGTTGATGAGAAGGAGCGCGCCTCCGACTTTGATCACAAAAACGAAGTCGCCCAGCCAAGTTATTACAAGGTCTATCTCGATACCTGGAAAGCGACGGCGGAAGTGACCCCGACCGAACGTGCGGCACGGTTTCGTTTCACGTATGACCAGCCAGGCGATTCGAGCGTGGTGTTGGATGTGTTTCGGAGTGAGGCCCTGTCCTCGGTGGAAATCATTCCATCTGAAAACAAGATCATCGGCATTGCTCGCAACAATCAAGGTGGCGTCCCGAAAAATTTTGGAAATTATTTCGTCATTATTTTTGACCGCCCGTTTTCCGCTTACGGTGTCTGGTCGGATGCCAATAATATCCAGACCAACCAGACCAAGCTCGAAGGCCACCATGTCGGCGCTTTTTTTAAATTTGATACGGGTAGTGACAAAGTGGTTGGTTGCAGAGTCGCCTCGTCCTTCATCAGTCCGGAGCAGGCGTTGCTAAATCTGCAGGCGGAAATCGGCGACGCCGATTTTGCGACGGTCCGTGCCCGCGCGGAAAAAGCCTGGAATGATGCGCTTGGCCGCATCCAGATCGAAGGCGGTACGCACGATCAGCAACGCACCTTTTACAGCGCGTTTTATCGCAGTATTTTGTTTCCGCACCGCTTTTACGAATTAAATGCCGACAAACAGCCCGCATATTTCAGCCCTTACGATGGCCAGATCCATCAGGGCTATCTCTATACGGACACGGGTTATTGGGATTCCTTTCGGGCCGCGCACCCGCTTTACAACTTGTTGTTTCCAGAAGTCAGTGGCGAAATTTTGCAGGGCATCGTCAATGCCTACGATCAGAGCGGCTGGTTGCCAGAATGGGCGAGTCCGGGCCATCGTGATTGCATGATCGGCAACCACGCCTTTTCATTGCTGGCTGATGGTTGGATGAAAGGCGTCCGCAGTTTTGATGCACACAAGGCGGTTGCGGCGATGATGCATGATGCGAATACGCAGGCGCCGGATTTTTGCCGCTCGGTTGGCCGTGATGGCGCCAAGGATTATGATGCCATCGGTTATGTGCCCTATGCCAATGTGAAAGGTGAAACCAGTTTCCATGAAGCTTGCGCCAAGACGCTGGAATATGCCTATGACGATTATTGCGCAG
>DASYEY010000034.1:0-19335 GCA_036498725.1 Verrucomicrobiia bacterium | reverse complement strand
CAAGTTGAAATCATATGAAGGCACAGTGGATCGTGGATCCACTCTCACTTCGGAACAGCTTGACGATTATCAGGTTGGCAACGTGGTGACGGAAAAAGCATTCACCAGCGCGTCGCGCACGATTCCATTTCCGGGCAATGTCGCCTTCACGATTGAATCTATCAACGGCAAGCGGATTGCTCGCTATTCATCGCATAAGGCTGAGACGGAAGTTTTGTTTGATCAGGGTACGCAATTTGAGGTTTTAAGCCGTGACTTCGTGGACGGTGTGTGGAAAATTAAACTTAGAGAATTGCCATGACTGCCACCGAACAAGCCAAAGAGATCATTTTTTGCCAGCTACGCCAGGCAGACAGCGATCTGTTGCCTCGTCTGTATAAAGCCACGGCCGACGTGTTGGCGCTAGTATCGACGGCAACGGCCCAAACGCTTTATATTGAATGCGCGAATACCGTTGAAAGTGAAAGTGGTGTCAAATTTGAGTGGGTATGAAAAGCAAAGAACTAACAGGTGAAGCAGCATTGGCTGCAGCCATAATGGCTGGCGTGCCAATAACCACGAAGTCAAAATTGTCGGATGATGGCAGATCTTGTGAAATTGTGATCACGACCGCCGTGCGTGTGGCGGCGATCGTGGATGGGAATGAAATCAAAGTCTTTTGTGCGCCACCGGACAGTCGCACTGAGCCTAAATTTTAGAAAAGGGTTTTGACAGTGCTGCGATAATCATCCCGTAAATGTCGCAGCTCCAACTTCCAGGCGAATTGCCGCGCACGAAACCAACCTTGGCGTTGGAATCGTGCGCGGATTTTTTTGACCGCGATTTTGTCGAGCTGATGGAAGATGTGGAAGATGGCGTGATCAAATGGGCTTGGAACATCGCGGAACAGATTGGTGACGGGATCCGTAAAGAAGTTCGTGTGTATGCCCCAAGTGCCTGGGCATTCTGTTACAACCAACCAATGCCTAAACTTTCCGAGGAAGACGTTTATCGGATCATCCTGCCTAGCCGGGATATTCGATCAACGGAACTACAGCGGATTCTGGCCTGCAGCCACCAACACATCCACGTCATCAAACAATTCCTGATCGTGACGCAGCCGCCCCGGCAAGAAGATGGTCCCAATTCCTATTGCAAATTCTCTCGTGAAAGCATCGTTGCTTTTCTCCGTTCCCGCCGCATTTCCTGATCTGCACGAATTCAGTCGCCGCGACTGATACTTCCACATGGAACATTGATTTAATCCGTGCGTGATGAACGCAACGGTAGTTTCAACAAATTCCTCCGCTTTGATTTCGGGCGTCAGCCCGGCCTTGGCGGACTGTCCGCCCTGCCTTAACCGGCTGCGCTCATCACGCACTCCGAGCGTGGCAGTCCGCCATTCGCTTTCAACCTCAACCAAATAAAAATCATGAAATTCATTAAATGGATCATTGGATTGGCTGCGATCGCGGCCATTACGTTATCAACCGCTGCCAAAGCGCAGACAAACATTGTCAGCATCACCACGACCAACGCCAGTGGCGGCACCACCACGATCGTGGCGCCGGACACATTCTTTACCAGCGTTGAAAATTATTTCACCGGTGCAAATACCAACTTTACCTGGGAAAGCAACCGGCTTGAGATCGCCGCCGGCGGCGACTACATGGGCGGCCAGGAATGGGCCAACTATCTTTCTGGCCAATATGATTGGGGGCGTTGGGATGCCCAAGCAAAAGTCCGAAACCTTGGAGTTGCCGGCACGATCGAATCTGTAGAGGCCGGCGGCGGTTATGCCCTGATCCAATACTATTCATTCAAACTTCAGGTGGATCTGATTGGTGGTTATGACTTTGAAAAACGAGCAGCATTGATCGAGCCAGGGGCAACCATCCGAAACAAGCTGACCAAAAATACTTTTGCCGAACTGGGGGTAAGCGAACCGATCTGGTTGCAGAAATCCATCAACCGGATTCCTGATTTCCGCCTTGGTGTTGGTTTCACCTACTGAGTTTTTCTCAGCATTCCAAAATGAAACACGCCCGCACAATTTACCTGTTCGTGAATGGAATTGCCACCTGGCCGGGCAATTTCACGAATTGGAACAAGCGGGCGGTTACATTTACGCACACCCATACGTCGGCGCGCGCTGAGGCGTTTGAGTACTTCTGCACGGCACTAACCCGGCCATTTCGCGAAGATCAACGCGCCAGGCATTTTGCGCGGGCGCTGCGTACCTATTCCAAACTCGGCTGGGACATTATCTGTGTCGGCCACAGTAACGGGTGCGCGGTTATCCTGGAAGGACTGCGGCAAGCACAATGGCCGCGAGTCAAAGCGGTTCACCTGGTATGCGGGGCCTGCGAGTCGGATTTCAGCAAGAACGGTCTGAATTCAGCCCTTGCCCAAGATCGGATCGGCCATGTCATGGTTTATTGCGCTGAGCATGATCTGGCGCTGCCGTTGGCGCATTCTCTGATCGGTAAGATGCTCGGCTACGGCTCTCTGGGCATGGACGGTGCCATCCATGTGGCGGATCCAGTTGAGAAACGCGTCGGGCAATTGTGGTGGAAACATTACGGTCATTCGTCCTGTTGGTTGCCAGAGAATTTTCATCGCACCATGCTCCATTTCTTCGATAAGGAATTTATTGATGTCCATTCTGAAATGGATGGCCACTACGGGGGTCAACACTTGCTTTCCCGCCATGATTGATACCAACCAAATCGCCCATGCGCTTGATCAAGCGACCGCAGTCAAATCACAGCTTTCTCCTTATGTGCCGGCTTTGGTTGTGGCGGCCGGTTGGTTAGGCCGGGAGCTTACTCGCTTCAATGATTGGGCCGCGGCTGCAGCGGCAAAGATTATGGCGCATGGCGGCTTGGGCAAAATCATCATCAAACTTTTTTGGAATTAAGCTCCATGAATCCAATTTTTGCACAAATCGAAAATGTTCCATCCGAGTTCTTAAAGAACTTTGTCCTAGTAGTTGCCGGCCTTTTTGCCATCGCCTATTACGCAAAGGAAATTTTTTTCAGTGGTGGACGAAAAAAGCGTGAGGTCAGTTTTGAATTTGTTCCGGCCAGTAAAGCTGAGTTTGAAAAACAAAAGGATCATTGCACCAAACGACATGGCGAATTATTCGTCGCCATCGAATCAGTGGAACAGGGCACTGCTGCTGTAGTTGAACAGAAAGTGGATGGTTTGCGGAAGGATATGAATGAAGTCAGCAAGGAGGTTGCTGCCATCAAAGCTGGCATGAAATACCAAGATCAGCAGCTCGCTTCAATGGACGTCAAAATCACCAAACTTTTGGAGCGTAAATGAATTCCCAAGAAAAAGAATTATTCCGCCTGGCATTGTTGCGAGTGTTGGACTCGAACCGTACCCGGTACGGCCTTGGTGTCGTGGCGATCGCTCATGCTTTGCGACTGTTCAGCTTTACGGCAGCTAATTTCTCGGGTGATGCCAAACAGTTTCATGACGCCATCGCTGACGAAATTCAATATCTGACTGACAAGGGGTTAATTGAAGAAGCCATGAAGGCGATCAGTCCAGAGAACCGGGCGTGGCGGATCGCATCGGAAGGCATAGCCCTGGTGGATAAGAACCCATGAACCGCCATTTCTCATTCCTGATCATTTCGGTTGATGAAGACGGCATCTTCAATTTTTCGCTGTTGGAAATCGGCTGGGGCCATCGCGTCGGTGCGCTGTTTGGGCTTCAGTATTGTCCGGATTGCGGCGTCTCGATGGATTTTTTCTGGGCTGGTTTATACCTCGCAAATGAATGAGCACGCAACCAAAACCACGAGCCGATGCCAAGCTCAAGACACTGCCACCCGAACGGCAGGCGGACATCTTTGCCAAGTTGAATCTGCCCGTAAAGCAGGGCGGTGGTTACGCAGAGACATTGAAATGGCTCAAGGACGATGGGCTGGAAACGTCGTTGGGTGCTTTGTCGCAATTCTTTTCCTGGTACTCGCTCAAGCAACAGATGGAGCGCAACGAATCAACGGTGGAAACGCTGCTGGAAAAGGTGGCGGCGGCGAATACGGGATTGTCGCCGGAGAGGATTCAAGAGCTTGGGCAGTCCTTTTTCACCGCGATGGCCTTAGAGCAGCAGGATCCCAAGGCGTGGTATTTGACGCAGCAGGTTGGCTTGAAGAAAGAACAGCTTCTTTTGGATCGGAAAAAATTTCAGCGGGAAACCATCGAGCTGTTCATCAAATGGGCCCAGGACAAACAGGCGCTGGATTTGGCGACCAGCAAACAGCCGAAGTCGGTCAAGATGGATGCTTTGGGTCAGAAAATGTTCGGAGATCTCTGGTAATGCCTACCCGCTCACAACTTCGTAAGTCTGAACTCGCCGAATCCGGCTTGGTGCCGTTCCGGGTTGGCCAGCGGAATTTTTTCCTGGGCGCCAAGGAAAAGCGCGTGGCGGCATTCAAAGCCCGCCGGCAATACGGCAAAACGACCACGTTTGGGAAAATCGCCATCTATAAGATGATGAAGATCCCCAATCATACGGTGATCTTCGGTTCAGCCAAACTTTCCCTGGCGACAGAAATCGTCCGTAAGCAGGAGCAAACTTTTGATGACTTTGGTTCACGGGCTGACATCCAGCGAGAAGCGGCCTTGTTTCAAAATCTGGCTGATTCCTCAAAAGACGAAGTTTCCGCGGCTGGCCAGATATTGAAAGTGGCCGACTCCCTGGACAACCGGGAGCCGGATAATCTGACCAAGGATGATTTCGCAGAGCTGTTTGAAAAGCGGCGTCTGGAATTCCGGATCTATCACAGCCGGACCAGTTACAGCCGTACAAAGGTCATCGCCCTGACTCCCAGTGCCGTCGGTGAAACCGGCGACATGATGGCTGACGAGATCGCCCGGATCAAAAACTGGGGCGAAGTCTGGGAGGCGATTGAGCCGATCGTCTCATCTGATCCGCGCTTCCGGCTTTTGCTTTCTACGACGCCGGCGCCGGATGATACGCATCTCGCGTTTGAAATGCTCATGCAACCACCGGGCTTGGACCTGCCGACTTGCCCGGAAGGTAATTGGTTCATAAGCGACTATGGGATTCCCGTGCTGCGGGTGACTGCGTTCGATGCTTATGCCGACGGGGTACAGCTCTACGACACGAACACAGGCAAACCGGTGTCACCGGTGGAACATCGGGCCAAGGCCCGAGATCAAGACGCTTGGGATCGTAATTACGGTGCCCTAGACATTATTGGTGGGACTGGCGCGATCGGGCTGGTTGAAATGACAGCGGCCCAGATTCGTGGTGAGGGAAAATGCCTGCATGTCGAAGTTCGCCGGCCGGATGATCTTGAGGCGGCGCTCGCCTGGCTGGAAATAAATCTTACTGGCGGTCCAGTTTGCTGCGGTTGGGATTTGGCAACGACTACCAACGAGACCAGCAATCCAAGTTCATTCACCGTTATGGAGCATTTCGGCGGTGCATACATTGAACGTCTGGTCTGTACCTGGAAAACCGATAGTGACGAAGTTCAGGAAGCCCGCGCCAAAGCGATTCTGGAAACGGTGGCCAAACGCGGCACCCGGTGCCGGCGGCTTTGCATTGATGCCACCAATGAACGCTTGTTTGCCCGACGCATGCAGCGGCAGCTTGGCCGGCTTTGCACGGTCCTGCTCATTGTTGGTTCTGAAACGACCAAGATCATCGGCACGGAAGAAACCGTGAACATGAAGACCTTGCTGGGGGAAAATTATATGACCGCGTTCAAGGACGGTCAGATTGATGTCCCGGCTTCCACCTATATCAAGGACGACCATCGCATGGTCAAAAAGGAGAAAGGTTTTTTTGTTTGTGTGCCTGCAGCGGACGGCAAGCACGGCGACACTTTCGACAGCGGCAAGCTCGCGTATCACGGTTTCAATTCACAAGCAGGCGCGATCACCGCCGAAGCATTGGGCAAGATCCGCATCGGTGGCGATAATCACCGGCTGCCCAAATTCACACCCCGGAGGCTCGTATGACGCAAACGCTCCAGGAACGTTTTTACGGGGAGGCAGTTGGCACCGCTCCGAAGACCGGCAATGTGGAAATTTTTTGCTGCAATAGGCTGCAATGCGCTGTTTTAGCCAATTTTTTGGCGACTCAAGGAAAAAATGTCGCATTGGTGGATATGGATGTCCGGAAGGGAGGAATTTCTAAATGAAAATTCCCCGTCAAACTTCCCGGCATATCCGGACTGCCGGTCGTCGCAAAAAGACGCCTAGCCGGCGGTCATCTGCTTCGTTGCAAGCCCGTAAAAACGCACCCTTGAATGCCGCGCCGGTACCAGCCGCGGCTGACACACGAAATTTGTCCCAAGATCTTGCCCGCATCCTCCGGCCGCAGGCGGCATATCGCTGGCTGTTGCCACAATTATCGGTCATCACCCCGTCATACGTTGAAATGACGTTGCGCGGTGCCCTCGCCGGCAACCATGTCCAAGCATGGGAATTGTTTGACCTGATGTTGGATTCCTGGCCGGAGCTGGCCGCCTGTTACCAGGAATTGGTCGAAAGCGTTCAGCGCAAGACGTTGATTTTTGAACCGTATGCCGAAGAAGGCCAGAAGCCGACGCCGGAAGCAGTTGAGCGCATGAAGGTGGTTTCCGCTGCCTTGCGGAACATGCAACCCAACGTTGCTGCCGATGAAAACGACCTGGATGGGACCATTAAAGATATTTTAAGCGCGTGGTTTCTGGGACAGGTGGTTTTGGAGATCTCCTGGGATTCGGCGGAGGGTGATGACGGGCTAAATATGCTGACTGTTCCGTTGACGGATGAAAAGAAGGTCACCACGGAACTGGATCTGATCGCTCCGCGTTGTACGTTTTGGGTCCACCCAGTGTGTGTGGCCTGGAACATGGACGGCACACTCGGTTTGCGGACTGAATTGAATGACATTCGCCAGACTTCAAAAACCCCGGCCGCCAACAATCGCCAGCGCCAATCCGAAGCCGGCGGCAGTGTCTGGAATACCACATCATTTCAGCCGCGGCCAACGGCAGTACAGAGTTTTCCGCCGGACAAATTTTTGATCGGTATCAACAAAGCCAAGTCTGGCACGGCCTTGGGTGGTGCGCGGCTGCGGACTTTGGCCTGGTGGTGGTGCGCGTCCAATTTCAGCGCTGAATGGTTGATGAATCATGCCCAATTATTCGGCATGCCGATCCGGTGGGCCAACTTCGATCCGAACGCCACCCAGGAAACCATTGATGGCGTTTGTTCAATGCTCGAAAAAATGGGTAGTGCAGGCTGGGGGGCGTTTCCTTCCGGCACTGATCTGGAAATGATCGAGTCCCGTGGATCTGGAGATCATACCCCGCAAGGTGACTTATTGGACCGTGCGGATCGGTATGCCCGGACTGTAATCCTTGGCCAGACTATGAGCGGCAGCCGTCGGGGCATGCAGGGTGGCGGTGGTCCCGGTTTTGGTGGTGTGGAAAAGGATGTGAAGGAAGACCGTGTGGATGCGGCCGGCATCTTCGCTTGTTCGGTCCTCAATCAACAATTCATCCCTTCGATCCTGCGCGTTAATTACGGCGACAAGAAATTTTGTCCGACTGCCCGGTTGCTCGAGGAAGAAGAAGGCACTTTGACGGATGCCCAGCGGGATCAGGCGCTGGCACAAAGCGGCTTGGAGATCGGGAAAAATTTCCTCCGCAAGAAATATGGCATTCCGGCACCGGAGCCAGGTGAAGAAACCATCGGTGGCGCCAAAGCTGCAGCACCACTGCCGGATGACCAGCCATTTAATGCCCGCGGACACCGCCATGGTGCCGCTGATCCGGGACAGGCCGCAGTGGATCAATTGGTTGATCACGCGCTGGCGGATGCCTCTGGTATTGCCCCGCGCTGGTTGGGTGCTGTTCGTCCGATCTTCGAGGAGCTGATGTCGAAGGCGGTCAATTCAAATGTCACCGATGCTGATTTCATCGCCGCGGTCGAAGAAGCCCAGGCCAAATTGCCGGAAGTGTTCGACCGTTTGGATCACAACGCCTTGGCCCGAGTGATCGAAGGCGTGCTGGGTGCTTCGACTACCAATGGTCTGGTCAGTGGTGCGCTGTTGCGCAGGAAGGCGGTGGCCGCATGACTCTGACTTTCAATGACACCAAGTTCAAACTTGAGTTTAACCGGATCATATCGGCAGCTCAGGATCCAAAACCCATCTTGCTAAATGCCGGCCGAGAAGTTGGCAATCAGCTTCGCAGTCATTTCCGGGCGAAGGATCGGACCGAACCAAATCAATTGAGCCAACGCCGGACGCATTTCTGGTTGGAAGTTGGCCGGTCAGTTCAACAGCCGGTGATGGAAAATCCGACAACGATAAGTGTGACGATCTCGGATCCGCGTTTCGCGCAAAAATTATTTGGCGGCCAGATCATCGCTAAAAATGCTGGTGCATTGACCTTGCCGGTGGAAGAGCGGGCTTATGGCCGTACCACGCGGACCTTTGAACAGGAAACCGGTTTAAAACTGACCCTCATCGTCACTGGTAAGGGTCTGTTTGAAAACGCCGTGCTCGCGGTTAAGGAAAAAGGCCAGCCCGGATTCACTGTTGAATATGTCCTTACCAAGAGCGTGAACCAGAAAGCCGATCGCAACGCGTTGCCACTCAAATCAACCTTGGAAACTGCAATTTTGCAACGCTCGGAAAAAGTCCTGGCCCGCCAGATCGCCGGCCAAAACCCCGATAACCCGTAATTCAAAATCGTATGGATAATGAAATCACCAAAACAGAAGCTGATGGACAACATCTCTGCGCAAATTATCTCGTTTGCGAGGATCCCAATAAATCTTCCACCTGGCATTTGCGGGTGCGCGACAAAGCGGGATCTCCCGACCATCGGCTGATGGGTGCCGCTTGGGCAGCGTTGCATGGCGGTTATCGCGGCAATAAGTACGAAGGTCCGCAGAAGGATGAAGCCATTGCCAAGCTCAAGGCACTTTACAAATCCGAAAAAATAGAGCTTCCGGGTGATTCAGCCCTTGAGGCTCGCCAGATCGCATTGACGGCCGCCCTTGGCGGCGCCGGCATCTCGCTGACGAACCTCCAAAATGACGTTTCACAAAAGGCGGTTGCGATGGAGTTGTTCAAGCCGAAGGACGGTAATTTGACCGGTGGCGTTTGGATCCGCGACATCGTCGCGCCGCCGCATGAAGTGGGGGAAACCTGGACGGCGGTAATCAGTGCTCCAGATGGGAAATGTTACGAGCTGGATTTCCAGATCGAAAACGGCTCGGTGAAAGTCACTGGTGTGCCCAAAGAAGTTATCGCCCAGGTTGAGTATGAGCCAGTCAATGCCCGCAAGGGCAAATTAGACACAGCAGTGGATGAAGCCCATGAATGTTCGGCTGATGCGGAAACGGTCGAAGATCATCAGGATTCCGCGGCCAAACATGAACGCGCCGCCAAATTGCTGGCAGAAGATGGCAATGCAGAACAAGCGGCCGTTCATTTGGCGCACGCCAAGACTCACCGGGACATCGCCCAAAAGATTACCGACAAGCCTGGTGCAGCTCCATTGCATTCACGGTTGCTGGCCACAGGAGAACCCCTGTTTGCCGGAGCGGCGGTGGATTTCGATTATGCCCAACCACCCAAGACGTTCATGTGGATGCCTGGTGGTGTTCACCACATTGAATGCTCACACGGCAACAAGACTTGGTCCGGCTTCGTTCAATGCGAACGCGGTGATGAGCAGGTGATCAATGAAGCTTTAAATGCCCATAAGGCAGCCGGTCGGAAACCGTTCCTCGATTTCGATCATAAGAAGCTCGATGCCAGCGCCTGGCCGAAACGTTTCCTTTGGCAAGATTCGCCGGCGCCGGGAATTTACGTTGAACCAGAATGGTCCAGTGATGGCCTTGAAGCTGTCAGTGGCAAAAAATACCGTGGGTTTTCCCCTGGCTTCTTTGTGGATGCCATCCATGGCAAGCGGGCTTTGACGGCCCGGAAGAATGCCACCGAAGACGATCCGGCCCGATTGATCGGCGCTCCGCTGGTCATGGGCGGCCTTACCAATATTCCTGCCTTTGTGGACATTTCCCCGTTATGGGGCCGGAAGGCAAATCCGAATTCGCCCGACACGGATGTGTCAGGTGGCGCGGCTGGAGCGCATAAACCATCCAGCGCAACCAAACCAAATAACATGAAAGAAACCGAAGATAAGGCCGCGCTCCAGGCCCGTAATACACAATTGGAGGCAAAAGTTGAAGAATTGCAGGCCAAGCATGACGCCGTTTCCCAGGCTGAATTGCGTGCCGCTCGTGCTGAGCTTGATGCGAATGCGGCCAAACTCCGGCTGGTGGAAGCGGATGAACGCGTTGCCGCATTTGAAGCGCGTGAAACACAACGGCGTGAAACCGAAGCGGATGCGGCGGTTGAATTGATGGCTAAAAACGGTGCGATTGCGCCGCTCGACAAGGAGGCCAAGGCAGAGTACCGCAAGAAATTCATCGCGGATCCGTCCCTGATTCCGCTGCTGACCGGTGGAAAATCGCCATTGGCGGCCCGCCACACGCCAGGTGCAGCGGCAGTCAGCGCTGAGAAAGGCCGTCTCATTTACGGTGAGCGCCGGATCAAATCGCAAACAGTTCTCACTGAAGGCTTGGCTCTTTGTGCTCGTGGTCGCCGGGTGCGCAATCCCTTCAGCCCGAACGTCACTAAGGAAATGGCGGAGGAAAAATCGGCCTTGGCCCGTGAATTCCATGCGTTATATGCCAATGACATCAGCGGAAACAACGATTTCTTGAACATGCGTGTGGCTGATGCAATGCAGGCATTGGAAGCAGCCACTGATGCGGACAGTGCTGGAAGCTTGGCGGGGACGGTTGTCTTGCAGCGGACGTTGGAATTATTCCGGATCAATTATCCGTTGTTTTCCAAGATCTATACGGATTTCAGCGACCAACCGGCCTTGTTGAATCAAACTTTGGAAACGCGCAGCATCGGTTCGCTGGCAGTCCAAACATACAACAATCAGGTGGGTGCCGATGGCCGCCCGCGTGGTTGGGATACCGTTTCGCCGGCAACCGCCACGGATGTGCCGCTGGTGGTGGATGAGCACGTTGGTGTTCCTGTCGTGTTCGGTGCAAACACCTTGGCAAGCACGTTCCGCCGTTTGTTTGATGAAATGGCGCCGGCCATGAGCTATGCGTTGGCGAAGTATTTCGTGGCCAAGGTCTATGCGTTGTTCACACCAGCGAATTACAACGCCTATGCCGTTGTCAATGGTGACAAGGTGCCTGTGGCCTATGCGTCGTATGTCAAAGGCAAAGCTGACTTCGCCCGCAGTGCGATGGTGGATTTGAATCAGATCTTCAATCCCAATGAAGTGCCGTTGACTGACCGCATTGTGTTGCTCAACTCGTCTTATTACGGCCAGGTAAGCAATGATCCGTCCCTCATCACCTTCTGGGCCGCGACACAAAACCCGGAAATCATCACCGAAGGCGAATTGCCCAAGATGAGCAAGTTCATCCCCATCGAAGCTCCGGACTTCCCGTCCAGCAACAATCGCGTGGGTATGGCGCTGCAGAAAAACGGTGTGGTCGCCATCAGCCGCATTCCCAGCGACTACAGCAAGGCGTTGCCGGGTGCCAGCTACGGTACCAGCACCATGGTCACGGATCCGGAAACCGGCATGTCGGTCATGAACGTGCAATACGTCAACCACACCGGCGGATTTGCTGAAAGCCGGATGGAAACGATGATCGGCGCAAAGGTTGGCGACAAGCGCGGCGGCCTGGTCATCACGAAACAGTAAGCGTTGTTCTCTCTGCTCTTTGACGGCTCACGGAAACGTGAGCCGTTTGTAGAGCAGAGAAACCGGAACTGAAATATCAACCACCGAAAATTATGACAAAAGAAATCAATCCAGATGTTTTGAAACGGATCGGCGCCGCCCTGGATGCCATTGACCACAAGGTCAGTGACATTCGCTTCGATTCCGTCAACGCGCAGCTTAATTCCCTGGCTTCCAACCTTGAAGCGGAAATCACAGACCGTAAAGCCGCGGTCGATGAAGCCCAGCGCCGTGCTGACGAGGCCCGGAAGCAAGCCGAAGAAGCTCAACGCCTGGCCGATGAAGCCAAGACTGCCGCAGGGGCACCGGGCGAAATCACCGGTGGCGATGATGGCGGCAACGGGCCCAAGGGCACCAAGGGCAATGGAAAGGGCAACGGCAAAAAATAATTCGATCCAGACAAATCAATCATCAACCAAAAATTGAAACCAAACCAAAAATGAAAAATAAAAATTATCTCGAAAGTCCTTACCTCATCATCCTGCGAACGCTGGTTCTTGCGCTTCTAATGGCATTGGTGCTGCCGGCCGTTGCTGACAGCTTTAACGCTACCAACATCCTCAACAATGGCATCGTCATTGTCACGGATCCCACCAATTCAGCGGGGATCCAAACCGGTGGAATCATCAGTATCCCCAACCAGGATAAGTTGGGTGTTTACCTAACCGGCTACAACGCCACGGCGAATGCGTGTGCTGTCACGGCGAAGTTTATTCGTTCCGGAAAAGACAGTACGCCGGTGATCAATGCCAATCAGCGTGATCTCGAAAGTACGCCGATCGTTTCGGTGACGTTCACGACGCCAGCGACGGTCGGGCCGTTCTATTGTTATACCAACCTCGATTCTTACAACATCGGGTCGGCGCAATATATCGGCCTCGCCGCACTCACCAATGGCACAGCCAGCGGATCCATCACCAATGCTGAAATTGGTGTCACGAAGAAAATCCTGCCGATCCGTTATCCCTGAAATTCATCCCCTGGCGGGGTCCGTCCCGCCAGGGAACACTTTATGTCGCTTCAAGTTTCAGATCTGAATCTGCCGGCGGATAAGCTGGCGCAATTTGCCAAGGCGCTGGCCGATGCCAGCGGACAGAATGTGGCATTGCAGGGCATCTGCGATGGCGCTGCCGCCACGGTGTCGCGCCTGACTGCCAGCTATCAGATCGAGGATGCCGACATCACCAACTGGGCCCGGTCGATCGCATTGTATCGCGCCTATGCCCAGGCTCAATTCGGGGAGATTCCGAAGGCCATCGTTGAGGAATACACCGAAACGATGAAGGAGTTGAATGCGATCGCTGCCGGCGAGCGCACCAACATCCCAAAAGTACCTGATGATGCCCTGGCCGGCCGGGCGGGCAAATGGGGCAGCGGCCAGGCGATGCCAGGCCGGATGCCGGCGCAATTCCCGGACCAAGTTGCCCCGGAGCCATTCTCGCCGCCGGAAGATCCTGACCTTGGAACGTTATGAACCCCACAGCCGCCAAATTTAAATCTGTGCCAGTCGTGCTGACTATCCTCAAGAACCAGCTCAATCAGACCTTGTTGGCTGATGGCGTCACTCAGGCATTTGAGCGCATCGAATTGTTCGACAACGAAAACCTAGTCGAAGCCTTCAAAACGTTGCTGGTGAGTGAACAACGCATCGCCGTGATTGTTCCTTTGGAAGCGCGTTGGTCGCACGATCCGAAAGAAAAAGTGCGTGTCATGCGCCGAGTTTTACCGGTAGCGGTTCTGGTGAGTGACCGCCAGATCGGTGATCGCACCACGGCACTTTTTGGCAATGACGAAACCCCCGGCGCATTTGGCCTGTCGGCTTTGGCATTGCCTTTGATTAGCGGCCAATTGATTTCCAATCCCGGCGGCGTAGTTGCGATGCCGGTAAGTGAGAGCGTGGTGATTCTCAAAGACCAGGAGCGCGAAAATCTGCCCGGCCGGGCGGTCGTGGCGGTAGAGATCGAATGTCAGGGCGGAACGATGACGGCGACATTGGATGTCGCACCAACTTTGTAAGCAATAAACCAAACCAAAAATTCAAAATTGTTATGTTAATTGAAGAAGCAAAAGCAATCGGCGCCAGCATCCTGTTTTTTCCGGAAGGTAAAAATGTTCAGGCTGGCGGTGTCTGTAGCGCGGCCGCAATTCCGGATCCCGCAGATCCGGGTTGGGTTGACCTGATGAATGTCGAGTCATGGGAAGGTGATCGCAAGGACAGCAAATACCAGGCTGTCAAGGATTCATCCAAAGGCAAACTGGAATTGACTGATGAGGTTGAGACCGACGGCTATCCGGAATATAAGTTCACAACCAACATAGTTGTGGCTTTTGTCCTGGGACTGTTCTTTCGCTCAGCCGTGCCATTGGACAAGACCACTTTTCAGTTCGATCCGGAGAAAGGTATCTCGCCTCGCGGATGGATCATCATTGACAGTCGTGATCAGAACGGGGTGATGGTTTTCGCCGCCAATCTCTGGGGACGCATGAAGTATGACGGCCCGCTCAAGGGCGGAGGCGGCGACTTGGTCAAACCGGAACTCATCTTCACCCAATATCGCAACGGGCTCAACACTATGAGCCTTGGCACGGAGGCATGACCTATGGCTGAGACACCAAAAAAACCAGCGCCACGCGTTCGCCAGGCAAAGTCCGAACCGGAAAAGAAAAACAAACCGCCAGTGATCCGGGGCAGCAAAGAAGCGCAAACCGAAGTCAAGATTGTGCCAGCGGACCAAGTTAAAACCCGGCAGAAGGCGGCGCCAATTGAACCTAAAAAACCTTGAGAATCCGGCGGCGTCCATGAGCTGGGCGCCGCCACCCAATTAATTTTATGAATTTAAAATCCACATTTTTCTTAATTCTGACCGGTTTGGCGTTGGCATTCAGCGTTCAAGCACAAGTCAATCGCGGTCAGTATGATACCAGTCAGCTTTATTTCGCGGCCACCGGCAGCCCGGCGACCAACTATTATTGGTCAGCGGATCTGCGGGCCTATACCAACAGCGCGAATCACGGTTCGATGCTGACCAACTTCACGACGCATCGGTGGGAATACTACGTCGGATCCACATTGATCGCCACCAACAGTACAGCGACAAATAATTGGGTGGGGACCAATGGCATTTTTACAGCGAACAGCTATTGGCCAGCGAATGGTTCAGCGTCCCCCAATCCACCGGCGCCAGTAGTTTTGGTTGCGGCCGTAGTTTCGAGTGGAACGAATCCCCCGGAAGGCGTTTACGCATCCGGTAAAGGATCCGTTTATAACCAGTTTGATGTCACCGGCACCAATGTCCTGCAGCAATGGATCAAGACCACGCCCAGCGGCAATACGGGTTGGGTGACAAATAGTTTCGCATCGGCAAGTTTCGTTGCCTCGGCCGTCAACGGGCTGGCTACAACAAATTACGTTATTGCCGCCACGAACGGCCTAACCACAATGGATCAATCCTTTGCTTCATCGGTTGGCATCACTGATCAGAACGTAAAAAAGCATCTTGGGTATGCGCAGGCTGAGTTAAACACTTTTAACGTAATGTCCAATATTGTTGAAATGGTTCCGATGCAAAGCTGGTTTAATCCGTTGGCTGGGAAAACTTATTTTGGAAGAACGATTAACTATTCAAACAATGCTGTTCAGTTTATGCACGGCGTAATGTTTAGTAATTCGCTGGCGACCATTGACGGATTGCCTAATTTAAGAACCAACACCATCTTCATTGTTTTCAATCTTCCATCGCCAATTTATACGAATCAAAGTTTTGGCACGCGGCAATTCATTGCCGGCCTGTTCAACACAAACACAAAATCATACTTTGGCTTGGGCGTTATTCCTGGTTCCGGCGCTTTGGTCACAGAACGAAGTGGTTCGACTCCTTTGCCGTCGGATGGCCTAACCAATCAGGGCTGTTGGCTAAGACCGGATGCTAATTATGATCCGACGGTCGAGGGCGCACAGCAGCCAAATCGCGTGGTGGTTGCGATCTCCTCTGATGGAAACGGCAGTCAGACGTTTTATGGTGATGGTGTCCAAGGAAAAATTGGGAGCTTGGCTGGATCAACTTTTATATTCCATGCGCCCGCCTCGACGAATACAGATGCTCTAACCCAATTACGGATCGGTAACGATCCGATCGTGAACGCCTTCTATAATCCGAGTGCGCAAGGAGTGGTCGTTCAAAGTGTTTTCATAGCCAACTGCGTTGCAAATTCCAATTTGTGCAAGGCAATTTGCCGGGCTGCTGAGTGCCTTGAGCTGGATGATGAGTATAACGACTATTCAAGCGATAGCAGATTTTTACCATCTCCCTCGCCAACCAATACAATTCCGTGGTTTTTTCAAAGAGAAAAACCTTTTAACAACCTGTGGCGAGTCAGCGGTATTGGCGGAATGGCACTATTATACCCGATACAGGTCGCTTTTGGTGGCATCACCAATTCTCCGTATTATTGGTCAGTCGGCCACGCGCCAAGCATCAAGGCAACGCTGACGACAGGACTAGGCTACAACGATATTAGTATTTATACCAACACCGCGGATATGGTTATGACCAATCTGGCAATTCTACAAAAAGTCTGCGCCGATCACCGGACGGAACTGAATTATATCTGTCCGTGGATTTCCTCGACGAATGTTGTTTCCCAGACGATAGATTCAAATATTGTCCGACTCACAACTTTGGTCAGGCAAACTGCATATAATTTCGCCAACGTGAGTTATTTTTCGATGTACGTTACGCAAACCACGATGGATACGAATGCTCCGGTTAAACTAACCGATGATTATGTCCACTGGATGCGGCTCAATTCCGCCATCATAAACTCCAAACCGGCTATTATCGGGTGGAATAAAGTACCGCAGTATGATTACGACGGTAATCTGGTGTTGTCCGAGACGAACGCCAACCCTTGGGCACTTGTTCAAATCGGCGGCACAAATTACACGCTTAAAGTGAGCGGCACTAACGTATTTTGGTCAACCCCTTGAATTATGAGCAATCTTTTTGGAAAACATACGTTCCTGGGGACGTTGGATGACGGCCGCAAGGCCCGGATCACCGTCCGCCAGATCAAGGTGAAGGAATATCCGACGGCAACCTTGTATTATCCCAACGAATACGCCCGCACTAAATTCTGTTCATCCGTCGAAGTCGAAACCGAGCCGGGCGTTTTTAAAATCTTGCCACTGGCTGGCTTCGATGAACTGTCACCTGCTTCGTATGAGGAGGCGCAAAAGGAAGTAGTGAGGTTGAATGAAGGCGGTTTTTTTCTCTCTGCAGACCGGCAAATGAAACTCGGCGTGGCAAGTCTGCAAAACATGCCGCCGGAAGTGGTGGAAAAAATGATTTCGCAGATGTCGTTGCCGCCCACGCCGCCGCGTGCGACCTCAGCCTGACTGAAGCCATGGACATGAGTTGGGAACAGCTCACGTTACTGTCCAACGCCTGCTCCCGGCGTGATGCCGATAAAATGCTCAAATTCATGGTCGCGTGCCAAGGCGATGAGAAAAGTTGGGACAAACAGAAAAAGGAACTCCTCAAACGGTTGAAAAATTAACATGCCTGATCCGATTAAAATCATTGTTGAAGGCCAGACCGATAACGCGGTCAAGGAGCTGGAGCAGATTCCGCCGGCCGTCAAAGCGGCGGCGGATGAAACGGCGCGTTACAATGAGATCTTGCAGCAGATGGCCGTCCGGCAAGAGGAAGCGCGCCGGGCCGCGGTGGCGGCATCATCCGCCAGCACGTCACAATGGGCAAATGTCGGCAAGAATGTCACCAAGACTGGCGAGGAACTGAACAAACATATCGGCAATGCCCGCATCGGCCTTTTGGAATTGGAGCACACCGGCCGGGCGACGATGGATATTCTACTCATGGGCGGCAATCCGCGCATGCTGCTCGCGCAGATACCGCAGATCGTTCAATCGCTGTCTTTAATGGGTGTCCGGCTGGCGACGATGGTGCCTTATCTTACGGCCGCCGGTGTCGCTGTCGGTGTCGGTGCGGTGCTGTGGTCCGATTACAAGGACGGCATCCTGGACACGACCAAGCAAATTGATGAAATGGTCGCCGCCCTGGACAAAGTACCCGGCATTCTCGAAAAGATCGCCAGTCTGCAAAAAGGCGGTCTTATCAGCTCGGCGGCTGCCGGTGAATTTGCCGATTATCTGAACGGACGGAAACCGCTTTATGTTGGAACTGATGGCAAAGTCACGCCACAGTCGCAAAGCCTGGTGCGTAAACCGATCATCACGGCACCGACATTTACCGGCCCTGGCTCGGGACAGCCGGTGGTGACGGGGTTTCAAGATGTGATGCAAAACAATCCGCGTGCATCCCAAGACCAAATCAACCAATACGTTCAAAGCACGTTTCCGGCTGTCAGTGAAGCCCAATCAAAAGCGGCCGCTCAATTGGAGGTTCTACAGAAAAAGGTGCAGGAAAACGAACTGTCCGGGATTGAGAAAACCAAGGCGGCGATCCATGACCGGTATCAGGCAGAGCGGGACGAACTGCAAAAAACGTTGGACGCCGCCGGCAACTTGGTCGGGCCGGGCCGACGCGCCGCCGCCCAGCAACAGATCCAGGATTCGCACACGGCGGAACAGTACGAGATCAATGACGCAGTACAGAAGGACCAGCAGAAGACTGTTCAGGAACAACTGGCCAGCCAGCGTGAGTTGCGTACGAATGAGGCGGAACGTACGCGCACGGCATTGGAGCAGGTGGAAGACAAGATCACGGCCATGTCGCAGCAGCAAGGTGTTCAACGGGGACAATTCGCGGCTGTAGAATACTCGATGCGGATCAACGCCCTGCAGCGGGCATATTTTGCCGGCGACCTAGCTGAGGATGAATATACTCATCGGGTTTCAGAAGCAGTGTCGAAACGCGTTGAGGGTGAAAAGTCATATCAGGATTCGCTCAAACAGACAACCCAACTTAAACAGGAACTAGCACGGACGGAAGCGGAACTGCAGTTACACGCCATTCAAACGAATCCTTTTCTTTCGGAAAGTGAGAAAGCTGCTCAAAGCATTGGCCCCATAAAAAAATCCATAGGCCAAAATGCTGAATCCATAAACGAATACATGGGGATTGCGGCGACTAGTTCGGATCAATCAGCTCGCATCCAAGCATTGACCAAAATTAATCAGTTAAGTGAGCAACAATTGGATTTACAGCGCCAACTACAAGCTGCGCAAGGAGAAGATTCTGTCAGTTACCAACTGGGTCTTTCGGTTAAGCATCTGAAAGACATGAATAATCAAGCAAAGGAAGTTGCCCAGTCTTTTGAAAACATTTTCAACGGCGGAATTACTTCTATTAGTAATGGCTTGACGGGTTTAATCATGGGAACCATGACTTGGAGGCAATTTCTTGCGCAAATCCCAACTCAAATTCTCACTCAAATTGTAAGCGCAATTACGGAAATGGGTACACGCTGGGTTGCAACTCAGGTTTTAATGAGTGTGGAAGGAAGAGCTATACAAACTTCCAATTTGGCGGCGATGGCGCCCTTGG
>DASYEY010000033.1:0-2787 GCA_036498725.1 Verrucomicrobiia bacterium | reverse complement strand
CCGAAGCGAAGTTTTGATTTCATGGCCGCCACCACGGGCGGCGTGACTTTCCCGTGTTTTTTTTGAAAGTAATAAATTTGGGCAAACAGCATTCGGTTGGTTGCTCTCCCCTGCAACCAGGCCTTGGAATAATAAGTATCCAGAAATTGAAGCCGTTCATGGCGCGTGTCTCCGTTTCTTTGGCTGCGGGCAGTTTGTTGGCTCGCGTGAACCCGCCAAGTTGCCAGCGGCTCATCAAGATATTCGTAATCTCCCTGTTCCAACAGGTGACACCACATTTCAAAGTCCATCATGCCGGTGAAACGTTCGTCAAAGCCGCGCCGGGCCAGCTCCTGCCGAAACATCACCAGGGTGGGCTGGCCCATAAAATTGGCGTTTTGTTCCAGGCATCTGACAATCAGTGACCGGCCTTTGTAACAGCCGGAACGATTGGCGATGAGCGTCGGGCGTGAATGACCTCCCGTCAGATGCTGCCGGCTTCCCGTCATGGCTGCGGTTGGATTTGCGTCCAGCGCGGCAACCATTTTTCTGATGGCGGAAACGGCCAGCAGCTTGTCATCTTGATGAACAAATTTGATATATCTCCCGCGCGCCGCCCGCAGGCAAGCGTTGGAGTTGCCGGTCAACCCCAGGTTGCGGGAGTTTTGCAGCCAGCGAATGCGCGCATCTCTGGCGGCATATTTTTGAATGAGCGTCAGCGAATCATCCGTGGAGCCGTCATCAATAATTACAATTTCGCAATCGTGGAAATCCTGCGCTAAAATCGAATCCAAACATTCCGGCAAATATCTGCCGCCATTAAATACCGGGACCAGCACGCTTACTTTCGGCCCCGGCGCCACCCTGTTTTCAGCAGTCATATAATTTTCTTGAAAGTCAGGGATGAAGCCAGCAGTAGGCTGCGGCAAATCGTTTGCAAATGCTGCGGCTCATTTTTTTTCCCAATAACCGGTGAATGAACTTGGTGGTTTTGCCCTGGGGCGGAGTTGCCAGTTCGGCTCCCGAATCATTAATAATCGCAAGCTCTTTCCAGGAGACCCCAAAAAAATCCGGCAGGTCATGATGCTGTTGGACCAGGGCGAAAAACTTCCTGCAAAAGTAAGCCGCCAATTCGCGCTGGAATGGTTTGGTGCTGCGGATCATGGACTGCGAATGCGACCGATAATCACTCAAAACTTGAGGCAACTTTTTGCCGGCATAGCCCGCCTGCGCAAGTTTCAAACAAAGATCATAATCCTCCCATCCCGGCCGTAAAATCATCTGGTATTCAGTTGAATATCCGCCAACGCTCAACACCGCTTCCTTTTTGAACATGGCCATCGCATCCACACATGGCCGGGAAACCAGGTCGCGCACATTCCAGTCATAGTTGGACATCAGCCCCAGGCTTTGCCGGGTCACCTCGTCAAAGCGATTGATCGGACCGTAAACCAGTGCGTAATCAGACGACGCCAGCGCCTGATAATGCGCCGCGAGGCATTCCGGGCGAATTTCGTTGTCGGCATCCAAAATAAAAACCAGCGGCGCGCGGGCGGCCAATAAACCAAGATTACGGGCATCGGCCACGCCGGCATTCACCGTTTTTTTTATCAGGCACACCGGCATTGAGTGGGTCTGAAGATACTTTTCCACCACTGCTGCCGAGTTGTCCGTTGAGGCGTCATCCACCACCACCACTTCAAAACCGCCAGGCAGGTCTTCCGCGTGTGAAGCCCGGACACTATCAAGGCAGCCTTCAATGTAAGCGGAATAATTGTAAAGGGTGATCAGAACCGTGACTGCCGGAGCACTGCAATTCCGGCCTGCCTCATTGGCAACAATCTCAGCGCCCGCGATGGTGAACCTTGGCTGACTCATTTGTTTAATTGTTTCCATTTCGCCCTTGCCCGTCCGGCCATCAATCACCAAAGAGCTTTTTCAAATTCGCACGCGCGGCTTCCTCCCTGGCGTTTTTGATTTCCTTCGCCACCCACGGCCGCCGGATGAATTCAAAATACTCGCAAAAATTCCCAACCGCTTTTTCCAGCACCGGTTCCGCCCGGCGCTCGCGGCATTGCTGCGCCACGCGCGGATCGTAGCTCTGACAGTTCAGACAGACGCGCAGGTCGGCGCGGCATTTCATGCAGACTTCACCGCGACCGGGATTGCCGGAAATCGTCCACGGCTCGCCGCACTGGTGGCAGTGCCGCGTCGGCGGGGTTTGCGGAGTGGCATTCAGGATGTTCACGGCGTCCAATTTTACCCTCGTAATCTGCCAATCGTAAATCGTAAATTCACGGCCAGCCAAATGAAAAACAACGGTTCCGTCCTGCGCCAGATCCTCCACCCAGCCGTCATTGTCAGCGCGCTGGGCTATTTTGTGGATGTCTATGATTTGATTTTATTCAGCATCCTGCGCATTCCCAGCCTGAAGGCTTTGGGATTTTCCGGCGATCTTCTCGTCAGCCACGGCATTTTGTTGTTGAACCTGCAAATGCTGGGAATGTTGGCCGGCGGAATTTTTTTTGGAATCCTGGGCGATCGGATGGGCCGCGTGGCGCTCTTGTTTGGTTCCATCCTGCTTTATTCCGTCGCCAACGTCGCCAACGGTTTTGTTCATTCCATCGAAGCTTATGCGGTCTGGCGCTTCGTCGCCGGCTTCGGATTGGCGGGCGAACTGGGCGGCGGCATCACACTTGTCACCGAAATATTGCCCAAGGAATTGCGGGCTTATGGCACCACAGTTGTTTCCACCGTCGGCGTATTTGGCGCGGTCATCGGCGGTCTGGTCGCGCAAAAAGTGGATTG
>DASYEY010000032.1:0-6876 GCA_036498725.1 Verrucomicrobiia bacterium | reverse complement strand
AAACGGACGATGGGTTCTGCGCTGAGTGCGCGCCGACCAGACCAGTTACAGGCCGAAGCCGCGCTGAAAGTGCTGGCTTATGCCCTCCGCCGTTAGCGGAACCACTCTCATTTAAAAAGGTTTCAACAGAGCACATTCAACATTCAACTCCGAACTTCGAAGGTAGTGTGGCCACGCGTCCTTGGGCATTGGACGTTGAATGTTGAGCGTTGAATGTTTTTTTAGAGCTTGGGCGAAGGCCAGGATGAGGGTGCTCCGTTCTCGTCCAGCATAAAATCATAGCGTAGATTCCCTCCTACATGGTCATATGCCAGGGCCAGATCCGATCAATGTTTGAAGTCGGATCTTTATCCTGATGAATAATGCGATTGCCCACCGAATCAATGATGGTAACCGTGACGAATACAATTAATTTCATTTTCGGATTCGTCTTATTTTGATTCCCCAGCAGTTGCGCAATCAATGGCACATTGAAATAGTTCGGGTTATTGCTTTGAATTTGCGCCGAAATCGTTGGTTCCATGACTAAAGTCTGATTATCCAGTAAATTAACTTTGGCTACGGCTTGTTGAATCCGAAAAGCCGGTGAAATCATCGGTAAATCCACTTTTTCGCCAGACGAAGTAAAAGCTGCCTTGGTATTGGTTGAATTATTGTAACCCAAAAAATCGGTTGTCGAAGCGATGGCGGTCAAATTGATTTGATGGCCATTGGCTAAAATATAGGGAATGACCTCAAAAACCGGTCCGGTCTCCACTTGCGCTGATTGCGGCGTGATGCTCGAGTTGGTTATCATCCTGACCGAAGCAAAATTCGTTGCCACATTCGTCACAGTTTCCAAAAACGCAAAATTAGTGATGACCGTCATGGTTGCGGTCGTCCGCATCTGCGTTTGCCGTCCACTGGTCGTGACGACGTCTTGTTCGGCCAGAGTTTTAACGCCATCCAACAGTTGCAATGTTTTCATGGCCTTCCCGAAATCCTTGTCCTGCATGACCCCGGCAACACTCCCGTCGGATTGATTGGTTTGATAGTCTATGCCCATGCTTTTGGCCTGAAAATTCCAAATCGCGGCTGGCACTTCGACAAACCGCGCACTGATGTGAACTTGCGATGCCAGACAGTTAATTGTGGCGATCGAATGTTCGAGGATATGGAAATCCGGGAGCGTCGCCTTGACAAATAAGGTGCTCAGATTGCCGTTGTAAAAAACACTTTTTTCTTTCGATGCATCCCAATCCATGCCCAGGATTTTCTCAAGGCCCTTAAATACAAGCGCAACATCCGTGTCGGTGAAATTGGTTCGAATACCGGTTATCGCATGCAGATTCACAATAAAGGTTTCCGGATTTATTTTAAATGACCGCGTATAAATGGCCGGCTCTTTTTGATCCTTCCAGGAAAACTCCACTCCCTCCTCTTCGACGGAGTATTTAACCGGGTGCCCGGGAGGATGCTCCGCCACCATCACAAAAGTATCCAAAACATCTTCGGCCAATACATTGCTCAACGTCAGTGTGATGGTTGTCGTATCAAGCTCCGGTCCGGCAACGAATGGCACGGTCAATCGGTCCGGATTATTGGTCAGGATGGCTTCGGTTAAAATGTCGAGTGCCACGCTCAGGGGGGCATGATCAAGTCTGATTTCCTTCAGCCGGACTTGATGCAGCAGGTTCTTGATCGCGTAACGCCCCAAAACCGCTGATCCTGCTGGGACTGACGGCGTAGTATTGTGCGTTAGAATCTGTAATTCAGCTTCGGTCAATTTCCCTTGTACCGCCGAATGCGTATTCGGGTCCATCACATTGACATGGCTGGAAACCCGGGTTGTCACCACTTCCGGCTCTTTCAAAGTCCCTGCTCCGCTGCGCTGCTTCAGTTGCTGCAAGGCGGCATTAAATTGAGGGTTGGTCAAAATTCCTGGGCTGGTGGTCGCGTTATTAGTTATTATCCCAGCTCCGATCACCAGCACCAGGTTGCTGGCAGTAGAACCATCCGCATTTTCCATGCGCATCACCATCCCGCCGTGATTTTCCATGAAGACCCTGGCATTGAACTGATTCGTCATCAGATCTGCAATGACTTTACCCTGGCCGGCGATAATTTCACCTTTAACGGTTAGCTCAATCAGATTATTCGTCACCAAAGGCAGGCAGGCCAGTCCGATGCCATTCGAGCCGTTGCCGACGTAAAACTCCGCTGGCCAGCCGCTGCGAGTTAGTATCCGTGGCCGTTGAATCACCTCCAGCCCGGACGACTTTAAACCTTCGGTAAGCCCGTTAAATTTTTCCGGCGTGAATAACCACCATGAATTGATGCCCGACTCCTTTTGAACGAATTTTAAATTGGAAACTGTTTTCTGAAAATCAACCGCATTCACCCGATAAAAAGTCGCCTCAAATAAAACTTGCGGCTGTTCTGCCTTTTGCTTTGCGTGCGGCGCAACCATCGCTGGCGTGGAAACCGCCGGTACTGACATACCCGCTGTCGCCTTTGTCGTCGCCGGTGCTGGCGCACCGCCCATTGGCACGGCCGCGGCGGTGAACGCTAAAACTCCCAAAAAAGAAACCGGCGTCAATCCGGCGCGGCGCGGCGGAGAGAAATCCACCAATCGTTCGATGCGTTGCCGCAAGGCGCTGCGTGATTCCAGGATACCCACCAGACCGAGGCTCATCAGGGGGCGATTCAGTGCGAGCTTTGCCACTTCCAATAAAGTCGGCGCATAGGTTTCCCCTTCATCCGCCAGCATTAACATCACGGCATCATCCACCGCTTCCTCCCGCACCCGGCGGATGCGCGCATTCGCCAGCCACACCAACGGATGCCACCAGTAAACGATCTGGAGCAACGATTGCAGAAAATTCAGCCAGACGTCGCAACGACGCAGATGGATCAATTCATGCAGCAACACCGCACGGAGTTGCTGGTCGGAAAAGTTTTCCACCAGGGTTTGGGGAATCAATATCACCGGGCGAAACAAGCCGCAGACCGCTGGCGACATTGCCTTGGTCGTCAATCTCACGGCCACGCCCGCTTTCCGGCCGATGATTTTTTGCGCTTCAACCGTCAGGTCAATCAACCGTTCTGAAGTGCCGGCGCGAGGTGCTGGCCGTGAAATCTGCCACCAGCGTAACAGCAGCCAGGCAAACAAACCGACGCTGATGGTGACAGAAGCAAGCAATAACCACGCGGCCAAACTCAGCACCGGTGCCGGCGGAACGTAGGCTGGCAACGCATTCACCGGCAACAGCGGCATCGGCGTGGAATCATCCGTGACGGTGTAATTTTTAAATTGGGGCTGGAGTTGAGCCGCTGCCGGAGTCGGGTGCAACCACCACGCCGGACTCGTCGGCAACGCAAGGGTCGGCGGCAAAATCAATTTTACAAGCACAACCAGCCACAAGGCGTAACGCACCGACGCCCGCAGGCGGCGGCGCAACCAAAGGTCAAAAACAAACAGCACGGTAATCAGCAGGCTGGATTGCCAAAGCATCGGCCACGCGATTTCCCCAAAGCGTTCGCCAAACTGGTTGAGGGTTTCGATCAATTGGCTCATAACGGGTTCTTCTCTCCTTCAGCTCATTTCTTTGCTGTTTTTTTCTTCGCCTTGATGAGCAATTCCAATTCCGCCAGTTCCGCCCCGTTCAAATCGCCATTATCCAGCAGGCATTGAACCATCGGCGTAAGGGCGCCGTTAAAGGCATGTTTCAGCGCGTAAAATAATTCGCCCCGTTGCGCTTGCGCCCGCGTGATGACGGATTGATAGATGGTCAGCTTGCCTGCCTTTTTTGCCTTGAGCACCCCCTTCCCCACCATGCGATCCATCAGCGTGCGAACGGTGGAATACGTCCAACCGGTCGGCTTGAACAACTTTTCCTGGATGATGGGCGCGGTGCAGGGTTCGTTTTCCCAAATGGCCTTGATGATGGACCATTCAGCTTCGGTAAGTTCAACCGCCGGTTTGGACATGCGCCTACAATCTCTACATCTGTGGAGATTGTCAAGCGCATTCTTTACAGTTGTAGATTAAAGCTGCTTTGTGAAAAATATCTCCGCCGGCGTGTGGAAGCAAAGTGCCCCACTCACCCCGCCGGCATGGCGGGGTGATTTTAATTTGGAGGAACGACGTGAGTCTCTGACTTTATCATGGCTGCCGATTTTATTGGAGACTTCTCACGTCGTCCCCTACTTGGAATTAGATCATAACCCCCTCATCCCAGCCTTCCCTCCGTTGGGGCGAAAGAGAGCAATGCGCCGTGCGCTGGTGTCTCCCTTACCCGCCCCGCCAATCCAACGTATGATGGTTCCTAAACGCGGAAACCTTTTCTCCCTCGCCCCGCTAAACGTGGAGGGTAGCTCTGTTGAATATTGCACAGCGCCCAGTTTCAATCGAATTTAACCGTGAAATAGCTCACAAAAGATGCATGGAACGCCCGATTTCAGACATTAAAACGCTTGGCGACTGGATTCGCGCCCGTCGTATTGCCAAAAACCATGCGCCTTACCATTTAGCGCACAAAATGGGTATTGCACACTCCGTCATTCGCTCGCGGGAGACTGGCGTCAGCCAGCCAGAATCCAATCAATTAATACAACTATCAGAAATTTTAGAATTAAGGCGGGGCTTGTCGCAAAAGACTCATTCCGCTTCTGGGCTTTGTCCACTACTCGCCAATCATTGAACAACAGGACTTCTACTACCTACCACCATAATATTTCGTGGTCGTTTCTTTTATATGGTTATGGCATGGCGTGCCGGTGGACTTTTGAATCGGGCGGCGATAACAGGCTCTGTTGGTGAATGTTCCACCGTTACAGAAATATCAGCCATCCAGCTTGGTGCGGATGGCGTGGGTAAGCTTGGCAATTTGAAATGGTTTGGTGAGTAAATCGACGCCTTCGATCAAGGGAAAATTCTTGCCGATCACCTCCGTGCTATAGCCGCTCATGTAAATCACCCTCAATTTTGGATTTTCCTGATGCAGGCACTGAGCCAGATCTTTCCCGGTCATTCGACCCGGCATCACCAAATCGGTCAGCAGCAACTCAATTTGATTGTGATGTTGGCTCCAGACTTCCAAGGCTTTGGCTCCGGTTGAGGCTTCGAGAATACGGTAACCAAGTTGCGTGAGGGCAGTCTGGACGGACAGGCGCAATACCGAATCGTCTTCAACCAGCAAAATCGTCTCATGGCCGCCACGCAGTTCCACAGGTATTGCCTGTGAAATTTTTACGACCGCATTTTCAGTCAGTTGTGGAAGATAAATTCGGAATGTTGTTCCGCGATTGACCTCACTATAAATATTGATCCAGCCTTGATGTTGCTGGACGATCCCCAATACGGTGGCCAGCCCAAGGCCGGTGCCTTTGCCGACGCCCTTGGTGGTAAAGAATGGCTCAAAAATCTTCGGCAGGATTTCCGGCGAAATACCGCAGCCGCTGTCGCTGACACTCAAACAGACAAATGAACCAGGTCGGGCTAAAGGCGTTTGCGAAACAGCAAAATCATCAAATTCCACACCAGCGGTCTCAATGATCAAGCGGCCGCCGTTGGGCATGGCATCGCGTGCATTGACGGTCAGATTCAGCAGCACTTGATCCATCATGGCCGCGTCGGCATTAATGAACATCGGTTCTGCGGCCAATTTAAGTTGCATCTGGATATTTTCACCCAGAATACGGTTCAACATTTTTACTGTGTTGGTGATGGATTGGCTTAAATCCAGATGGTGCGGCTGGAACACTTCGCGGCGGCTGAATAAAAGCAATTGGCGGGTCAACGCGGCGGCCCGTTGCACCGTTTCCCCGATCTGGTCGGCAAATCCCACCTGCTCGGGCGAAAGTCTCCCATGAAATTTTAGCAGCTCAGACTGCATCTGAATAATCGCCAGGATATTGTTGAAATCATGGGCCACGCCGCCGGCTAACTGGCCAATTTCTTCCATTTTTTGCGACTGGCGAAATTGCGCCTCCAATTGCCGCTGTTCAGTGATGTCACGAAAGGTCCAGATTCGTCCGTAATATTTGCCAGTTTTGTCCCGGACGGGTGCCGAATAGCGGTCTAGAACGGTGCCATTGGCCAGCTCAATTTCATCGCGGCCGGTTTCATCCGGATGAGCATAAAGGTGAGCCACTCGTTCGCTAAATTGTTTTGGGTTCCGCATCTGGCGGACAACGTGCTGGAGTAATTTGGCATCATCATCATCGCAGGCAATGTAATCCGGGACTTTGAACAAATCGAACAACCGCTGATTTTGCAATATCCTTTTGGTGTGTTCATCCACCACCAGGATCGCATCGAGAGCGGAATCCACCTGCGCTTCGAGAAAAGCAGTTTTCCAGACCAGTTCCTTTTGAGCCCGGTTGCGTTCATCCCACAGGTGTTTTTGTTCCAAGGCCCGTTCGACCACCTGTGCCAGGCGCGCCAGCTTGTCTTTTAACAGGTAATCCGTGGCCCCCAGTTTCATGGCCTTGACCGCAGCTTCTTCGCCGATCGTTCCGGAAATGAGAATGAAGGGGATGTTTAACCCGCTGGTTTGTAAATGCTCCAAGGCCTGCAAGCCACTGAACTGCGGCAACGAATAATCAGAAAGAATAATGTCTGGCAATTTTTCCAATCCCGCCAAAAACTCCGGTCCGGTTTCCACGCACTGGCACTCTGGCGCATACCCAGCCCGCCGCAATTCGACGAGAATCAAATCCGCATCGTCTTGCGAATCCTCGACCATCAAGATGTTTAATGGCTTTGGCATCCCGTAAACAGGCTATGATTTCGGCGGTTGGTTAAGCAGCAGCCAGTACATTCCCAGTTCTTGCACGGCGGTGGCAAAGCCTTCAAAGTTCACCGGTTTGACAATGTAACTATTGACACCTAAG
>DASYEY010000031.1:0-10526 GCA_036498725.1 Verrucomicrobiia bacterium | reverse complement strand
CAACTCTTAACCCTCAGCTTTCAACTCCCTTGTTCCTCGCATCCGGCGTGCCGCAGCGGTGAGATCCCGGCCAATCGCCAAAGCGCCGCCGCATTTCTTCGCGCATTTCGTCCCGTTGTTCCGGGCTCAGGCTATCCCAGCGCTCCATCATCGGATGCCGATGCCACGGAGGACCAAACCGCCCATGACGGCCGCCCCGGCACGGGAAACCGCCGAACAAGATTTTCGCCAGCGCCAGAATTCCCAGCGCCTGCCAGTAGGTGATAACCTTCACGCCCAACACATCGGTCAGCACGCTGTTCCACAATTCAAAAACGGCCAACGTGAATAGCGCAATGGCGCCCAGCACAATCAAGGGAATAAAAAAACGGACTTTCGAACAGCATTTATCTTTCATAATCAATTGGGGGTAATGGAATCAGGTTAAAGGTTAATGGTTAAAGGTTAAATTGGTTGCGCCATTTCTCCAGGCTCTGGCGCAAATACAGCACGGCGTAACGTTTCCGTGAGAGCAAGGTATTCACATTGTCATCGGTCAGCTCCGCGATCTCTTGAAAGGAAAGTCCATCCAGTTCGTGCCAGACAAAAACTTGTCGCTGGTCGGCGGGCAATTCGCCCAAGGCCGCTTGTAGTTCCTGCCAGAAAAGCCGGCATTGATACTCCGTCTCCGGCGTCTTGTCATCGCGCCACAAAATCGCAGGTAATTCAAACCGTTCGGCGTCCGGCTCCGTGCCCGCCGCCAGGCCATCCAGCGAGGCCATTTTCGGTTTGCGATATTGGTCCACAATGCGGTTCCGCGCCACTGCGTACAGCCACGCGCTCACCTGCTCGATCGGGCCCGCTGCCAGCGTCGAAACCAACTGCTGCCAGACATCTTGCAGGATGTCCTCGGCGTCCGGCTCACTGGCGACGCGTGCGCGAATGAACTGCGTCAAGCGTTGCCCCATGCGATTGACAACCTGGTCGGCCACCTCGGGGGCTTCTTCATTCATGAGTTTCGTTATGGGAACGGCACTGTCCATTTCACCTATAGAGACGATCCAGTATCGAATATATTGTAAATCTCCTGAAACTATTTTTGCGCCGCAATTGCCAGGCGGGTTGATGTCGCGGCCGTCTGCGACCGCTGATTCCCTTGAAATTGTCAATTTTACAGCGGTCATAGACCGCCGCCACAGCTTCTCAATTTATTTTGTCCGCTTTATATTTGGCCGGGTGCTATACCTTGAAAACGATGACCACCGACCCTCAATTGCTAACCCAGTTCGTCCGGGCAAATTCGGAAGCTGCCTTTGCCGAATTGGTCAACCGCCACGTCAACCTTGTCTATTCCGCCGCGTTGCGGCAATTGAACGGTGACGCGCATCTGGCCAAGGACGTGGTGCAAACGGTCTTCACGGACCTGGCGCGCAAAGCCGATGCGCTTGCCAGCCGTGAAAGCGTGGCCGGCTGGCTTTACACCAGCGCGCATTTTGCCGCTGCGAAAGTTGTCCGCCAGGAAAACCGCCGCCGTGAGCGCGAGGAAAAATTTATGCGCGAACCGGTCAATGAAAATGAAAGTGCACCCGACGCGGACTGGGAAAAAATCCGCCCCGCGCTTGATGCCGTCATGCACGAGCTAAAAGATGCCGATCGCGAAGCCATTTTGCTGCGTTATTTTGAAAACCGGCAATTTACCGCAGTGGGCGCGGAACTGGGCCTGAACGAGGACACCTCCCGCAAACGCGTGGAACGGGCCCTGGAAAAATTACGGGTTGCCTTCGCCAAACGCGGCATCACGACCGCAGGCGCGCTGGCCGCAGTCATTGCCGCGAACGCCAGTCAAATGGCACCCGCCAGCCTGACGACAACGTTGCCCACGACCGCCATCGCCGCCGCCGGAACCGGAACCTTTACCCTGCTCAAATTTATGACTGCAACCAAAATTAAACTCGGCCTCAGCGCCCTTCTCGCCGCCAGTGCCGCGACGGCGCTGATGGTGCAACATCAATCTCAACAAAAATTGCACGACGAAAACAGCGCCTTGCAGCAACAGATCGCGCACTTGCAAACCGACAACGCCAGCTTTTCCAACCAGTTGGCCGCCGCTGGTTCCACAAAATTGGCCGCCGATCAATTCAGTGAGTTATTGAAATTGCGCGGCCAAGTGGGGGTTTTGCAGCGGCAAATTGGTGAACTGGGAAAACTTCGGGCTGAAAACCGGCAACTACAAACCGCGCAGGCTGACGCAAACGTTCAGCAACAAGGCGCGCGGGACGCTAAA
Organism: Verrucomicrobiia bacterium; assembly: GCA_036498725.1. Lineage (GTDB taxonomy): Bacteria > Verrucomicrobiota > Verrucomicrobiia > Limisphaerales > UBA11358 > UBA11358. The sequence continues at coordinate 8,263 of DASYEY010000031.1, read as the reverse complement.
AATGAGGAGCATGCCATCATGCTACAAAAACTAGATGCCGCCAAAGAAGGTGTGCTGGCCTTCATCCTGTACGCGGGCGACCATCCCAATCAATATCCGACTAATTTTGCGCAGGCAGCCAGTTACATAAGCACAAATTACACGGCACAAATTGAGGATAATTTTGACATGGCGTATCAGGGTCAGATTTCCAGCCTGACAAATCCTTCCGCCACGATCGTGCTCAAAGAAAAACAAGCCTGGCTGGCGACCAGCGGTAAATGGATGAAAACGTATGGATTCGCGGACGGCCATAGCGAGGTTCATACTGAACCCAGCGGCAATTTTGACGATTACGAAAACAACCATGCGGCCTCACCGGCGCCCGGCCAATAACGAATACATGGATTGAACCACCAAGACGCCAAGGCACCAAGGTGGGAAATCATTTGGCCACGGATGAAACACGGATGGAACACGGAAACGCTATGAACGAGATTCACATTCTGACTCCTGAATTCCGTCCCTCTCTGTGCCTGGGCTCCAACAATGGTATAAGTAACAATTCCTGAAGGATCGTCATCAGCTGCGCCTGTGATTATGCCCGGGCCGGCCGCCCTGGCTAAACGGCGAAGCGAATTTAGCCAGGGCGGAAGCGTGGCGGTGGAATGACGGGCTTTCATGATCGCAGCCAGCCGCAAATTATTTCCTGCGGCCGCGGTTGGTTCATGGTCATGAATAATTATCGACGGAAGATGCGGGCGCCAATGAATCACGCGCGGATGGATAACCACCCGCGCGTTTCATCATTCATCAGCGCAAGATCAAAACGATGATGATTATGAGCAGCAGCAGACCAGCCGAGCTGCCGCCGACTAAAACCAAACTTCCTAACATGGGACAAATTAAATCGTACATAGTCTTGAAGTGGTTAAGGGTTAACGGTCGTGGAAATGGTTTTGATCTTCATTCTTTTCACGGCGAAGTCAGCACCTAAAACTCCACCACCGGCGCTGACGATCAAACCCAATAGCAGGCCAAAGAAGGTCCAAGTGCCCGCAATGGACAAATCATGGGCCGCTTCATCAGCCGCTTTCCGGGCTTTTTGTTCAGCCACAGTTTTAGCGTTGTTCAATTCAGTTTGCAGGTTCTTATACGAAGCAATCCAGCCATCCACGGTGGCTTCGGCATCAGCCTGGCTCATTTGCGTGTAATCCACCAAGGCCTTGATCGCCGCGGCGCGGTTGTCTTGCGAATTGAGGTCATTTTCCGGGGCAAATAATTTCATCACCGCAAAACCAACTTCACGTTTGGCCCGGATACCCGCCTTGGGAGTCGAGTTCGTAGGTATGGACTGCGTGGCTTCATCGATGAAGCTATTCAGTTCATTTCCGTTGCGTTTGATTCCCGCCTGGACAGCGTCGCTGACTACCGAGCTCGCGGCTTTACTGCCCATGCCAATGCCGGCGCCCAATATTTTCAAGCCGCCGCCCAAAGCCATGCCGGTACCTTTGGAAAGCAATAGCAGGGTGATGATCAACGTCAGGCTCCACACCATGATGCCGTGCACAAAACCGCCGTGAACCGAATGCGAAAAACGTCCGGCGATCACTGCGCCGAAAAAGACCGCAACCAAGGCGCAAGCACTCCAGATGGCAGCCGCCGTCTCACTGAAGGTGGTGGTCGGATTCGCGTCCGTCATGGGTGAGAACGCTGCCAAACCAGCACCGACGCCCAGCATGGTGAGGAGGATATGAATGCCCATGGCGGCCACCGTGCCGCCAATAATAGCCCCCCAACACAGGGAAGGCCGCCAGCAACGGTCTGAGTCTTGATAAGTTTTTTCGATAATTTCTGTAGTCATAGGTTTTCCCGATTTTTTTAGTGTTAGTGTTTCAATTACTTGCCGAACATTTTAGCCACGATAAAAATTAGAAAGGCGCCGCCCAAGCCGCCGCCTAAAAGCAGATAGAGCAGTGAAAAACCGATCGCTCCCAACATCGGATCCAGGATCAAGGCAATCATAGTTTTTTGGGTTTGAAAGTGACTTTGCCTTCTCCGCCCAACGCTTCCCGATTGTTTTTAGCCGCGAGCGCGCCCAGCTTCCGGTTGGCATTTTTTTCTTCGCCCAAAATGTCTTCAATCAAGCTGGCGGCTTGAGGGTTATTGAGTAATAACGCCCATTCATGCAGGCAGCCATAAGAGGCGATCTCGTAATGTTCCACTTTCTGGCCGGCCGAGATCAACGCCGCATTGAGGGTTGGCTCGCCTTTGTTATCCGACGCAATTTCGTCGCCTTCTTTTAACAATCCAACGGTGGCCTTGCATTTCTTGCCCTTGGCTTTTTCACCAAAAAGTTCGAATACTTGTTCCAGCTTGGCCACCTGCCCTTTGGTTTCTTCCAAATGATCGAGAAAGGCCGATTTTAAATTTTCACAGGTGGCAGCGTCGGCAAGGCCGGGCAGCGCCTTGATGATCCGATGTTCGGCATCATACATGTCGGCTAACTCATCCAGGAATAGGTCTTTTAGTGTCATCATATAACTAAGTGTATGGTTTATGTTTCACCGAATATTTAAGCGTTTCATGTGCCATGCTAATTTATTGGGGTTTTTCATCGTCGACGGGATTTTTGTCGGCGACTTGCACGCAATTCATGCGTTTTGCATGACTGGAAACTAACGTTTGAGATGTTTTAGTCAGGTGGCACCGCCACCTAAATCACTCGCCGGCCAAAAGCAAAAATAGCAGCATCAGGATTTTTCCGGCCTAGAAAATCATCACGGATCAGCTCTGCCGCGATAACACTATAGGTAATGCCATTGCCACCATATCCGAGGGCAAAATAAGCGTGCGGCCAACGGGCGGGTTTGCCGATGCGGGCCAGGCCGTCCCGGGTTTCACCAAAAGTTCCCGCCCACGCATAAGCGACTTCCATTTTTTGGCCGGGAAATAATTTTTTGAACTTGCGGACCAGCGTTCGGGTTTTTTGCGGGATCAGGGCATCACGCTTTTTTGGATTCACGAAATCTTCGTCTTCCCCGCCCACAATGATCCGGTTTTCCGGGGTGGTCCGCAGATATAGATAAGGCGAACCGCTTTCCCAAATGAGACTGCGCCGGTACCAGCCAGCCAAATCATCAACCGGCTCGCTGATGAGGGCATAAGTACTTTTTAATTTTCCGGCCCCACCGCCGCGTAAATAATTTTTCGACTCAAATCCAGCAGCGACGACGAGACGCCGCGCCTTGATTTTACATCCGTCACCGGTCGTTAGTTCGACACTGCGAGGGTGTGACTTGAAGTGGATGATCCCGGTGCGGTCAAAAACTTGCAAGCCACGTTCGCAGGCTGCGGCAAGCAAGCCATGCGTCAGTCGATGCGGATCGACCTGCGCCCCATCCTCAGAAAAAAGTGCGGCCGGCCGCGAGAAGGGAAAGTGTTTTTTAATCTTCGATTCATCCCAAAAATCCAGCGGAATTCCGAGTTTTCGTCGCAATTGAAGTTCCTTGCGTAATTCCGGGATTTCCCGGGCCGACCGTGCCAGAAACAAGCTGGGCCGCTTTTCAAATTCACAGCGCAGCTTAAGTTTTTTGACAAGCGAATCAATTTTACCGAGGGCGTCCCAGCAAAGTTGATAACTGCGATTGGCCCGGGCCGGACCGATTTGCCGGATCAATTGGCGCAAAGGAACGTCCACTTCGTATTGCAGCAAAGCGGTGCTACCGCTCGTACTCCCAGTGCCGATGTCCCGTTTATCCACCAACGTGGTAACTACGCCCGCTTGAGCCAGATGAAATCCGACCAAAGCGCCAGTGATGCCGCCGCCGATGACGACGACGTCACAAACCACGTCCCGATCCAGCGCAGGGTAATTAGCCCGCAGCCCGTTACGCACCCTCCAAAACGGATAGTCAGAGGTCAGGTCCATTTAGTTTTAAATTGCATTATGCCCGTGCCGACAGCGCAAGCTGGCAAACTGCATGCTTTTTTCCCCCGTTAACCAGCATATCCGCCGCAATCGTGTCTGGCTCAGTTGTTGCTCAACAAGAGTCATGCCGGGCAACTCACATTCTCATCATTATGGATACAACTTCATTTTGGAGTGATACTACGCCGCTGCAACGTTTCAAAAAACTGGACCAGGATTATCACGTGGATGTGGTCATCATCGGCGCGGGGATCACCGGCGTGACAGCGGCGTACCTGTTGAAAAAGGCCGGCTGCAAGGTGGCTTTGATCGAGCGCGGCCGTTGCGGCGGATTTGACACAACCAATACCACTGCGCATCTGACCTGTGTCACTGATACGCGTCTTAGTGCGCTGGCCGCAAAATTTGGAAACCCAACCGCGAAAGCAACCTGGGAGGGCGGTCGCGCGGCAATTGATCAAATCGTCAAAAATATCCATGCCGAAAAAATTTCATGCGATTTCACCTGGGTACCGGGCTATTACCACGCGCCGCTAAATGGAGATGCCGCCAAGGAGCGCCGGTCGCTGGAAGCCGAGGCAAAACTGGCCAATGACCTGGGATTTGCGGCAGAATTTTTGGATTCCGTTCCGTTGGTAAACCAGCCGGGGGTGAAATTTCTCCATCAGGCTAAATTCAATCCACTCGCTTATGTAGCCGCCCTTTTACGCACGATTCCCGGAAACGGCAGCCATGTTTTTGAAAAGACGGAGGCGGGCAAAATCTCCGACCGGCCATTATCCGTCACAGTGGGAAAGCACCAGATCCATTGCTCCTATCTTTTTTTAGCAACGCACACACCTTTGATGGGAAACACGGACCCGGTGTCGGCCCTACTCTTCCAATCCAAACTTTTTCTTTATACGAGCTATGCGATCAGCACCCGCATCCGGCCTGGTTCCGCGCCGGAAGCGTCGTTTTGGGATACCGCCGAGCCTTATCATTACCTGCGCATTGACCGGCATCGGGATTTTGATGAGGCCATTTTTGGCGGTGAGGATAACAAGACCGGCCAGATAAAAAATCCGGCGCAACCTTACCGAAACCTGGAAAAGACGCTTAAGAAAATCCTGCCGACATTTCAAGCCGATCACCAATGGTCAGGACAAGTCGTGGAAACCCCGGATGGCCTGCCTTACATGGGTGAAACCGCGCCGCGCCAATTTGTCGCCACGGGCTTTGGCGGAAACGGCATGACCTTCGGCACCTTGGGCGCGATGATGGCCGTGGATGCTTTTCTCAAGCGCAAAAATCCCTGGGCCGAACTGTTCGATGTCCATCGCAAACCGTTTCACGGTGGCACGGGAAAATATCTGCGCGAGAACAAGGATTATCCCTATTACCTGCTGCGCAACTGGCTGGGTGGGGCCAGGGATCAATCAGTAAAAAGTCTCAAGCGCAACTCGGGAAAAGTTCTGCACCTGCAGGGTCGCAAAGTCGCCGCCTACCGCGATCCTCAGGGAAAGCTTTCCCTCTGTTCGCCAGTCTGCACGCATTTGCAATGTATCGTAAAATGGAACGACACGGAGAAAACATGGGATTGCCCCTGCCACGGCTCGCGTTTCGCAGCGACGGGTGAAGTCTTGGCTGGACCGGCGGAAAAGCCCCTCGAAAAAATCGACACCAAGGAATTGGCCAAGTGAGGATCCCATGAAAAAATCAATCGAAAAACTGGAAGCCTTCGACAAAAAAGAAAAATATGTGAACGTCATTGTCGAAACACCCAAAGGCAGCCGGGTCAAACTGGCCTTCTCGTTTGTTTCCGGCCTGTTCGAGTTCAAGCGGGCGCTGCCCGAAGGATTGCAATTCCCGCTTAATTTCGGATTCATCCCGGGAACCCTCGGCGAGGATGGCGATCCTCTGGATATCCTGATCTTGAATGAAGAACCCTTGGTGTCCGGCTGCCTGGTCAAAACCCGTTTGCTGGGCATCATCAAAGCCGAGCAGACCGGGAAAGATGGAACCCGTTGCCGCAATGACCGGCTCATCGGCATCGGTGTGGATGAAAACGATGCCACCAACTTCCAACGGGTGTTGGATGAGAAAATCCTTTTGCAAATCGAGTTTTTCTTTCGGGCTTATAACCGCCTGGACGGGAAAAAATTCCAGATCAAAGGCACCGGCGGCATCAACGCGGCTAAAAAAACAATTGTGGCCGGCCAGCGACAATACCGGCGAAAGGCAAAGTCATGACTCCTTATCTGGAAAAAATTGGCGATGTCCTGCTCGGCTTGAATGCCGATGCCAAGGATTTTCATTTCTATCAGATCGCTTTGCGCGCCTTGATCACCTTTTTTGCGCTCCTATTCATGATCCGGCTGGCGGGACGCAGAATCCTGGCCAACCGCAATCCGTTGGATGTGCTGGTGATTGTCCTGCTGGCCTCCGTGCTGTCGCGCGGGGTCAATGGCAACACTCCCCTGTTCTCCACGTTGGGCGCCGGATTTTTTCTGGCAGCGCTTTATCGCGCCACGGCTTATCTCGCCTGCCGGTTCCACCGGCTGGGCGACCGGTTGAAAGGCGAGGCAGAAATCCTTATCAAAAATGGTTACGTTTTTAAAAGCATCCTGAAGCGGCACAACATCAGTCAGGATGATTTGATGGAAGATTTACGGTTGAATGGAGAGATCAACGAGTTGGCAGAGGTCAAACTTGCCCAATTGGAACGCAATGGCGCGATCAGCGTCGTGAAGCAACCGGCAACCGCCCCCGGCGAGCCGGAACGCCCCAAAGCGATGCCGCCGTCAAAATTCAAACCTTTGCGCCGCCGCTTGTTTCACACATTGCGATAAGCATCTTGGCGTTGTTCGGCGCGCGGACGTTCAGGTCATTGTTAAAATAGGCAAAAACTCTTTTGCCTGCCGCCGCCTGGCGGCGGATGTGGTCGGCCCAGGGCTGTAATTCGGCTTCGGTATAATCATGCCATGGACCTCCAGCCAAACCATGAAACCGGAGATAAATGAAACCGGCAGTGACCGAAAAATCGGACGGCATCCGCAACGAACTGGCAGAAACGAAGGCGGCCCGATTTTCGGTCAAAAGAGCGAAAGTCTCCGGCACCAACCAATCAGGATGGCGAAATTCGATCGCGTGCGAAAATGTTTTTGGCAGCCGTTTCAGAAATCGACTCAAGCGCGGTAAATCTCTTTTAAAGTTCGGCGGCAATTGCCAGAGCACCGGGCCGAGCTTTTCCCGGAGCGGCGCGATGCGGCGCATGAACGTTCCGACCGCCCCTTCCAGATGGTCCAAGCGTTTGATATGCGTGAGATAACGGCTGCCTTTGACGGCGAAAATAAAATTCGCCGGCGCCTTTTTTCGCCAGCCGTGGACTATCTTCAAATTTGGGAGCCGATAGAATGTGGCGTTGATCTCCACCGTCGGGAATTGGGTGACGTAAAAGGGAAAATGTTCCTTCGATTTGAGGCCGCGATAAAAATCATTCGCCCATTCCTTATAAACCCAGCCGCTGGTGCCAATGTAAATATTCATCGTCGGGATAATTAGCGGGCGGAAGGCTGCTTCAAGTTGATTTTCTTCAAGAACGGCGTCAGCGCGGCCGCGACCAGGCTGCCATACATGAGCACCATGAAAATATCCAGATACGCCAGCATGGTTGCTTGCGTGACCACTTCGTGCGCGATAATCGCGGTTGCCCGTTTCATGGCCGATACGGAATCCGCACCGTAAGCGACAAACCGGCCGGCCAATGAATGCAACATGCTTTGAAAATGGAGCGACGTCGGTGTCAGGGTGGAAACCACGCGATCCTGATGAATCTGGCTGCGTCGCGCCAGCATGGTGGTGGACATGGAGATGCCCACACTGCCCCCGAGATTGCGCATCAGGTTGATGAGCGCCGAGGCGTTGTTGGATTTTTCCGGGGGCAGATTTGAATACGCCAGCGTCTGGATCGGGACAAAGAGAAACGCCAGTCCACAAGCTTGGAATACCCGCCCCATCGCCACTACCCCAAAGGAAACATTCGTATTAAATGTCGCCAGATACCGCATGGCGCAGGCGAGCAAAATGAAGCCGAACGCGATCATATATTTGGGTTGCACCTTGCGCACCATGATGCCCACAAACGGCATGAACGCCATCATCACAAAGCCGCCTCCCATCAACGTCAGTCCCGCCTTCGTGGCGTCGTAGGGCAATAACTGCTGCACAAATTGCGGCATCATTTGGGTGGTGGATTGAAGGATGAACATGGTGATGAACATCATGATGGCAACGAACAGAAAACTCCGGTTCTTCAACAGAGGCAGATCGACAATCGGATTTTTGGTCCCGAACAATTCCCAAAAAATTCCG
>DASYEY010000030.1:0-4300 GCA_036498725.1 Verrucomicrobiia bacterium | reverse complement strand
ACCAGCGGTTACCAGGGTGAAGGCAGCAAAACCATTGTCCCGGCCTGGGCCCGCGCAAAAATCACCTGCCGGCTCGTGCCGAACCAAAAGCCGGAACATGTTCGTAAAAAGGTCCTCGCGTATCTCCAGAAGATCTGTCCGCCCACCGTCCGCATGGAGGTCGCCGCCGGCCACGGTGCCGAAGCCTATCTGGTTTCCCCCACTGGCGCGTCGGCGCAGGCCGCCCTGCGCGCGCTGGAAAAAGCCTTCGGCAGCAAGCCAATCCTGATGCGGGAAGGCGGCTCCATCCCGATCGTGAATCAGTTCAAAAAAATTCTGGGCGCCGATTCGCTGTTGCTCGGTTTGGGGTTGCCGGATGACAACGCGCATTCTCCAAACGAAAAATTCAACCTGGATTGTTTCGAAAAAGGCCAGTTGATGAGCGCGCACTTGTGGCAGGAATTGGGCAAACTTTGACCATGACCGAGCGCGGCTCACCTGTTTTTCTGACGGCTGAATGGCGTCAACTGGCGATGGTGAACTATGAAATTGATCCAGAACTCCTCCGGCCATTGATTCCCGCCGGAACGGAGCTGGATTTTTGGAATGGCAAGGCATTCGTCAGTGTCGTTGGGTTTTTATTTCAGAAAACCCGCGTGTGTGGCATCGCTTTTCCCGGTCACCAAAACTTTGAAGAAATCAACCTGCGCTTTTATGTCCGTCGCCAGACCAGCGATGGTTGGCGGCGCGCGGTAGTTTTCATCAAAGAAATTGTTCCTCGCTTCGCCATCGCGTGGCTTGCCCGTGCGCTTTACAATGAACCCTATCTGGCGCTGCCAACTTCGCATCGCATTGAGAAAAGCCTTACAGAGGAAGCCGGATCAGTCGCTTATAATTGGCGTTTCCATCGTCGGGAAAATTGTCTGAAACTGACAACGCGTGGCAACGCCCAACCGCTGGTCAGCGGTTCAGAACCTGAATTCATCACCGAGCATTATTGGGGTTACACCCGCCAACGCGATGGCTCGACTCTGGAATATCAAGTGGAACATCCGCGCTGGCGATTTTGGGAGGCGCAAACCGCAGAATTACATTGTGATATAGTGGCACTTTATGGCGAAATGTTCCAGGATACCCTGCGTCGCCAGCCGTCTTCCGCTTTTCTGGCGGAGGGGTCGGAAGTCAAAGTCCATCGCGGTGTCCGGATAAAAATCTAAATCCATTCACAACCTGAGAATTATGAATTTGAAAACAGCGGCCCGGCGTTGGGTCAGCAGCGGCACATTTTTGACGACGATTTTTTTGCTTAGCCAAAGTCCCGTTATCCGGGCGGAAGCCACCAATGACCTGGCCCATTCCGGCAACCCAATTTTTCCCGGCTGGTATGCCGATCCGGAAGCAAAAGTTTTTGGCAAAGAATATTGGGTTTATCCCACTTACTCGGCGCCTTACGAGGAACAGACATTCTTTGATGCTTTTTCTTCGCCTGACCTGGTTCATTGGAGCAAGCACAGCCATATTCTGGATACCAATACGGTTCCCTGGGCACACCGCGCGATCTGGGCGCCGGCCGTGGCGGAAAATAATGGGCGCTATTATATTTTCTTCGGCGCGAACGATATTCAAAACAACCGACAAATTGGCGGGCTGGGAATCGCCGTGGCCGATAAACCGGAAGGCCCGTTCAAGGATTACCTGGGCAAGCCATTGATTGATCATTTTTACAACGGCGCCCAACCAATTGACCCGTTTGTTTTTCGCGATCTGGATGGCCAATATTATTTGATCTACGGCGGCTGGCGGCATTGCAATATCTGCCGCTTGAAGGCCGATTTCACCGGGATCGAACCCTTCGCCGATGGCACACAATTCAAGGAAATTACACCTGAAGGTTACGTTGAAGGCTCGGTGATGTTCCGGCGCGGCGACAAATATTATTTCATGTGGTCGGAAGGCGGTTGGACCGGCCCCAATTACTCCGTGGCGTATGCCATGGCTGATTCACCGCTTGGTCCGTTTAAGCGCATCGGAAAAATTTTACAACAGGATCCCAAGGTCGCGACCGGCGCCGGCCATCACTCGGTGATCCATGTGCCGGGCACGGAAATTTACTACATCGTTTATCACCGCCGGCCGCTGGGTGAAACGGATGGTAATCATCGCGTGACTTGCATTGAGAAAATGGAATTCGACGACCAGGGTTTTATCAAGCCGGTGAAGTTGACTTTCGAAGGCGTGGCACCGATGCCCCTTCCTTGAGCAGCAACCTTGCAAAAAATCACTTTTGCTGGCCAGAAATTTTCCGGCCCGGATTGGAGTAAAGTGCCACCAGACGGGAAATCAAAACCGCCAGGCATAAGACCCCGGCTGTTGATTCAACCATCAACAGCATCCGGGCCGCCTTGGACAAGGGTGTGATGTCATTGCAACCCACACAGGTCAAGGTGACAAAACTAAGATAGAGCGCGTCAAACCGGTCCAAATTGTGCCCGGCGGCAAGGTGAGATCCCGAAAAGGCCTCCGGGTTCAACTGTGAAATCGTCAGATAAGCCGGGGTAAAAAATATCGCCAGCATCAGATAAGCTGCGATGCCGGCGCATAATACCTCTGCATTTACATGGGTTTCACGCACGATATATTCGATCAACTGGACGATCACGAAGCCCGCAAAAACCATTTGAATCGCAGTAATGCACCAACCCGGCACCAAATCGTGCCGGTATTGATCAAGGAATGAGCCGATCAACGCCGGAATGACCAGGACCAGCGTCAATATCCGGCTGCGCCCGCTCACAGCCAAGGCTGCCGAAACCAGCAGCACCATCATCAGTGCGCTCTCGATCAGGTCACCATGATTCAGGTCGCCGACAAATGGATAGATCACTACCAGCCCAATCAATGCGATCAGAAATTGCCGCATCGAAAACCGGAATAAATTTTTATTCTTCATTTCGAACGTTGTTATTTCCCGCGACGGCACGCATCAAGACGGGCGCTGGTGTGCCAGCAGAATTTTTCAAGGGTGAGGAAAGCTATTCGCCGTCTGATTCTCCCGCCGGCTTGGGCCGATGCAGCACCATTACATTGCCAACGCGCATCACGAGGTGGCTGGCAGTCTTTTCGGCCAGTTGCGGTGCGAGTTCCTTTTTCTGCTCCTTAAATTCCACGAACTTGATCTTCACCAATTCATGCTGCGTCAGGGCGACTTCCACTTCTTTAAGGAAACCTTCGCTCAAACCGGCTTTGCCGATCTTCAGTTGGGGCGACATCAGCTGCGCGGTGGCTTTGAATTTACGGATCTGTGAATTGGTCAGTGGCTCAAGCATTGTCTGATACGTTATGCAGCTTTGCCCCAAACGTCACGCCTAATGGCGCTGAAATAGCACACCCTTAACTCCAGAACGCCAGTTCATTCCGGAGACGTTCCAGGGGCAAACCGACCACATTGCTGTAGGAACCGGAGACATTGGCTACAATCAATTCTCCGTGATCTTGAATCGCATAAGCCCCTGCCTTGTCGAGTGGTTTAATCTTTGCGAGGTAACGCGCGATCTGATCTTCCGTCAAAGGGTGAAAGGTCACATCGGTGCTGACGGCAAAAATTCGCTCTTGATGCGTCCGCAGGTGCAGCAGGCAAACCCCGGTGATGACCTGATGGGTGCGTCCTTGCAAGCGCAGTAACATCCGGTGCGCTTCGGCCAGATCGCGCGGTTTGCCAAAAATTTCGCGCTCCAGAAATACCAGCGTGTCCGCCCCGAGAACCAGTGCATCCGGATTTTTTTTGGCAACGGCGCGATTTTTACGATGCGCATTGAGCTGGCAAAGTTCCCGGGGTGACAACTGATCATCATAAACTTCCGTGGCGTCACTGGGCACCACCTGAAACTCCACGGCGAGCTGCCGTAACAAATCTGCACGTCGCGGCGACGCGGAAGCCAGAATGAATGGCGGCATTTTCACATAACCAATCTAGTGGGGTCCTGAAAATTGTCCAGCATGAGAAGCCGGGTAAAATGTTGGGCGATTTTATTGTCGGATTTTAAAATCATGGCAGATATTGCAATTGGAAAAAACCTTGGGCATTGGTGGCGGCCAAATAAATTGAATCCGTAGTCGCCCCTGGCACAAATGGCGTTCCAACGTTCGTCCAAACGCTTAAATCTGAAGATGACTGTAATTGGTACGTCAGATTTGTCACCAAGTTATCTATGTTCAACGCGACCATTGGGGAAATACTCGTGGGGGCGGTCAGCTGCAAAGGCGCATCAGGGGCGCTGATCACCACGCTGGGCACGCTCGTATAGCCTGAACCAGGAGAAGT
>DASYEY010000029.1:0-3621 GCA_036498725.1 Verrucomicrobiia bacterium | reverse complement strand
TGAAAGTGAATTGGAGCGGATGCAGGAAACTCGAGATATAGCACTGCGAAACCTGGGACAATACCTTTCTGCTGATCATTTAGATATTTATGTCGCAACTTCAATGCGGAACGACGCTGATTTTGTCTCAGTAAACCAATTCGTGAAAGGGTTGTTCAATCATCCTAAAATACGTTCTCTTAAGCTCAGATATTTCAACCCCACTCAATCTTGGATTGATGATCGCATTGCTAAAGGACTTGTTGAAGCTCTGATGTTGCGGCGTGCTAGCCTCACGATTTATATGGCTCAAAAGTCTGATACTTTCGGAAAAGACTCTGAGGCTTCGGTGGCATTAGGGCAGGGAAAGCCAGTAATAGTTTATGTACCCAAATTAGCACTTCCGCAAGGAAGCTTAGACACGGAATCACTCTCGAGGAGAACAAGGCAAGAATTAATTCAACTGCTCGACCCGGAAGAAAGGAAGGAAATTGACGAGGGCATAGATGATCAAGCCATATTATCTAAAATCCTGACCTCGAAGATTGGCAAACTAAATGATGATGAAATGTCGGAGACGGTAAGAGCGCACTGGAGTGATTTTGATCTATATTTTGAAACGGAAAGGATTTTGGACCAAGTACAAAGAGCAGAGTATCGTCAGTGGCTCGACCTTACCATTAAAGATAATAAGAAGAATCCAGAAATTCTTAAAAAAATTCGCGCTGACTTGGTCGGTATTTTAGTTGCTAATACTGTTCGCTTCGAAAACCGTGCTCGTCTGTTTCGAGAAATTCATCCATTGGCGTTACAAGTTGTACTTTCAACGGGAGTTCTAAACGGAATTCTGGTCGTTCGTTCTGTCGAACAATGTGCCGCTGTTCTGGAGAGTCTAGTAAAAAACCGACTCGATCTTGAACTTAAAAAAGACGCACATAATTATCGCCTCATTGAGTTAAATACTGGATCAACGATCAGAGTTATTTCTCGACATCGCTTATTACGTCATGCCTTCCAAGCTTTTTATGGTTCATTAAAAAATCGATAGATGTTGTTTTCAAAAATATGCGACCGAAGGGTTTGGAAATACTTGTATAGCATATGGAACGATTATCATGGCGGCGGGGGTATGCGACAGAGTGGGACTGGTCCCACATTGCTGCTACTATGCGATTCAACGTTATTTGATGCAGGCTGCGATTTGACAAATTACTTTGTCATGAAATGCTACCCTTTTTACAGTGCGCATTGTTTTAATTAAAACTCGAAATCTAGTTTCAAACTGACGCGCGTCAAGAACTTCGGCGGGTGGTAGGATTCAAAAAATTGTCGGGTATATGTATTGCCGAAAAGAAACAGGAATGTAACACTCCGGCGCTATCCGTCTAAATTAACCTCGGGCACTTTAAGGTGAGATGGAATTTTGGCTGCATAAATTGTCGCCGCTTGGCGGGCAAAAAAACCGTGCTGGATTGAAACGGTGGGGGACTGGTTTGTCTTTGCGGGTCTTCCCGCTGGGATGCTTGGTCTTCGGGTTAATGCTGGCGTTTTCTTCACGACTCTTTGCGGAAAATGAAACGGGTGGGCTTAATGCCGCGATTGTTCCGATCAATGGTACCAATATTAATTATGGCGTTGGTTCCTGGATCTGGGCGTCGGAAACCCATGACCAGCAATATTGCCGCCTTTGGAAAGAATTTGAGATTCCCCGTTTTAGCACGGTCATCAGTGCGCGTCTGCGTATCACGGCGGATAATACGTACCGACTTTTTGTGGATGGCCGGGAGATTGGCCGGGGTGGTGACTGGCGTGATCTTACGGAATATGATCTGACGCTCTTGATGGAACCAGGCCGCCATGTGCTGGCGGTGGAGGCATTCAATACGTTTGATATTGCCGGAGTTTTGGCGGGATTGCACGTGAGCCTGGCGGATGGCCGGGAAATGGAAATTTTATCAGACCCAGGCTGGTGCGTGGTGCCGGATGCCGAACATGGTTGGGAGACCAAAACCCGGGCGGAGGCGAGCTGGCCGGCGGCAACGGTGATTAAAGGCGTCGGTGTTCCTCCCTGGAATCACCGGTTGATTCTGCTCAAAGCGGCCCAGATCCAGCCGATCATTTATCATTTTTGGCAGACCGGCTGGTTTTTAATCAGCCTGTTTTCGTTGTGTGTCTTGATCGCGGTGATTTGTGTCCGGCTGCTGGGCAAGCTGGCGCTGCATGTTCAAGCGAGTCACGTCATCCAGCGGGAACGCGCCCGGATAGCGCGCGATCTGCACGATGATTTGACGTCGGGGCTGACGCAACTGGTGTTGCTGGGGGAAATTGCGCGGAACGAACTGCCAACGGCCTCACCATCGCATCAACAAGTTGGCCGAGTTTGTGATAAGACGCGCAGTTTGTTGCGGTCGTTGAATGAGATCATCTGGGTGGTCAATTCACAACGCGACACACTTCAGGATTTTGCCTCGTTTGTCTGCAAGTATGCCGAAACATTTACGCAGCCGACGACCGTGCGCTGCCGGTTTGAATTGGAAGAACAGATTTCCGATCTCCCCTGTGATTTGGGCATGCGCCGCAATCTTTTTTTGGCAGTCAAAGAGGCGCTGAATAATGTCGTCCGTCATTCTGCCGCCTCGGAGGTCATCCTGCGGATTCGTCAGCAGGAAATGATGATGGTGATGGTCATCGAAGATAACGGCAAAGGCTTTGTGCCGGCGGAAGCGGATCGCGAACGGAACGGCCTTTCCAACATGATGAAGCGGGCGGCGGATGCGGGCGGCATTTGCCGCATCATCAGCCAGCCCGGTTCCGGTTGCCGGATTGAATTCACCGTGCCGCTGACGCGCCGGGTGTCCGGCCGGTTTTGGCAAGGCTGGTGGCCGTCAGGAAATAAAATTAAATCAGCGGCGACGGCAAGATCTTCGGCGTCGGTGAATCATTCTACAAAATCACGTTTATGAGCCCAACGGTCATTGAAAACCCTGTCCATAACCCAAGTGGCCGCCAGTTCAGCCGGCTGGCGCTGGTCGAGGATCAGCCTGAAATCCGGGAAGATCTCTTGCAGCTGTTGGAAACGTTTGACGAATTTAATTGTGTCTGCGTGTGTACTTCGGGCGAAATGGCGCTGGAACAGATCCCGGCGGCCGGCCCGGATATTGTCCTGATGGATATCATGCTCCCGCAGATGTCAGGGATTGAATGCACGGCCCGGCTGAAGCGATTGTTGCCGGACACCCGGATTCTCATGTTTACTTCATCCGATGATGAAGAACTGATTTTTCCGGCGCTCGAAGCGGGCGCGGATGGCTACTTGTTGAAGCAAGTCGAACCCGCGACCTTGCGCACAGCGTTGTTGGATTTGCTCAAAGGGGATGTGCCGATGACCAGCGGCATTGCCCGTCGCGTGGCGAATTATTTCCGCGATCGCGCCAAACTGCGTGATCAACTGGTGCAGTTGACACCGCGCGAAAAAGAGCTGCTCGTCCTGCTTGCCAAAGGTTATTCCAACAAGGAGATTGCCACGCAGCTTTCATTGAGCGTGGAAACGATCCACGGCTATCTCAAGAACGTCTATAAAAAAATGCACGTGCATTCCCGTACCGAAGCCGTGATGAAATTTATGTCGCGCCAGGGCGAATA
>DASYEY010000028.1:0-3882 GCA_036498725.1 Verrucomicrobiia bacterium | reverse complement strand
GATGGTGGGCCGTCTGTTCCAAAGCCAGAGCAAAACTACGGTGAAAAAGAACCTGATGATCTTTGTCACCGCGACCATTGTGGATCCGGCCGGCAACCGTGTGCATTCAGACGACGATCTGCCTTTCGCCCAGAATGCCGTGCCCACGCAGCCGGAAAATGCCGGCAAGGTGACGGAAACGGTGACGAAGATGCGGATGCCGCCATCCAATCCGTGAACCGGTTGCTGATTGTTGACGGACACGCCTACGCATACCGGGCATTTCATGCGATTCGGGAATTGCGTTCGCCGTCCGGCCAGCCGACCAACGCCATTTATGGCTTTGTCAAGATGCTGGAAAAAATGCGACTGGCCGTTGAGCCAAGTCATTTGATCGTTGTGTGGGACGGTGGTTTGAGTGCGGAACGGCTGGCGTTGCTGCCGAATTACAAGGCGCAAAGGCCGGAAATGCCTGCTGATTTGCGGCCGCAATTGGATGCAATCAGCCAGTATCTGGCGGCGGCAGGCGTGGCGGAATACTGCGGCGATGGCGTTGAGGCGGATGATTACATCGCCACTCTGGCGCGGCGCGCGGCAGCGGCAGGTTGGAAAGTGGTGATTGCCAGTTCCGACAAAGATTTTATGCAGTTGGTTTCGCGGGAAATCGGATTGTTGAACCCGAACGACAAGACCGGGGCGGTTTGGTCGGACGAGCAGGTGGTGGCCAAGACCGGCGTGCCGCCGGAGCAGGTGGCAGACTGGCTGGCGCTTATGGGCGACGCCGTGGACAACATCCCCGGCGTGCCGGGCGTCGGCCCGAAGACGGCGACGGAATTGTTGAAACAATTTGGTTCGGTCGAGTCGTTATTGGGCCGGCTGGATGAAGTGAAATCGGAAAAGCTGCGCGCCGCATTGCGGGCTGGTGCGTCGGCGGTTCGGAGAAACCAGGGTCTGGTGCGGCTGCCGGAAGTCGCGTGCGATTTTTTGCCGGAGCAGTTGGGCATCCGGCCGGTGAACGGCGAGGCGCTGCGGGATTTGTTCGGCGGCTGGGGATTCAAGGGAATGCTCGCCGCATTGGATGCGGTGATCGTGTCGGAGAAACAGGCGGAGTTGATTTGAAAATGAATTTGCAAAGCTGGATCAATAAAATGGCTGGTGCGGTAAAACGCCCGGCGGCCACCGTAGGAATTTTTGGACAATTCCGCCGGAGTGGATTATTTTCATCAAGTCTCATGATGTCATTACCCGTTCGGCTGCAAATCCTTGCCCTAAGCGCTGTTTTTTGCGCCGTGACTTTTCCTTTCACTGCTTCAGCGCAAACCAATTATTACACCGCGAATGGCACTGAATATCCGGTGATCGGTTCACTGGCGGGCGACCAGATGTTCCCCGATGCGGCGCTTTCGGCGAATGGCGGATTTGTGGTCTGGCAGGACAATGCCACGGATGGCGACGGCTGGGGCATCAGTGCCCGCCGGGTGGACAGCACGCTGTCGGGAACCTTGAGCACTTTCCGGGTGAACGCCCAGGGTTCAAACGATCAGGAAAACGCCCGCGTCACCTTGTTGAAAAATGGCGGTGCCGCGTTTGTGTGGGAGGGCGGGAAGCAGGGCTATCAGCATATTTTTGCGCGTTATTTGACGCCGGCCAATACGTGGTTGACGACGACCGATCTGGTGGTGAGCACTTTTAATAATAATTTCCAAGCCAATCCCGTCATCACCACGCTCAACAACAGCAATGTCGTGATCGTCTGGAGCAGTTTCAACCAGGCTGGGTCGAACAGTCTGCTGGATGTATATGCCAAAATTATGTCACCAGTGGGCGCAACGGTGAAGAGTGAGTTTTTAGTGAACCAGTTCACCAGTTTTAATCAACGTTCACCTGTGGTAGCGGCACTGAAAAGCGGAGGTTTTGTAGTGGCATGGGTTTCCGAGCAGCAGCGAGTGACCACCATTGACAACAACATTGATGAAACCAATGGAACAGTGCAAACGCAGATCAGTTTGCCGAGCGTGGATATTTATGCGCGGCTCTTCCAGAGCAACGGGGGTGCGGTGGGCAACGAGTTCATTGTAAACACGAATAATTATCCCTGCGCCAATCCGACCGTGGCATCTGCATCCGATGGAACCTGCCTGGTCGCATGGTCTGCTCGCGATATGGCCGTTCGCGCCAACGGCTGGGATGTTTATGCGCGTTCCATCGCCACCAATGGGGTTGGTGATCGGGTGACATTGATCAATGCCCATGTAGTTGGCAACCAATATGCGCCCCGCTTGAATGCCATCGGTTTGAATTATCTGGTGGTCTGGACCAGCCTGAGCCAGGACGGTTCGCGCGAAGGTGTCTATGGCCGCACGTTGTATCAGGACGGCACGCCGACGAGCGGTGAATTCCGCGTCAACACCACGACCGCCAGCCAGCAGATGCAGCCGGTTGTAGTTTCTGATGGTGTCAGTCAATTTCTGGCCATCTGGACCAGTTTTACCGGCATCCAAAATAGCTTTGACCTGTATGCCCAGCGTTACGTCAATATGGATGCCGTGTTGCAGGCCATGCCGGCTCCGTTTGTGAATGCGCCGTTCAGCTTGAGCAACGGGGTGTATCAGCCGCAATTAGAGGTTTCTTGGGCGCCGTTGACGGGCATATCCGTCACCAATTATGAAATTTATGTGGACGGCGCGGCTTCGCCGATGGCGGTGACGACGAGCAATATCTGGCTTATGACGGCCGCCAACGGCCTGACCGCCGGCAGCACACATTCGTTTCAAGTGGATTATGTGAAGACGGACGGCGCCCGTTCTCCGTTGTCTCCGGCCACCAACAAATCAACTTGGGGCGGTCTCAGTTGGGGCGGTGTTCCTTATGAATGGATGGCTCTGTATTATGGCGGCGATGTCAGTTTGTGGCCATCATCCGCTTCCGGCACGCCGTCGGCCGCAGGTGCGCCGGATTTGCTGAAGGTGTTTTTAAGCGGGGGCAATCCGCTGGATTCCACCACTTGGCTTACCACCCATTTGGACAAGACCCTGCAGGGGGTTTTCCTGAGTTGGAATACGCAGCCTGGATTTACCTATCAAGTGCAATTTACGACGGACTTTAAAAACTGGAGCAACCTTGGTTCACCCCGGTTTGCGGCGGGCACCAGTGATTCGGTCAATGTTGGCGGCGGTGCCGTTGGCTATTACCAAGTGGTGCTCCTGCGTTGATGAATATTGAATTTATTTGTATGCAGCCAATGATTAAACGAATTTTTTGGGTTCTGTTGCTGGCGTCCGGCCTGCAAACTTCTTGGGCTTATTCACCCGGTGGCCCGATCGGCAATGGCGGTGACTCCTGGCAGCAACCGGTGATTGGCTACGGTTTGGGTGGTGATTTGAACGCCCCTAAAAATTTGGGGGAAGAATATCGCCGCAACACGCCGGTCATGTATTACGCTTTCGATGCAAATTTCTTGGATTTTTTTGGCCCCGAAGGAGCCGCCTCGGTGGATGGCGCGTTTGCCATCTTGAATGCGCTGACCAATGTGGATAATTACAGCAAGATGCTTTCGGAATTTCCGCTGGAATCACGGCAGCAAAATTATCAGGCGCAGGCCTTGGGCTTGATGGATTTAAAATCCACCACCTTGAGCCTGATGACCGAGCAGATGGGGCTGGCGGACCCAGTGCGTTACAATTGGACGTTGCATGACCGGCTTCATGTCGGCAACGTTCCCTGCCCGGTGGGCATGGAGTATCTGGTGGTGCAGCGAAATTTTGACTATTTTTCCACGCCATTAAACCAGCTTCAGTATTCGGCATACATTAACAACACGCTTTACAGTTATCAAATACTTGAAGCCTGCACCGGCCCCGATCCGTTGGCCTTGGCGGTGCCGTTTTCTGTGGATCCGTTGGC
>DASYEY010000027.1:0-11318 GCA_036498725.1 Verrucomicrobiia bacterium | reverse complement strand
GATGCCGATCGCGCTCAAGATGGCAAACACGACGATGAAGGTACTGCCAAACCAATCATCCTCCTGCCCTTTGTCCAAAATCACTTGCAAACAACCCAAGCCCAAGGCCACGAGCGCGAAACCGACATAATCCACCTTGATCCCGCCTTTGACCGCCTTTTCATGTTCCTTTTTTGCGGTGGGCGATTCCTGGACCAAAAAATAAGTCATGATCAAGGACAGGATACCCACCGGGATATTGATGAAGAAAATCCAGCGCCAGGAATAGGTGTCGGTGATCCACCCGCCCAAGGCCGGCCCGATGGCAGGCGCCACCACCACCGCTATCCCATAGACCGCAAAAGCCAGGCCGCGTTTTTCCGGGGAAAAGGTATCGGCTAGAATAGATTGCTCCGAAGGGGCCAATCCGCCGCCACCAATGCCCTGGATCACGCGACAAAATAACAAAGACCCCAGCGAAAACGACAAACCGCACGCAAAGGAACTGAGGGTGAAGATCGCCACACAACTCATGTAAAATCGTTTCCGCCCGATGACGGAAGCCAGCCAGCCGCTGATGGGAACAACGATGGCGTTGCTCACCAGGTAACTCGTCAGCACCCAGGTTGATTCACTCTGGTCCGCCCCAACGCTGCCGGCGATATAGCGCAACGAAACATTGGCGATGGATGTGTCCATCACTTCCATGAACGTGGCCAGGGAAACGGTGAAGGCGATCAACCAAGGATTCACCGTTCGCTTATTCGTGGAGTCGCCGGTGGCCATGTCACCTCACTTTCACCCGGGGAATCACTGACAGTCCCGGGGACAACATCCGGGTATCATTCGTGTTCACCGGATCGTCGAAGAGAATTTTCACCGGCACGCGTTGAACAATCTTCACATAATTTCCCATCGCATTCTCCGCCGGTAAAACACTGAATCGCGAGCCCGAACCGGCTTGGATGGAATCCACATGACCGTGCCATTTTATACCCGGAAAAGCATCCACACTGATCGTTACTGGCTGGTCCTTCCGCATGTTCGCCAGTTGCGTCTCCTTAAAATTTGCCGTTACCCACACCCGGGGATCGGCGAGCAGCAAGAGCGCCTGGCCAACCGCGACATAATTGCCGGTCTCGACCGTTCGTTCGGTCACCCGACCGTCCGTAGGCGCGTAAATTTTGCAGTAAGACAAGTTGACCTCGGCGCGTTTCTGGTTGGCTTCGGCGGTCTTGAATTCGCCTTGGGCGGCAACTGCCAGCGCTTCCGCACTCGTCACTTCTGCCTCTGCCGAAACTTTGTGCGCCTGCGTATTCTTGAGTTGGGCTTGGGCATTTTTTTGGGCGGCATCGGCATTGTCGAGTTGCTGTTGGGAGCGCGCGCGCTCATCCACTTCCTGATAACGCTTCAAATCCTTGCTGGTGTTGTCCAATTGCACCTGGGCGGCATCGACCTCCGCCACCGCCTCCTGCACCGCTGCCTTGGCAGTGCCGATCTGCGCCTCGGCCTGAACCATGCGCCCTTGCGCAGCAAGCACTTGAGCCTTGGCCTGATCAAGCGCGACTTGATAATCCGTGGGGTCCAATTCCAATAAAAGATCGCCGGCATGAACGAACTGGTTGTCTTGAACATGCAACACCATGACTTGCGCGCTGGCGCGCGGGCTGACCTGGATCACATGACCGTCGATATAGGCATCATCGGTGGAAACAAACTGGTGCAAAATCAACCATAAGATGATTCCGCCCGCCAATAGCGTGAGAAAAATGACGGACGCGATGACAATAAAAACGGGCCGCTTGAACAAGGGCGGCTTTTGATCCTTTTTGGCAGCAGCACCCTTTTTATCAGTCGGCTGGGATTCTTTTTCTTCTTCACCAGCCGGTTTGGCCGGTTGGCTTCCCGCTTCGACGGAAATTTTTATCGCCAGACCGGAGGCTTCATGGAGCAACGTTTTTTCGCCGGTGATTTTTTCTGGCGCACCCGGCAATTTTGCTTCGTCAGGTTGATCCGTCGGCTTTGCCGCGCGTGATGCATCAGGCGGGACAGAGGCTGGCTCCGATTCCTCGGGATTCATAGGTATGATCCACTTGGACGGCTCAACTCACCCGGTCGATTTTGGCGGCCAAAATGAAATCATTCTCCGTCAAGCCCTTCACCGAGTGAGTGGATAGTTGAATGTGTACCGCACCGTACGTCAGAAAAATGTCCGGATGGTGGCCTTGTTTTTCAGCAAGGTTCCCCACCTTGACGACATATTTAAGGGCCGCTTTAAAATCGGGGAATTTAAGTTTCTTCTCCAACTTTTTGCCCGACACTAATTTCCATCCGGAAAGTTGTTTTTTGAAAGCCGCGATCTCCTTGGCCGGCAAACGCAATTGCTTGGCATCCGCTTCATTGCATTTTTCATCAGCCAGTTTGGTTTTCATAAAGTTATTAATGGGTTTGATTCAGCTTGGTGCGGCAAACGCACTTGGAAGATTTGCAAATTGAGTGCCATGGCGGGCGGGGTGATTTATCTTCAAATATTACGAGGTAAAAACCTGCTTTTACCCATAAGACACAGGGATTAAGACACCCTTGGCAGATTAAAATGTTTGAAGACTATAAATTAAGGTGTGATTGCAAATTGCAATAATCGACTACCTTTTTTGCAATATGCCCTAGTGATAATATCGCCGCAAAGCAACGGGCAAGGTGCCGGTCTTCAATGCAGATTCGGTGGCCTTCAAGTTCATTTCCCCATTCAGATTGATCACCTTGCCCGCTTCCAAAGCCGCTTGCGGCACACCGTCCCGCAATAAAATGCGGTTGCGCCAGATGGCGGGGATGCGGGCACCGGGCGTAAGAATCCCAACCAGATTCAAAGGATCAGCGGCACTTAACGCAACCTGTTCCTGCGTTTTTCCCGTTTTCTTAAGCGTCCGCAAATGGCCGATGGCTTCCGGCAACGCAAATTGTTCACCGCTGACCCCGCTGATGAAGTGACCGCCGCGAATCTCACCCCGCGCTTCCATCTGCCGATAAACCCGGCCCAGTTCAAACCAGGAAACTTTCAGGGCCTCCCGCTCCAACATTTTCCGGAAAACAATTCCATAACGCCGCAATAACACTCGCGCAAAAACTTTGAGAGCTTCGGTCCTCGGACCGGAGTCTAACGAATCGTTTTCATTTACCATCGGATACGGGCGCAATAATGACCAACGTCCGGCAAACTCAATATTAGTCACCTCCCGATGCCGCCGGGGGCGTCCGACATCTCCAAAACGGGCGCGTTTATCGGGCGGCGTCAACAAGGCGCGCAAACCTTCAAAACTATCCGCCGTGACCCAACCGTGGGCCGCCAGTTCTCCCAGTGCTTGTTCCACCCGCGACTTGAGCAATCCGGCATGCCGCGCAATCTCGCCAAAAAACAAAGCCCCCTTCTCCGCCAGAAGTTTCAAGATCACTTCGGTTTCAGCCGAAAAATCTGATTTTGGCAGGCGGGCCAGTTGCAACCAATGCGGAGCATTTTCCCGGCTAAAAAGAGAAATGGGACTGGAACGCAAAGGCGGCTGCATCCGCGATTTTTGATTTGGCGGCGGCGACAACCGGCCCCAGCCAAAACGCCCGGTGAAACATAATTGATCCAGCCAGCGCGGATCATAATCCTTTACCCGTGCTGCCAAAACGGAAGGTTCCCAAGCCGCAGCCGGTAATTCATAACCGTCCAATAAATGCAAAATCGCCTCCACCCCGGAATTTTCTTCCAGCTTCCGCTCCAACGCCACATGTTGCCAGGAAAGAAGAAAGCATTGATAATCTGCCACGGAGACCGGTTGAATTTCCGCCCGCAAACGATTGATGGTCAGGCGGTGAATGCGGGCCAGCAACCGGCGGTCGCACCATTCAGTCTGCTTTGCCGCCGGATGAAATTTTCCGCGCAAAATAAACCCCTCGGCCTCCAATGCGAGCAATGACTGTTCAATCAGGTGAGCGGGAAGGTGCAAAAAATCTGCCACTTGCTCGCAGGTGACCGGCCCCACAACCTCCATGCGGCCACGAACCAATTCGCGGCCGGCTTCCAGTTCTGGCATCGGCTTCACCAGCCCTTGAGCCGGTTCTGGCAGATTGATTTTCAGTTGCGGATAAAGCGATTGAATCAAGCCCGCCCGCTCCATCGCGAACCAAAGTGGCGGGTCGTTTAATTTTCCGACACGTTGGTCTCGCTCTAGAAGTTCCAGCCACTCTTGGGCGGCGGGATGGCATCGCTGCAATTCTTCCAGCGTCGCGACCCCCAATTGCAACAACGCGTCATGAAGTTCATCTGCATTCTGCACAGTCGGCCAGGCTTCAGTGCAGACGTGTTCGATCGCCGCAATATCCAGGATTCCCAATTCATTCCGGCTGGCCGTGTCGCTGGCGCGGCGCGTTTGCACGGCATGGGCCCGGCGTTCTTCGAGCGGGGCATTATCGAGAAAGGCATAGGGCCGGGCGTTCAAGATTTCCGAAGCCAGCGGCGATGGCTCCGGCAAGTCGCGGGCAAGGCAACGAATCTCGCCCCGCTCCATCCGGCGCAAAAGATTTTCCAATCCGTCAATGTCCATGGCCTCCACCAAACAGTCTTCAATGGTTTGCCTGACCAATGGGTGATCCGGCACGATCCGGTCACCCGCGAGATTTTCCGGACAAGCCAATTGATCAGGAAACACTGCCGCCAGCAGATTTTCCGATTCCATCCGTTGTAGTGGCGCGGCGATTTTCCGGCCGCCACGATGCCGGGGCAACGCCAGCGAGCGGGTGGCATTCCAACGCCAGCGGATCGGAAACATGGGTGAATCCAATAAAGCCTGCACCAAAATGTCCCGGACGCTGTTGCTATGCAGATAATGAAAAACTTCCTCCAACGGAAACGAATGCTGGGTGCCCAGGGAAAGCACGATGGCATCGTCGGTGGCCGCGCTCTGCAATTCAAAATTAAAGGAACGACAAAAACGTTTTCGCAGGGCGAGTCCCCATGCCCGGTTCAAACGCGCACCGAACCGGGAGTGGATCACCAATTGCATGCCGCCGGATTCATCAAAGAACCGTTCCATGATGATGACTTTATCGGAAGGCAACGCACCCAGAGACCGGTATGCATCATAAAAATAAGCCGCTAATTGCAATGCCCCGGCGCGGGACAAAGGCGCTTCCGTCAGCAACCAATCCGCCAGAACGGCCAGATCGATTTCACGATCGCCCGTTTTTCTTCCCAACTGGGCCGCTATGCGCGCGGCGATGTTTTCATCCAAGCGCGAGATGGCCTGCGACAATTCAGGCGTGCGCGCTGGCGCTTCACCCAACCAGAATGGAATGCCCGGCGGTTGTCCGTGGGCATCTTCCACGCGCACCATGCCGGCGGAGACCTGGATGATTTTCCAGGAAGCATTGCCCAATTGAAAAATATCGCCAGCGATGCTTTCCACGGCAAAATCTTCGTTGACCGTGCCGATGAAAGTTTGGGCCGGTTCCACCACGACGCGGTAATCGGAATTATCGGGAATGGCTCCGCCCGATGTCAGGGCCGTGAGTCCGGCCCCGCGCCGGCCACGAAGGCGATGATTGATGGCATCGTAATGAATGAGGGCGGCCCGGCGACCGCGCTTGGTGCTGAAGCCGTCATTCAACATCCGCAGGATCTCAACAAATTCGTCCCGGGTAAGATGACGATACGGAAAGGCGCCTTGCATCAGGGTGAACAAAGCATCTTCACTCCATTCTTCAACGGCGACGCTGGCAACAATCTGCTGGGCCAAAATATCCCGGGGCTTTTCAGGAATGTGCAAATGATCCAAATCACCATGCCGGATGCATTGCAGCACAGCCACGCACTCGACCAGTTCGTCCCGGGTCAGGGGAAACAGACGGCCCTTCGGCACCCCGCCATGATGATGTGCTGCGCGCCCCACCCGCTGCAAACAGGCGGCGATGGAACGGATGGAACCGATTTGACAGACCAATTCCACGGAACCGATGTCGATGCCTAATTCCAACGAAGAAGTGGCTACTAACACCTTGAGTTCACCGCGTTTGAGGCGGCTCTCCGCCTCCAAACGCAACTTGGTCGAGAGACTACCGTGGTGCGAGGCCACATGTTCCGAGCCTAAAATCTCACTTAAATGCGCCGTGACGCGTTCGGCCAGGCGGCGCGTGTTGACGAAAACCAAGGTTGTCCGGTGAGTCTGAATCAATTCTGCCAGGCGACGATACACTTCCACCCAGACTTCGTTGGACATCACGGCTTCCAAGGGAGATCCGGGCAGTTCGATGGCCAGATCGAATTCACGCCGTTGGCCGGCATCGATGATCCGGCATTCGGGTTTTCCGTTTTCAGCCAAATGCCGGGTGCCGACCAGAAATTTGGCGACTTCTTCAATGGGTTTCTGCGTGGCGGAAAGGCCGATGCGTTGCAGCGGATGGCCCACCAGATGCGCCAGTCGTTCCATGCTCAAGGCCAAATGCGAGCCGCGTCGATTGCCGACGACCGCATGGATTTCATCCACGATCAAGATGCGGACGGTTGCCAGCATTTTTCGGCCGGATACGGAGGTGAGCAACAGATAAAGCGATTCCGGCGTCGTGACCAGAATATGCGGCGGTCTTTTCGTGATGGCTACCCGTTCCGCCGCTGGAGTATCACCAGTGCGCACGGTCGAACGAACTTCGATGTCCTGATGATTTGCTTTTTTGAAAGCTTCCCGGAGGCTCGTCAACGGTTCCTCCAAATTTTTATGGATGTCGTTGCTCAGGGCTTTCAAGGGAGAGACGTAAACGACATAAATCTCATCTTTAAGTTCGCCGGATAGGCCGAGCCGGAATAATTGATCCAGCGATGCCAAAAATGCCGCCAAGGTTTTGCCGGACCCGGTCGGCGCCGCGATCAGGGTATGGCTGCCGGATTGGATGGCAGGCCATCCGGCTGATTGCGGCGCAGTGGGCGAGCCAAATTTCTGCTCGAACCATTTAGCCACGACAGGATGAAATTGAAACGGCTTCATCAACGTTTCACTATACCACCTTTGGCAAGTTCAACCGTCTTCGATTCGAAATGAGGTGAGGTGCAGGCTTAACTAATCATCCTCATCGTCGTCCTCGTCCTCATCCTCGAATTTCTTTTACCGGAATGAGGACGACGACGAGGCCGATTTTCAGACACGCCTTAAGACTAGGACCGGTGCGCTTCCCGGCGTTGTTTGCGTAACTGGCGCAGATGGCGGTAGCCGACGAGTCGCCGGTGTTGTTCATCCCAAAAACGGAACGAAAAGGATTTCAGGCTGCCGGTCAGAGTTGTCGGTTTCACCTGGCGAAACAGCGGATCGGCTTGATGGCATTTCTCCAGATTGTAATTGGGAATGCGCGGGCTGAGATGATGGATGTGATGGAAACCGATGTTGCCGGAAAACCATTGCAGGATACGGGGTAATTTATAAAAAGAACTGCCGCGCAACGCCGCTTCGACATAGCTCCAGTCATCGCCCCGTTCCCAATAGACGCCTTCAAACTGATGTTGCACATAAAACAGCCAGACCCCGGCTCCCCCGGCCACCATCAGGATGATCAATTGAATAATGACGTAGTCCCACACGCCAAACAGCAGACTTAAAATAACCGCCATGGCGAGAATTGCGGCATTCATGGCGTGAACTGAATGACGTTCCCGCGCGTCGGCCTTGGATGAAGAAAAGCGTTGGCGGATGACAAAGAGAAAGAGCGGAGCGATGACGAATAAAATCACGGGATTACGGGCGAGACGGTAAGCGAATCGTTTCCAGCGTGATGATTGCAGATATTCCTCCACGGTCATGGTCCATACGTCCCCGGTACCACGACGGTCCAGGTCGCCAGCGGTGCTGTGATGGATGGCGTGTTCCCAGCGCCAGTGATAATAGGGAGTAAACGTCAGAATGCCCGAGATGAATCCCGTCAGATCGTTGGCCCAACGGGATTTAAAAAATGAGCCATGCCCGCAATCATGAAAAATGATGAAAACCCGCACCAAAAGTCCGCCCGCTAGAATGGCCAATGGCACCACCAGCCACCAGGAGATGGGGCGGCAAAGATACATCAAATACCACGTTAAACCGAAGGGGACGACGGTATTAACGATCTGCCACAAGGCCCGGGGCGTGGATGGCTTTTGATACCTGGCGACAATGGCTTTCCAGACGGCATTATCCACTTGGGGCTTCGCCGGGGTTGAACTCGTATCATCATTCATAATCCATCTGCCCTTTCAATAAAAGCTGGCCTGACCAAATTCATTTAAAAAGATAACATGTATTGTCATTTAGCAAGCGACTTCTTGTGATGCAACCCGATTCCGCAGCAATTTTTATTTGCCTTAAAATATTTAGTGTGGGAGGTTCAAAAAAATGCCGGACGAATATGTCCACCCCGACCGACCAAATTGACCACGAAGTGAGCATGGCCATTGCCATCCTCGCACTCATTTCCATCGGTCTGATCATTGCCTATATCGTCCATCACCATGGGCATAAGCGAAAAAACCGGAAACCTCGCAAGCATTGAAACCATCAGGACGTTCAACCACCAAGGCGCCAAGGCACCAAGTGAGGGAATTTTTTAGCCACGGATTAAACACGGAAAAGAATTGTCGCGCGAATAAAGTAGAATTTTTCCCCCTCAACCTGCTTAATGGGGAGCGGGGAAAATTTGGACCGGATTATGCAGGATTTTTTAATCCTGTAAATCCTGTCTAAAATTAAAACATAGTTGGTGTGCCTTAAATTTTTCCAAGCGCCTGAGCGATCAATTCAAACGAGTGCAGGCGTGCGGTGTGATCGTAGAAATGCCCGGAAAACATCAATTCGTCGGGTTGCGTTTCCTGGATGACCTGCCGCAGCCCGTGCTCCACCGTCACCGGTGAACCCACCACCGAGTAAGCCAGGGCATGATCCACCTGCGCCCTTTCCGCAGCGGACCCATAACTGGCAAGGTCATCAATCGGCGCGGGCACCTGCCCCGGCAGGCCGCGGCGCAAGTTGATGAAGGATTGTTGTAATGAGGTGAACTGGCGGCGCGCCGCTTCATCCGTATCCGCAGCGAAGACGGTCACCGCCACCATCGCATAAGGCTGAGCCAATTGAGTCGAGGGTTGGAATCGTTCGCGATAAATGGCCAGCGCTCGCAGCAAGTCATCCGGGGCAAAATGCGCAGCGAAGGCAAAAGGCAAGCCGAGATGCGCGGCCAGTTGCGCGCTAAACAAACTGGAGCCCAATAACCAGATCGGCACCTGAATCCCCGCGCCTGGCACCGCCCGAATTTTTTGTCCGTCCACCGCCGGTTTAAAATAAGCCTGAAGTTCCAGCACATCGCGGGGAAAGGTATCACCGTTGTTGCTCAAATCACGGCGCAGCGCCTGGGCGGTCGCCGGATCCGTTCCCGGTGCGCGGCCCAGTCCGAGATCAATGCGGTCGGGATACAGCGCGGCCAACGTGCCGAACTGTTCGGCAATAACGAGGGGCGAATGGTTGGGCAGCATCACGCCGCCGGAACCGACCCGAATCGTCTTCGTCCCCCCCGCCACATGGCCGATCACGACGGCAGTCGCCGCGCTGGCAATCCCGGGCATATTGTGATGTTCCGCCAGCCAGTAACGGTGATAGCCCCACCGTTCCGCATGTTGCGCCAGGTCCAATGAATTATGCAAGGCATCGGCTGGCGTTTTGCCTGTGGCAATGGGCGAAAGATCAAGGATGGAAAAGGGAATCATCGTGCGTAATGTTTCAGGCGCAACGGCTTTTCATTCACGTCCGTTTTGAGCGCAGGTCACTATAGCATCGCTATGGGTATCCGCCAGTCGCGGCAACATTTGCAGCCTGAATGCCCCAAAAAAATTTAAGTTCCGCAGGCGAACGGCATATGCCGCCCCGAAGGGGCTGGAGATTTTGCCGATCGGTTTACTACTACAAAGATACCGCTCCTACGGAGCTGCAGGATATTCTTCAACGACGTGTCCGTTGACATCCGTCCGCCAGGCTTTTTGAAGCTGCCAGGGATTTTCTTTGGACTTCCGGCGGGCTTGATAATGATTGGTTGAGCGGTCGCCGTTTTTACGAAAACCAAAAGTGACAGACTCACCTCCAGTACTGGAATAGGTTTCAAAGTAAACTTCCCCTTGATCATTTTTGGCCAAGCCAGGCAGTTGGCCGCCGGCCTTTAACCGCTCGCAGGCTTCAAAGATTGCTCGATGGTCGGAATGCGCTATTTCCTGCAAGATGTCACCGGCCAGCGGACCGGTGCTCGTCTGTTTGAGGTACATCATCCGGTTGAGAAAATCCAAAGTGACGAGGTGCCTGGCGAGGAAGCTTAATCCGAGCGCATTGGCATGGGCACGATCAACGTTGGCAATGATAAGGTTGGTGAAATTCTCATCCGCCCAAACACATTCCGGTAAAAACACAGCCATGCCTCGAATCGCGCTTTCGCTCCCCAAGCCATCAATTCTACATCCGGTATCAATTAGGGTGTCAGAGTTGTCTCCGACCAGTCCGGCATGATGAATGATGGGGCGGATAAACCGGCTTTGACCGTTAATGCTAGAAAGTGTCAGCGGAAAGGCCCGGCCCGGCCCGGCAACATCCCCGCGATTGGAACCCAGAAAATACATTTTCCGGGCGGCAAAATCCAATTGCAGGCAATAGTGCCGCAAGCAGTCCATGCCCAGCACTCCCATTGTATGCGATTCCTTACCATTGAGATGATCGGAGGTAAAGATGAAGCCGGCAGTGGGCAATCGTATGCCTCCCAAATAGAGTTTGGGTGCGGCATAGACATCCGATTTCTCCGGACCGTTCCACCAGTTGAGGGAAGATTGGCCAAGCCGCCTGCCCAAGAGCGGCTCCAAGGATTTACTCAAAACGGTGACGGGTGAGCCGGTATCCACGTCAAACAGCAATTCTTTGCCATTCTCCAAGGTGAGCGTCACCAGCAACGGACCGCCGCGTCCAGCATCCTCGTTTATGGTTACCGGCGCGGGAAGCGCGCGGCGGATCGGAGTTTGGGTGGCACACGAACACAAAAATAAAAAGCCCATGACCGCGCCCAATCCGGAAGCTTTCAAAGTTGCTTTCATTGATTTATTGGTTCTTGAATAAAATGTTTCAAGCAGCCTGCCAGGCCGGGATAAAATCTTTGACCCGACGGATTTTGGCCACCGTCAGGCGGATAAACAAGTTCATAGAGCAGGTCGCCGCCCCGACATTTGTACAAACAGTGAAACGTTTAAGACCGGCGCGATATCCGTGCCGGATGATTTTTGAATGATTTGGAGTGCGCGGACATGTCCGCGCTTT
>DASYEY010000026.1:0-27455 GCA_036498725.1 Verrucomicrobiia bacterium | reverse complement strand
CCAACATCGTGATCGGGTGCAGGAATTGATCAGTATCGGCGAACAGCAGGGAGCGAAAGTTTTGGCGGATGGTCGCAGCGTGAAAGTTAACGAAGCTCCAAATGGCTTCTATGTTGGCGCGACTATTCTGGACCACGTTCAGAGTGGAACTACTGTGGCCAAGGAAGAAATTTTTGGCCCGGTATTAAATGTGATGCACATGGAAGATTTAGGTGCGGCCATTGAACTGGCGAACAAGTCCATGTACGGCAACGGCGCATCCATCTTTACGCGCTCCGGCAAAGCGGCGCGCGAATTCAAGCACAGCGCCAAGGCCGGCATGATCGGCATTAACATCGGCGTGCCCGCTTCGATGGCGTGGTTTCCATTCAACGGCTGGGATGAATCCTTCTTTGGCGATCTACACATGCAGGGCCGGGAAGGCGTACAGTTTTTCACGCAACAGAAGGTGACGACGAGCCGGTGGTTCAGTTACGGCGAGGGTGATATTTGGCATACGGAAAAAAAGTGACGAGTGATATGTGATGAGTGATAAGTTTCCAAACGGCAATGCGAACACGAACGGCAAGGCGCAAAGTCATCGTGACTTGCAGGTTTGGCAAAAGGGTATCGCGTTGGCGAAAGTAATTTATAAACTCACCACCTTATTTCCATCCGAAGAAAAGTTCGGCCTGATTCCACAAATGAGGCGCGCTGCCATTTCCGTTCCTTCAAATATTGCCGAAGGTCAGGCACGTCATACGAGCGGTGAATTTGTACTGTTCATTTCTCATGCTGAAGGCTCGCTGGCTGAACTCGACACCCAATTGACCCTTGCCACCGAACTTGATTTTTTGACGGCGGTTCAGGCCAAGCCTTGCGTTGACTCCATTTCCGAACTTCGCCGAATGCTGAATGGGCTTCGTCGTGCCATAGATGGTCAGAAACCAACCAAGTCCAACTTAACACTTGCAGCGCGTCGCTAAATTCATCACTTATCACTCATCACATGTCACTTTTAATTAAAAACGGCGAAATCGTAACGGCCGATTCCCGCTACATCGCCGACATCTTTTGCGAAGGCGAAACGATCACGCGCATTGATAAAAACCTTAGCGCGCCGGCTGATGCCGAAGTCATTGACGCGACGGGTAAATTTATTTTCCCCGGTTTCATTGATCCGCATGTCCATATTTATCTGCCGTTCATGGGCACGTTTGCCAAGGACACTTATGAAACTGCCAGCCGCGCGGCGTTGACCGGCGGCACGACGACGCTCATTGAAATGTGCTGTCCGTCGCGCAAGGAGGATACGCTTGCCGGTTTTGAAACCTGGATGAATCAGGCTATCGGCAAGTCGGCGTGCGATTTCACGTTTCACATGGGTGTCACCAAGTTTGACGAAAAATCTGAGGCCCAACTGCGTGAAATCGTGAAGCGCGGGATCAGCTCGTTCAAAATTTTCCTCGCCTACAAAGGCGCGTTCGGGATTGACGATACGGAACTCTATCGCACGCTCAAACTTGCGAAGGAACTCGGGGTGATCGTTACTGCGCATTGCGAGAATGAAACCCTCATCACCGAGCGTTGCCGCGAACTGCTGGCCGCTGGCAAGGCCGATTCTGGTCAGCATCACGAAAGCCGCCCGCCGCTGGTTGAGGCCGAAGGTGTGCATCATCTGATGACCTTTGCCGAACTCACCGGTGCGGCGACTTACATCGTCCATTTGAGCTGCCAGGAAGCGCTTGCCGAAGCGGTGGCCGCGCGTCAACGCGGTGTGCGTGTCAACGTCGAGACGCTCATCCAATATCTGACGCTCGATAAAACCTACGCGGAGTTGCCGGGCTTTGAAGGTTCAAAATATGTCATGTCGCCGCCGTTGCGTGACAAGCGGAATCAGGAAATTCTCTGGCATGGCTTGCGCGATGGCCTGGTGCAAACGGTTGCGACGGACCACGCCCCCTTTGATTTTAAGACGCAAAAACCGATGGGCAAAAATGATTTCACCAAGATTCCCAACGGCATTCCGTCGCTCGAAGAACGCATCAACTTGCTTTACACCTACGGTGTAAAAACCGGCAAAATTGATCTGCACACGTTTGTGAACGTTGCCAGCACGCAGGTAGCGAAGCTGTTCGATCTATTCCCGCGCAAAGGCACGATTCAACCTGGCGCCGACGCTGATCTCGTGGTGTTCGATCCCGATTATCGCGGCACAATTTCAGTGCAGACGCAGGCGATGAATGTGGATTACAGTGCGTTTGAAGGCTGGAAACTGGAAGGCCGCCCGCGCGACGTCACGGTGCGCGGCCAGGTTGCCGTGCGCGATGGCAAATTTGTTGGCCACGTCGGACGCGGGAAATTTCTCCAGCGCAAGCCGAGCCATTTTTGAAGCTTCGTCTGTTTGTCTGCGCAAATTCGCCAGGCGCGAAGGATTAAAAGTAAGACCGTGATTTCAATCATGGGTGGACGACCTAAAGCTTGATTCGTTTCCGGCAACCGGTTTTACTTCAACAAACAGAAACAGGGAATCTAATATAGATGAAATCTAATTCATCCGGGGCAGATATGGGCACGCCTCATGACACCGCTGACTTCACGCAAAGCCGTTTATGCAATGCTGATCTCGCACCGGTACCGGAATCGCGCCGCAACTGGCGGGTTGGCAGTTTTGCCGCGCTATGGATTTCCATGGCGGCTTGCATCACGACCTACATGCTGGCCTCTTCGCTCATCAGCGGCGGCATGAACTGGTGGGAAGCCGTCCTCACAATTCTCCTCGCCAACATTATTGTACTGATACCCATGGTCCTGAATGCCCATGCGGGTACGAAGTATGGAATTCCTTTTCCCGTTTATTGCCGTGCCTCGTTTGGGACGTTGGGGGCGAATGTGCCGGCAATTCTTCGTGCCCTCGTCGCATGCGGTTGGTTTGGCATCCAAACGTGGATCGGTGGCGAAGCGATTTACAAAATTTGTGTCGTGATTTTTGGACTGCATACCGAACCGGCGACGAACTGGCTTGGCATCAGCGGCGGCCAAGCATTGTGTTTTTTATTTTTCTGGGGCGTGAATATGTGGGTGATCTTTCGGGGGATTGATACCATCCGCTGGATATTGAATATCAAGGCGCCCTTGCTCATCGTGCTGGGTTTGGTGCTATTGGGGTGGGCGTATCATCGTGCCGGCGGTTTCGGTCCGATTCTGGCACAGCCATCGCAGTTTGACGCCGGGCAACCGAAGGCCGGCCAATTCTGGGTTTACTTTTTCCCCGCACTGACCGGTATGATTGGCTACTGGGCGACACTTTCATTGAACATCCCTGATTTCTCGCGTTACGCCAAAACGCAACGTGATCAAGTGCTTGGGCAGGCGTTGGGGCTCCCTTTGACGATGGCGCTGTATGCGTTCATCGGCGTTGCAGTCACGTCCGCGACCGTGATCATTTACGGTACGTCATTGTGGAATCCCGTGGATGTGCTAACCAAATTCACCAATCCCATCGTATTGATCGTGGCGATGCTGGCGCTGTGTGTGGCTACGCTGGCAACAAACATTGCGGCCAACGTCGTTTCGCCCGCGAACGATTTTGCGCAACTCGCGCCGAGAAAAATCTCCTTTCGCACCGGCGGTCTCATCACCGGCATCATCGGCATTTTGATGATGCCGTGGAAGCTGGTTGCAGATCCCAACGGCTATATCTTTACCTGGCTCATCGCTTATGGCGCGTTACTGGGACCGATCGGCGGCATTCTGATTGCGGATTATTTCGTATGGCGGAAATGCCGGTTAAATATCGCTGCCCTATATCAGGCGGAGGGTGAATATCGTTTCACAAACGGCTTTAGTGTCGTGGCGTTGGTGGCGCTGGTAATTGGGGCCTTGCCTAGTGTGCCGGGATTTCTGGTGAATATTAAAGTGTTGGGCGCGGCAAACGTTCCAGCTTTGTTGGTGCAGATGTATGATTATGCGTGGTTTATTGGCTTTGCGGTGGCGTTTGTGGTGTATTTGGTTGGACGAAAGCTCGCGCCGCGCAGCTAGGCTTCACACATTTTTTCAAAATAGATCAACGGCACACCCCGATAAGCCGCGCGTCCGACTTCTCGGAAGCCACAGCGGCGATAGAATTCACCCGCACCGCCGGCTGAATCATAGGCATCCAAAAAAATTGCATCCGCCGGCCAGTCTTTTGCAATGGTGAGAGCGGCAGCGACACAAAGTTTGCCAATACCCTGACGTTGATATTCCGGCGCAACGGCCATGGCTGTCAGGTAGACCGGTCGCTCACATTTGCTGAAATACTTTCGATCAATTGCCCATGGCTTTTTCGCGCCGAGGGTCAGGGTGGCAATGATTTTGCCACGCTGATGGAGGACAAAAACTTTTGCCTGCCGCATGGTGAACTGCACGCCGGTTTCAGTGACGCTACCCGACCACACACCGGTGCCGTAGGTTTCCGTTAGTTTGGCGGTTGCCGCTGTGCGCAACGTCGCGATGGCAGCCGCATCTTCCGGTCGGGCGATTTCAAGTTTTACGCGCACGCCGAAGGTTGTTAGAATGGCTGAGGCTTGTCGAGTGACTAACATTCGCGTTGAACATTGGGCAGGGAACCGCCAGAATATAGGTGAAATTAAGGACGAAATAAAGACGAAAGAGACGAAAGCGAAACGCGTTTAAAATATGAAAAACATCCCATTGCCAGCGAGCAATCATCAGCCCAAAAAATATACCGGACCTTCCGCCGCCGAGATTCTCGCGCTGCGCAAGCAGTTCATGAACCCCGGAATTTTTCTCTATTACAAAAATCCCATCATGCTCATCGAAGGTTCGATGCAATATGTCTGGGATGAAAACGGCAAACGTTATCTTGATGGACTGGGCGGCATTGTGACCGTGAGTGTCGGCCATTGCCATCCGCATGTCGTCGCCGCGGCGAATGCGCAGAACGAACAACTGCAGCATTCGACGACCATTTATCTGCAGCCGAACGTGGCGTTGTACGCGGAAAAACTGGCGTCAAAAATGCCGGGCGACCTGAAGGTTTGCTACTTCGTGAACTCCGGTTCCGAAGCGAACGACCTCGCTTTGCTCATGGCCCGCGCTTACACGCAGAATTATGACATGATCGCGTTGCGTAACGCGTACCACGGCGGTAATGCGTCCGGCATGGGGGTCACTGCGCACAGCACCTGGAAATATAACGTGCCGCATAGCTTTGGCGTGCATCACGCGCTCGCGCCGTATCCATATCGCGGCGTCTTTGGTTATGACGACGCGGATGCCGGCAAGAAATATGCCGCTGACGTGAAGCAGGTCATTGATTTTTGCACTTCCGGAAAAGTGGCCGGGTTCATCGCGGAATCCATCCAAGGGGTGGGCGGTTTCGTGGAATTTCCGCAAGGTTATCTCAAGCAGACTTATGAGTATGTCCGTGCGGCGGGCGGCGTTTGCATCGCCGACGAAGTGCAGACTGGTTTTGGCCGTACGGGTACCCATTTCTGGGGATTTGAAACCCAGGACGCGATTCCGGATATTGTGACGATGGCCAAAGGCATCGGCAATGGCGCGCCTCTGGCGGCGGTGGTCACCACTCCGAAAATCGCCCAATCACTGCTTGGCAAAGTTCACTTCAATACGTTTGGTGGCAACCCGGTCGTCAGCGCCATCGGCAAGGCTGTGCTCGAAGTCATTGAGAAGGATAATTTGCAGGCGAACGCGCTCAAGCTCGGCAACCATATTCTCGCCGGTTTGAACAAGCTGAAAGAGAAACATAAGATCATCGGCGATGTGCGGGGTAAAGGTTTGATGCTTGGCATTGAAATGGTCAAAGACCGCGCCACCAAGGTTCCTGCGTCCGCCGAATGCCAGCAAGTGCTCGAAAATGCGCGCGAACTTGGCTTGCTCATTGGCAAGGGCGGCTTGTGGGGGCAGACGATCCGTTTTGCGCCGCCGATGTGCATCACGGAAGCCGACGCAAACTTCCTGTTGGAAGTTTTGGATGAATCCTTCTCCGCGCTGTGAGCGGGCAGGGCAAAGCGGCCGCTTTGCCTGTCCCGATGGAATAGCGGGATTTAAAATTAGGGCGGAGCAATCGCTCCGCCCTATTCATTTCCATCTGCCAAAATTAACATTCACAAACCCGGTTTTGGGAGCTAGATTGACCCACCATATTTATGCCCGAACCCGTTCCATATCTTGACCTGAAGGCGCAAATCAAACCGTTACGTGCGGAGATTGACGCTGCCATCGCCCGGACGATTGATAACTGTTCCTTCTGCCTCGGCCCGGACACGGCACAGTTCGAAAAAGATTTCGCCAAATACTGCGGTGCTGAACACGCGCTCGGCTTCAATAGCGGCACCTCCGCCCTGCATGTGGCGATGTTGCTGCTCAACGTCAAGCCGGGCGATGAAGTCATCACGACGCCTTTCACCTTCGTCGCGACGAGTTGGGCGATTTCCTATGTCGGGGCCAAACCGGTGTATGTGGACATTGACGACACGACGTTTAATCTCGACCCAAAATTACTCGAACGCGCCATCACGCCGCGCACCAAGGTTGTGATGCCCGTGCATCTTTATGGCCAGCCGTTTGATGTGGATGCGATTCTGGAGATTTGCCGCAAACATCAATTGCCGCTCGTTGAAGATGCCTGCCAGGCACATGGCGCAAAATACAAAGGCAAAACCGTCGGCACCTTGGGCGACATTTCCGGCTTCAGCTTTTATCCGGCGAAAAACTTGGGCGCTGCCGGCGAAGGTGGCGCACTGGTGACGAACAACGCCGAATTTGCCAAGCGCGCGCGTTCATTGCGCGAACATGGTTCGACCGTGCGTTATTATCATGATGAAATCGGTTTCAACTATCGCATGGAAGGCATCCAGGGCGCGGTGCTGGGCATCAAGTTGAAACACTTGGATCACTGGACCCAAGGCCGTCGCCGGGTGGCAAAACGCTACGCAGAACTGCTGGCTGACACCCCGCTGAAACTGCCGCAGGAAGCGGCGTTTGCCGAAAGTGCGTGGCATCTTTATACCGTGCGTCATCCGCGCCGCGATGATCTAAAAAAATATCTGGATGCGAATGGCGTCGGCAATGCCGTCCATTATCCGATTCCGTTGCACCTGCAAAAATGCTACGCCGGGCTCGGTTACAAAGCGGGTGATTTTCCGGTCTCTGAAAAGGCCGGACGTGAATGTTTGAGCCTGCCGGTTTTCCCGGAATTGACCGACGCGCAAATCGAACGCGTGGCGGAAGTGGTTAAAGCCTTTTTTGCTCAGTAAATCCTGACATTTCTAACGTTGCCGTGTCCGATAAAAGCGGGCCGGCACATCGCGGGCAAAAGGCAGATCCACGGCATTTGAATTGCCGTAAACATCGGGGTCGGTGGTGACATCGAACCAGTTGGGTGCGGTTAGATCTTCCGCCTGTTGCAAGACGAAGGCTGGCGTGTGACTGTCCCAATTGATGATGGTCCGATCGGAAGCTTTCATCAGTTTCAACTGCGGCTGATCAAGGGGTTGGAACGCCCCCGGGATGTTCGTATAATAATCTTCTGCACTGATGGCGCGGCCATCTGGCATGAGCGTGGACTTCACATTGTTTTCAAAACGGAGCGTACTGTAATCGCAGGCCCACAGATCGGCGACGACATGATAGTCCAGCGATGTCAGACCGTTATTGGTCATCGGCAGGCTGAAGTAATTGCCGATGATGTTTGCATCGCTGACGTTGTGCAACGTGATCGCGCCGCGCCGCCATTGCAAAAACGCATTGTTTAAAATACGGATGCCAGAGATTTCCGCACCGGCCGGGACATAGTCGGTAGTGGCGATCGCCTTATGCAATTGCAATAAAGCCCAGACGGGTTCATCCGTCGGATCAACGTTATTGATGGCTTCATAGGAACAACCACCGTCGGCCAGGACATTGTCCATGATGATGCAATTTGTCGGGGCAAAGGAATTGGGCCCGGCCAGTGACAAAGCCGGGTGGGCGGCGATCGCACTGGAACCCATGCCGGTGATGAAGTTGTGCGCGATCAGAATATTATTCGCGCGGCAATAGATTCCGTGGATGCGCGAATTGCTGAACTGGTTGTTGAGATAAACGGCGGAGGTGTTCAGCGAATTGTCGAAGATGCAGGTATTGGTCGTGTCTGTTCCCGAAAAAATATTCGTGAGGTCATGGTCGAACGTGCAATACGGCGGATTCACGGCGGTGATGGTAGCGTGATCAAAAACGGCGCCATCAGTCCCGTTATATAAAAAGACATCGTCGCCAACTTCCACTTCACCATCCACTAAATCCGTGATGGTGCCGCCGGGATCGTAAGTCTTCAGGAAAAATCTATTTGTCGGCCCCGTCACGGGGTCAGCAAAGAAGAGCGGCAGGGTATTGGCATTCGCCACGTCATCGCTCAAACCGATGAAATTACAACCTTCCACCCACGGGCCGATGCGTGGATTGCCAAACAGACCGCCGTCGGCATTGGTGGTTTTGACGCGCGGTTTGCCGTTCGTACCGCCGGGCGAAGGGCCGATGACGATCTGGCAATTGATTTCGTTTACCAGCGACGAAGCGTTGCCGGCAAAGGCCGCCGCTGCGCCGGTGTAATTAGTAAGATTGAGAAAAGTGATTTGGGACGAAAAGCGGGCGCGGAAAAGAGTGGCGCCGTTGAAGCGTGCAAGCTGGCACCAGATATCACCGGCATGAATCGTGGAAAGCTTGGAACGGTTTTTTAATTTCACCTTGAACACGTCGCTTTCGGTCGTGTTGGTGACGCAGTCAAAATCATAGATCGTCGAGTGATTATCAGCCAGCCGTCCGGGCCGGGTTGGATCCATAAACGTGCCCCATTGGGCAATTTCGCTGAAATAAGCCCGGCTGGGCAGCGGATAACCCGAATCAACGCGATATTCAAACGCATCTTCGGTGTCGCTTAGATTGGTGGTCACGACACCTTGCGTGAACGGCAGCGGGTCATAGTCCACTGTAAATCCCTGCACGATGACATTTTGACACTGATAGAGATCGAAAAAGCCAAGGTGCGGATTTTTAATCAGGATTTTACAACCGTTGCCGTTGACGAGCACGTTGGTGGCATATTGCAATAACACTGGCACGCCGGGTTCCGTCGAATCATTGGTGATGACATAGGTGGCGCCAGCCTGAAAGCGGATTTCAGCTCCATTGGTGATGGCCGCCACC
This sequence comes from Verrucomicrobiia bacterium, assembly GCA_036498725.1. Taxonomy (GTDB): domain Bacteria; phylum Verrucomicrobiota; class Verrucomicrobiia; order Limisphaerales; family UBA11358; genus UBA11358. The sequence continues at coordinate 18,266 of DASYEY010000026.1, read as the reverse complement.
TTATCCAGTTTGTTTTGGATGAGGGTGATATCAGAATCGCCGTTGGTATTGGGATCACCAACAAACACGATATTTTCCGGAGGTGGGGTTGGCAGCGTCAGCAGCGGACGTGGACGCGGAAACCAATCTACCGCGACATCACTGACCCATCGCGTATCCGGGGTGGATGTATTGGTTGGGAATTGAAAATTTAAATAGCGCGCAGTGACTGCCTTCACGGTGTTCGTGAGCGGCACGGAATCAAAAATAATATTAGTGGTGCCATTCAATACCATGCCCACGCTGGTGGCAGATGTGAAAGCGTTGTAGATAAGCGCGAATTCAATCGGACTTCCGGTATTAGTGTAAGCGCCTGGCACCTGGATCGGGTTATTTGTGCCGGTGCCGCCGTACAGTGTGATCGCGCCGTCGCCTTGCACTTTGACCCAGGGTCCGCTTTGACTGGCATCACTGGCGAGAAATTGATTTGTATTGCCGAAGCCAAACCCGATCCATTCCGCCGAATTTGTTGGCAAGTGCACGGTTGCCGTCACCGTCATGAATCCGTGCGGGCCGATGGGAATCAATTGGATTCCCGCTGCGCCGCCATTCGTAGTGGCAGCAGACAAATGGCCCTGACCATCGGTGACGAGTCCTGAATCTGGCGCAGTGATCTGCCAGCCGTTGCCTTCCACATCCAACGCGGGAATGCTGTTGGTGACGCTGCCCGCAGTTTGCGCGAATGAATCCTGAAAAATGATTTCAGCGGGGGTCCGGTTCGCCATGAAGAAAAACAGCGCACCGATCAAGATCAAGCGAGACAAATCATGACCCCAGTCACATCCGGAACGATAGCGATGTTTCACGGAAAATGACTCTGACAGGCCTCGACGGGTCTAGGCAAGTGATTTTATGTTAAGGCACTGTGACAATCATTTTGTGTGATCCCGTGGCGTCATCCGTGGGGGAAACGATTTTCATCCGAGGGTTTTGCCTGTGACCAGGTGCGGAATGATCCGGCAATCGCGCGAGCGGGCGTCGCCGCCGGAAGCCATTTCCAAAACGACCCGCGATAATTTATGTGCGAACAGCAGGGGATCAACCTGATAACGCGCGATGGAAGGGATGACAAATTCCAGGAAGGAATCGTGGTCGCGCGCAATCAATACGGCTTCTTTCGGGAAATGCACCCCGCGTTGCACAAGATAACCGATGGCGGTCAAAGCATGGCTGGGGCGTGAAATAAGGAAGGCGGTCGGCGGTTTTTTGCGCGCCAGTAAAAAGTCCAGCCGGGTGCAGATTCCCGCCGCGGTGCCGTCGTGTTGGGCCACGATGGCTTCGACGCCATCGCCAACGGCGGCTTCGCGGAAACCTAATTCGCTTTCCACATCGCCGGCCGCAACGGAACGCGGGTTTAACAGGGCGAGACAACGATGACCTTTGGCGAGGAAACGGCCGACCGCGTGCCGGCAGGTCGCCCGGTAATCCACATCCACCGACGGCAGGCGCACGCCTTCGTAGCGTGAACCGGGAATCACGGCGGGCAGGCCATGCGTGGAAAACCATTGTTGCATGGCTTGCGTGGAGAGAAACAGCAGCCAGGCGGCGGGACAAAGCCGCGCGGTCAATTCCGTCAACGCATGCTCGGGATGATCCGTGTAGCAGTTGCGTTGATGCAGAAAGTCGAGTTTGTAATCTTCCTTGCTCAACGCCTCGCGCAGTTCATCAATCCAGAACAACACGCGCGGATCCACGGCTTGCAACGAAATGGGCGAGAGGATGACGACGTTCCGGCTGGCAGTCGCGCGCTGTTGCCCGGGTTTCACGTCCGCTACTTGATGTCGCCGGCCCTTGCCGCCACGGATCAAACCTTCGTCTGACAATCGGGTCAGCGCGGCGCGCAAAGTCATGCGGCTGATGCCCAACTGCCCGCACAATTCCCGCTCGCTGGGCAGACGTTCTCCACCCGTGCCAGAGGCGATGTGCTCTTTGAGAATCGCCACGGTCTGCGCGACCAACGACAACCGTTTGGTGGAACGTAGCATTTGATTTAGTTAATTTTGCCGTCGCCCCGGCAAAAAAAACCTTGGGGCCTGCGGCGGATACATTGGAATCGGCGAAGACGGTTAACAAAAGCCGTCGCCCCTGTCACGCCGGAATCGTTGGTCTAATGAAATAGCAACCGCAAACCGTTGGCTTCGCAGTGCCGGTCCGCACATTGTGAGGCCAATCATGTTGTCAGCGCGTCATTACCTTCTGTTTTTGTGCTTGTGGATAAGCCACTTGCAGGCCCAGTCAACGGCGACGTTTGTGGAGACGGTGCCATTTGTAGCGGGCCAGGGTGGTTATAACACGTATCGAATTCCCGCCTTGGTACGCAGCACGAATGGTACATTGCTGGCCTTTTGCGAGGGCCGGAAAACTTCGAGCAGCGACAGTGGTGACATTGACATCGTCCTGCGGCGTTCCACCAACAACGGTGCCACGTGGTTGCCGCTGCAGTTGGTGCAGGAGGAAGGTGGCAACGCCACGATTACGATCGGCAATCCCGCACCGGTAGTCGATGAAATGACGGGCGCCATTCATCTGCTATTTTGCCGGAACAACAGCCGCGTTTTTCACACCGTCAGTACTGATGATGGCATGACGTGGGCACCACGCACAGAAATCACTGCGACGGCCAAGTTGAGTTCGTGGAATTGGTATGCGACCGGGCCGGGCCACGGCATTCAACTCCACTACGGTAATCAAGCCGGGCGATTGGTGGTGGCGTGTGATCATATCACGACAAATAACGTCAATGGCATACACACAATCATTTCGGACGACCATGGCGCGACGTGGCAGCTAGGCGCGATCAATGATGCCGCCGCTGGTGTGAGTCCCAACGAAACCATGGGAGTGGAATTGGCTGCGAACGCGCCGGGCAACGGGTCGTCCGTTTATTTTAATAGCCGTGAGAGTGGTTCCACCGCCGGCACCCGTGCGGAAAGTTGGTCGAATGATGGCGGCTCAAGTTTTTCCGGCCCCGGGACCAATCGCACTTCGTTCATCTGTCCGGTGGTGCAGGGGAGCTTATTGCGTTGGTCAATGGCGGCTGCGGGGGCGGGGACGAATCGGATTTTATTTGCGTGTCCGAATGATGCCAATGCGCGGGTCAATATTTCCATCTGGTCTTCGTTGAATGAAGCGCGGGCGTGGGGCGCGCCAAAACTGATTTATGCCGGGCCGTCGGCCTACTCTGACCTGGCCAGTACCACCAGTGGCGATGCCGCGTTGCTTTATGAGCAAGGGGAGTCCTCGCCTTATGAAACCATTACGTTGGCACGTTTCAATGCCGCCTGGTTGGACAGTGCGGCCACGGCAGCAGAAAATCCGCAGCCGGCGTTCTGGAATTTTGAAGAGAAAGCGCCCGGCCAAACGGCGAACACGAATAGCGGCGCGATCCTCGACGTGAGTCCCGCCGCGTTAAGTAATAATCTGACGGCGCAGAAGGCGTTTGCCTACATTTTGGCGGGCACTAATTTTGGCGGCGGATCGGCCCTGACGTTTGACGGCACAGGTGGACTGCGGATTGCTGATGCCGCAACGGACAACCATTTTGATTTTGGCGCGACCAACGCGTTTACCCTCGAGGCCGTGTTTCGAATTCCCTCCGGTTCGACCCAAACCGGAGCGCTGGTGGCCAAGGACTACGGGCCGTTGCTGCCATCGTGGTGGTTGCGGGTGGAGAATGGCCAGTTGCGTTTTCTGGTTTGCGACGGATCGGTTGAATGCCTGGCCACAGCGGTTACGCCGTTGGTAAATGATGGGCAATGGCATCATGTCGCGGCAGTGCGGGATACCCGCAATCCCGCACTTAAACTACTGCGGATTTATCTCGATGGCGGCTTATTGACGAACGTGGTAGACACCACGACCAACAGTCTGGCCAACGCTCAGCCGTTGAACATCGCGTGTTTTGACAATGCCAGCACCCGCAATCTTACCGGCGATATTGACATGGTGCGGATTACGCCGAAGGCGCTGGTGCCTGCTGGGTTTCTTGGGCATTGGACCCAGTTCGATGCCGATGGTGATCTGATTCCCGATAGTTTTGAACGGGCGTCGTACGGTTCGTTGTCAGTTGTTGGCGCAGGCGATACAGACGCTGATGGCGTCACTGATTTGATGGAATTCGCCCTTGGAACGGATGCGTTGTCGGCCATTTCCCAACCGCAGATCGCCGTGGTGCCTGCCGCGACCACAGTGAATGTGACGATGCGACAGCGTTCATTGCCGCCGTGGCTGGCATTGCAATTGGAAAGTTCAACGAACCTTGTCGGGTGGCAATCTTGTTCCAATGCCCCCGTATTAACGCCGCTGGGCAATGGCCTTTATCAGCGGGATCAAACCGTTGTGTATCCGGCGGGTGCCCCGTCGGCGTTGTTCTTTCGCCTGCGCCTGAACACGTTGCCGTAAATTCATGCGCCTGATGGTTTTAATGACTGGTCTAGAAAAATCAGTTTTGGCATCCGGCTCCTCCTCATCGTCGTCCTCCTCCTCGAATTGTCATCAGTGAGCGAGGACGAGAATGACGATGAGCATGAGGATGAGCATGATTTAGCGGAAACTTGATTTTCAGACACGCTCTTAATGACTGGTCTAGAAAAATGACAGGTTGAACCCGCTTGTTGGCGAGCGGTTGTGATTTAAAGTCAACTTGAAATCAGCAACCAAAAAAAACCTATGTCACGGTTTATTGTCTCGATTCAATTGAACTCCTTTAACGGACTATTCCGCCTTGCCGGCGTAATGGGCGCGGCGGTCAGCCAATGGCAACTTCGTTAAAAAATCTTACGCGAACCAGACAATCCATCCATCCCATGAAACAAACCTCTAAAAAAATCATTCTTTCGCTGCTGCTGGCAAGTTGTTTCTCCAGTCTGCTCAATGCCCAGGTTGTCGGCTACTGGCATTTTGATGAAAAGGCGGCGGGCAATCTGTGTGACACCAACGCAGGTGCCATTCTGGATGCGAGCGGAAACGGGCATAATGGAACGGCTTCACTGGCTTTGCCTTATGTAGCTGGCAGCCCGGCTTATGGCGGCACCTCGGCCCTTACGTTTTATACCAATGGCGCCAATGATAAGATTGTCGTGCCGGATGCCAGCGCCGGAGCATTCAATTTCGGTGCCGGCCAAAGCATCACGATCGAGGCGGTCATTCGTGCTCATAGCGCCGGGCTCAATGGGAGCAGTGCCGGCGGCAACATCATTTCCAAACAGGGCGCGGTAGCTAGTGCGGCCCTGCCGGGCGAATGGTATTTCCGATTGATCAATACCGCGGGCAACCTACGGTTTTCGGCCAGTGATGGGACGCTTAGAACGGCGACGGGCACAAAGTCGTTGACGGATAATAAATGGCATCATGTGGCTGCGGTCTATGATTCAACGGCGCACCAACTGCGGGTTTATGTGGACTATGTTTTGGATGGCACCGCGACCACCACCTATACCGGCACAGTGGGCAACACGAATGACCTTTGCCTCGGGCAACAGAACAACAATGGCGCTCGTTTCGATGGCGACATTGATTTTGTTCGTTATTCCTTGGGTGCGTTGAGTCCGACAAACTTCATCCAGGCTGGCACGTCCATCGCCAATCTTTCACCCACAAACAATGCCGGTTATGTGTCATCAACCTCAGCCGCAAGTTTCACCGTGGGTTCGCAGGTCGGCGTAGCGACCTCCAACATCGTCGTGATGGTCAACGGCGTGGATGTTTCCAGTCAACTGGCCTTTAATGGGGATAATTTCAACCGTACTGTGACGTTGCCGCCGCTGGTTGCAAACATCATCTACAATGTGACGGTTTCGGTGACGGATGCGTCGGGGTTCACTGCCAGCCAGCCATGGACGTTCGACACGTTTCCGGTGAATACCTTTTCGTTCGAGGCCGAAGATTACAATTTTAGCGGCGGTCAATTCATTGACAATCCGGTGCTCTCCAGCGCGGATGGCCCAAACAATTATCTCGATCAGATCGGCCAGGAAGGAATTGATTTTCACCAGACAAACACGCCTGCGTTAACGCAGTATCGGATTGGTGATGGTGCCGGCACGGCCTTCTGCCCGGACGTTTTGCGGCAAGCCTATGTCACGGCGCAGATGTCGGATCCCGGCGTGGTGGATTATATGTTGCGCGACAATGCGGATACGGAATGGCTCAACTACAGCCGCACATTTCCAGCGGGAACCTATCATGTCCATATTCGGTCGGCGAATGGCGGTACTTTGCCGGTGGTGATGCACCTGGATGAAGTGACGAGCGGCAGCACGACCACCACGCAGGCGACTGCGCCCATCGGCACGTTCAGTGTCACGCCCACGGGCAGCGTTTCAACTTATGGTTATGCGCCGCTCACCGATGCGCTGGGCCATGAAGTCGGCCTTTCGCTCAGCGGATTGAAAACCTTGCGGTTGACCTTCCTTTCTGCCGGCGCAAATGCGTATCTCAATTTTGTTAATTTTGTTCCGGTCAACAGCCCGCAAGTTCCGTTTCTGGCCGCTCTTTCACCGTCGGCCGGCGCGGGCAATGTCGTTTCCAACGCGCCGATCCAAATCACCGTCCGTAATGCGGATACGACGATCAACCCGGGTGCGGTCCAACTCAAACTGGATACGACGACGGTGACCCCGGCCGTCACGCCGACCGGCAGTGGCGCAACGATTTCCTATACCCCGGCGTCCAATATGAGCATCGGATTGCACACAGTGACGTTGATTTTTGCTGACAGCGCATCAACCAGCGTGACCAACCAATGGCAATTCTACGTCGCGAATCAAGCCGTGCTGGGCTATTGGAAATTCAACGAACAGACGGCCGGAAATTTTGCCAGCACCAACGCGGGCGCAATTCTGGATGCGAGCGGCAATGCCCGCAACGGCACGGTCAATGTCAGTGGGACGGCTTATGTGCCCGGCAGTTTTAATTTCGGTGCCACGCCCGCTTTGCGGTTCACGCCCGGACCAGACCACATTGTGGTGCCGGATCCGTCCGGAGTTTTTACCTTCACCAATTCATTCACCATGGAGGCGGTCATCCGCTCGACGAATAATGTCACGACTCAGGGCGCAATTGTGGCAAAGAATGGCACCACCGACGGCGAAGGTGAATTCTGGTGGCGTTTCCCGGGGGCGGCCGGTGGTCATCAGGAAGTGGGCATGAACGGCACGTTTGCCATCGGCACCAATACCTTGAACGACGGCAACTGGCATCACGTTGCGGTGGTTTATGATCAGGCGAATGGCCAGATCCGGTTGTATGCGGATTATATTTTGGAAGCGACTTCGCCGGCCGTCTTTGGTTCGCCCATTGGCCGTCCCTCCGATCTGTTCATCGGCAGTTTCATCGGCGGCGGCAGTGAATTGGATGCGGATGTTGACCTCATCCGTATCAGCAGCGGCGTGCTGGCGACCAACCAGTTTGTGCAAAAGACGGTCGCGCTGCAGCCGATCGTGCAATCGCTGCGCCCGGCTAACGGAGCCAACAATGTTTCGCCCACGGCATTGATCGAAGCGGTTTTCCAAAACCGCGACACATCCGTGAATTTGAGCAGCTTGAAATTATTCATTGATGGCAACGATGTGACGGCGGACGCGACCAATTCTTCGACCGGCTCAACGTCGCAGATTGATTATGTTCCAGCCACGCCGTTGGCAGGCGGCGCACACACGGCGATGGTTACATTCAATGACACATCCGTGCCCGCCAATTCGTCAACGAACTCCTGGAGTTTCACTAATCTGACGGCGCTGCCCGTGCTGGCGTATTATCAATTCAATGAAAAGACGCCGGGCAATGCGGCGGATACGGCACCCGGTGCGCTGATTGATTCCAGTGGCAATGGTCATAATGCTTCCCTCTTTCTGGCCGGTGCCGGTGCGGTCACGCCGTTCTATGTTCAAGGCGAGACTAATTACGCCGACCCGAACGCCCTGCATTTCGCCTACGTGGCAGCGGCAACGAATATCGTGACAGTGCCTGACCCGAATCGGACTTTTAATTTTACCGCCAACCAAAGCATCACCATGGAGGCGATCATCCGGACCACCAACGGCAGCCAGTCCGCGCAAGGTTGCATCCTCGCCAAACAGATCGCCAATCCTGGTGAATGGTATTGGCGCATCGCGTCCACCGGCTTGCAGCGTTTTAGCGCAAACAACGGCGAAGCGCTCAAGACGGTGAACAGCCTGACATCGCTCTATGATGGCCAGTGGCATCACATCGCGGCGGTCTACGACGGGACGACCAAGCAGATGCGCGTCTATTGCGATTACAAGCTGGACTGCGCGCCGGTGGCCACGGGCTGGACTTCGCCAACCGCGTTGGCTGGCAACACCAATGAAGATTTGTGGATTGGCGCACAGCAAAGCGGCTCTTCGCGTTACGACGGGGATATCGCCCAAATCCGCGTGACGAGTGCGGCGCTCGATCCCTCCTGGTTCATTCAACCCGGCGTTAGCACGGCTCCGCCAGTACCGCCGCAAATGGGTAATGTGATGGTGGGCGCGGGCGCCGTTTCCTTCAACTTCATGGCGGAAAATGGCCACACCTACATCGTACAAAGCACTGATAATTTGACGGGAACCTGGACCAATATTGACACGGTGGTGGGTAATGGTTCCTCCAAGCTGGTCAATTACCCGGCGACGGGTATCCGCCAGTTTTTCCGGATTCTGGCGCAATAAATCCAAATGACCTGCAAGCACCGAGGCCAATGAATATAATTAATTATTGTAAAAAGGGATGTCGTTACTCGAAAAAGGCGACGGCTGGTTTCACGTTGATCGAATTACTGGTGGTCATCGCGATCATTGCCATTCTGGCGGCGATGTTGCTTCCGGCCTTGAACCGGGCCAAGATTAAAGCTCAGGGGATTTCCTGCATGAACAATGAGAAACAATTGGGTCTCGCCTGGTTTATGTATGCCCAGGACAACGGCGAACGTTTGGCGCCCAATGCGCCGAACGAGTCCGGTACAAGCGGTCTCACGACCAGCTATGTCTCCGGTGTGATGGATTACGCGAACGGCACCGACAACACGAACACCTGGCTGTTGCAACAAAGTCTGCTCTATCAATATGCGCCGAGCTTTGGCATCTGGAAATGTCCGTCTGACCGTTCGGTGTCCGTCAACGGCGGCGTGAGCCGCCCGCGGGTGCGTTCCGTATCCATGAATTGCTGGCTGTCTGCCGGCCGGACGGATAATGAACCGGCCGGTTGCAAGACCTTCAAAAAATTGTCAGATATGACACTGCCGATGGGGCCATCCACCGTGTTTGTGATGATTGATGAACGGGAAGACAGCATTGATGATTGCTATTTTGCGATCGATATGAACCCGCCCCGCCTGTCGAGCCTGGTTAATCTGCCCGGCAATTATCATGGCAACTCCGCCGGCGTTTCCTTTGCCGATGGTCACAGCGAAATGCATCATTGGTTCAGTGCCATGCCGCCAATCAAACCCGGGGTCCGCACCTTGGGTGTGTCGGCCTCCACCGATAAGAACCTGGTGAACTTTGACATTCCGTGGTTTCAGTCGCATTCGACGGTCATCGGCAACTGAAGTTTAAATTTTTTATCCATGACACATACACTTACCGGACTGGTTGCGGCGCCTTTCACCGCGTTTAATGCCGACCGCAGCCTTCAGCTCGCGATGATCGAGCGGCAGGCAAAATTGCTTACTGATAACGGCGTCACCGGCGCGTTCATCTGCGGCACCACTGGCGAAGGTATGTCGCTCTCCATTGACGAACGGCTGCAGGTCGCCGAAAAATGGCTGACCGCCGCGCCGCGGTCGTTGCGCGTCATTGTTCACGTCGGCCACCAATCCGTCAGCGAAAGCCAGTTATTGGCCAAACACGCCGAACGTGGTGGTGCCCATGCATTTGCGACGATTGCCCCCACTTTTTTCCGGGCGACGAATCTGGATCAACTCGTTGATTACTGCGCGCAAGTCGCCGCCGGCGCGCCCGGGTTGCCATTTTATTATTATCACATGCCGGCGATGTCAGGTGCGGACCTGCCCATGTACGATTTTCTGAAACTGGCCAGCCCGCGCATCCCGAACCTGGCCGGCATCAAATTTACCCACGAAAACCTGATGGATTACAGCCGCTGCCTCAACTTCGATGACGGCCGGTTCAATATCCTGTTCGGGCGTGATGAAATTCTGCTCGCCGCTTTGGCCATGGGCGCGACTGGAGCGGTCGGCAGCACCTATAATTACATGGCCCCAGTTTATCTGCGCGTGATCGAGGCGTTTCGTGCGGGTGATTTCGAGACCGCGCGTCATTTCCAATCGCTGGCCATCCGCATCATCGCTGTGATGAGCCGTCGCGGTGGTTTATCTGCCGGCAAAGCCATGATGAAGATGATTGGTCATGACTGCGGTCCGGTACGTTCGCCCCTGCAAAACCTTTCGCCGGAAGCGCTGGAATCATTGACGCGCGAACTTGAGCATGTCGGTTTTCCTTCGCTAACCACGAAGGCCGGAGTGGCATCCCCTGCGCTCCTCTTGGAAACAATGGGACAAAAATAAGGGCTGTGCTAAGTTGTTTTCACCCATGAATTTCCCTGCTTTATTCAAGCGCACCCTTGCGGCTGCTGTCATCCTTGGTTGCTGCCTCATGGCTCACGCGGAACCGACGACGACCGATGTTTTTGTGGCCGGTACGGATGGTTATCATACGTATCGCATCCCAGCCATCGTGGTGACGACGAATGGCACCGCGCTCGCGTTTTGTGAAGGCCGCAAGCATGGCGGCGGCGACACGGGTGCCATTGATATGCTGTTGAAACGCTCCCACGACGGCGGCCAGACATGGAGCTCCCAGCAGGTCATCTGGACGGATGCGGAAAATACCTGCGGCAATCCGGCGCCGGTCGTAGATCGCGATACCGGAATCGTTTGGTTATTGATGACGTGGAATTTTGGTGCGGAAGGGGAAAAGAAAATCAACGCTGCCACCAGTGTGCAAACCCGGCGGGTCTTCATCACTTGCAGCAAGGATGATGGCGTGACGTGGGCGCCACCGCACGAAATCACCAGTGAAGTGAAGAAGCCGGATTGGCGTTGGTATGCGACCGGTCCCGTGAATGGCATCCAATTGGTGCAGGGCAAATTCAAGGGTCGGCTGGTGATTCCCGCCAATCACACCGAAGTCGCGCCCGACGGCAAAGTCATCACGTGTTCCCACATCATTTACTCTGACGATCACGGCGCCACCTGGCATATCGGTGGCACGGAAGATAAATTTACGAATGAGTCCACGGTCGTCGAACGCGCCAATGGTTCGCTGCTGCATAACATGCGTTCCAACCACGGAAAGAATCACCGGGCCATCGCTATCAGCGACGATGGGGGTGCGACGTGGTCGCCCGTGCGTTCGGATCCGGCGTTGATCGAACCCGTGTGCCAGGGTTCCATTTTGCGTTATCTCTGGCCGGCGGCCGGAAAAAAGAGCCGCATCCTGTTTTCCAATCCCGCGAGTGTTAAACGGGAAAATTTGACTGTTCGTTTAAGTTATGACGAAGGTGCGACCTGGCCGGTGAGCCGGGTGTTGCATCCGGGGCCTGCTGCCTATTCCTGCCTGACCGTTCTGCCGGACAATGAAATCGGTTGCCTATACGAATGTGGTGAAACACGGCCTTATGAGAAAATTGTCTTTGCCCGTTTTTCATCAGCCTGGCTCGAAGACACGAATCACCCATCCATGCCTATGCCATCCACTAACACCACCGCCGTCATTGAACCGCTCGACTGGAAACAACTCCCCGCTTTGCCTGACCCGTTTGGTTTTGCGGGTGCCTTCGCCGGTGTGAGCGGTGATGCGTTGATCGTTGCCGGGGGCGCCAATTTTCCGCATGGCATGCCGTGGGAAGGCGGCAAAAAATTTTGGTATGATTCAGTTTTTGTCCTGCCGGGCGCGAAAGGGAAATGGCTGACAGATTTTAAATTGCCGCATCCGCTGGGCTACGGCGTCTCCATCACGACTCCGAACGGCCTGGTTTGTGCCGGCGGTGGTGATGCGACCAAGAATTTTCGCGACGTTTTTTTACTGCGCTGGGCCAACGGCCGGATTGAAACTACGGCCTTGCCGGAGCTGCCCCGGCCTCTGGCCAATGGCTGTGGCGCTTTGGTGGGTACGACCATTTATCTCGCGGGTGGAATCGAAACACCGGAGGCGACCAGCACCTTGAAAACATTTTGGGCCTTGGACCTTTCGGCGGCCAAACCGGCGTGGCGGGAACTTGATCCGTGGCCCGGTCCTGGGCGGATGCTGGCCGTGGCGGGGGCGGATGCCCATACGTTTTATCTCTTTAGTGGCACGGAATTGAGCACCGGCCCGGATGGCAAACCGGTTCGTCATTATCTGACCGATGCGTATGGTTTTACGCCGGAAGCTGGTTGGAAAAAATTATCCGATCTTCCGCGCGCTGCCGTGGCTGCACCGTCACCGGCAGTTTTGACCCAAGGCCGTTTGCTCGTGGTCAGTGGCGACGATGGTAAATTGACCAACTTTGAGCCCAAGTCCCAGCATCCGGGTTTCCCCAAGAATGTGCTGGTTTATGATCCCGGACTGGATCATTGGACGCAATTGAATGGTTCGCCGCTGTCGCGGGCCACGGCACCGATCGTGGAATGGCACGATCGCGCAGTCATCGTCAATGGCGAAGTCCGTCCCGGCTATCGCACGCCGGAAGTCTGGGCCTCGAGCCAGTTGTAAAATCGGGCTGATGAGTGCCACGCCTGCCATCGTTGCTTCGCCGGTCGCCAATGCCCGGGGCGCTTCATCGTATGCGTGGGCTGTGGTGGCAATGTTGTTTCCCGTCGCCTTGTTGAATTATCTGGATCGCATGATCCTGGCGACGATGCGCACTTCGATTCGCGCGGATATCCCCACCATCGCCAATGACGTGCAGTTCGGTTTTCTCATGGCCCTGTTCATGTGGGTGTATGCGATTTTCAGCCCGGTTGGCGGCTATCTGGCGGACCGCTACGACCGCCGGCGCATGGTCATCCTAAGTTTGCTTATCTGGTCGGCCATGACCTGCCTGACTGGTTGTGTGCATACATTCAATCAGATGGCTTGGGTACGCGCCCTGATGGGTATCAGCGAGGCATTTTATTTGCCGGCGGCGCTGGCCTTGATCGCCGATTTTCATCCCGGCAGCACGCGGTCGCGGGCCATCGGCCTCCACATGTGTGGCATATACGCTGGGCAAAGCCTTGGTGGGATCGGCGGCTATATCGCCGATAATAGATCCTGGCGGAATGCTTTTTATTGGTTTGGGGCCGTTGGCGTGATCTACGCTATTTTTCTGATGCTGTTTCTCCGCGGACGTCGCGCACCGACGGAGGACGCTGATTTCGCACCCGTCGCTGTGGGCATGAGCCAGACCGTGAAGGCTTTGTTTGGAGCCAGCGGATTTTTGATCTTGATCGTGTATTTCACCTTGCCGGCAATTCCCGGTTGGGCGGTAAAAAACTGGTTGCCGACCTATCTGGCAACGGCCTTCAATCTCAAACAAGGGCCGGCTGGCCTTTCGGCTACCGGCTATGTCACGTTCGCATGTTTTGTGGGGGCCTTGCTGGGTGGCATTCTGGCGGATCGCGCAATGCGTTTCACGTCGCGTGGACGGATTTATGTCAGCGCACTGGGGACCGGCCTGTGCGTGCCAGCGTTGTTGTTGCTGGGCAACGTCAGTTCACTGCCAGTGGCCATTATTGGCATGGTGTTGTTCGGCCTGGGATTTGGTTTTTTTGATGCGAATAACATGCCGATCCTTTGCCAGCTTGTGCGGCCGCAATATCGTGCCACCGGTTATGGGATCATGAACCTGGCCAGCATCGGCGTCGGCGCAGTTTTCACCGTGGCCTTGGGGGCGATGCGGGATCATGGCATTTCACTGGGCATCGCGTTCAGCCTTTTTGCCGGCGTTTCCTTGTTGGCCGGATTGTTGATTTTATTCATTCGCCTGTTGCCGGAAGAAAATCATGTAACCATTGACCCCTGATTTTTGGTCTTAACTCAAACAATAAAAAAATCACCGTTGCCTTATGAAAAAAACTATATTTCTGCTCCTTTTCACTCTCACCCTGGCGGTATCTGGTTTCGCTGAAAATACCGCGACCAATCCCGTTCCGCGCGATGCCAAATGGGTTGCCCGGCACGAAGGGTTTGTTCAGGAAGCCAAACAAGGCGGCATTGACCTGGTGTTCCTCGGCGATTCCATTACCGACCATTGGCGCGGCATTGGGTCCAATGTGTGGGACAAATATTACGCACCATTGCACGCGGTGAACTTCGGCATCAGCGCTGACCGTACCCAGCATGTATTGTGGCGGATCGAACACGGTGAACTGGACGGCATCCATCCCAAGGCGCTCGTTTTGATGATCGGCACCAATAACACCGGCAAGGAAAAGGATAAAAAGACCGACCGCAACACGCTGCCCGAAGTAGTTGCCGGGGTGACTGCCGTTGTCAACGCCGTCCACGCGAAATTGCCGGACACCAAGATTTTGTTGCTGGCCATCTTTCCGCGCGCGCAAAAAGGCAGTCCTTTCCGCGATGAGATCAAGGAGATCAATACTCAACTTGCCAAGCTGGATGACGGTAAAAGTGTGACTTACTTGGACATCGGCCAGAAATTTCTCGCGCCGGATGGCACTTTGTCACGGGATATTATGTCCGATCTCTTGCATCCGACGGAAAAAGGATATGTGATCTGGGCCGAAGCGATGCAGCCGACGTTGGCGACGTTGATGAAATGATCGAGCTAGATCATTTCGAGTTGTAATTGGTTGTATACGGAAGTGGCGATGAAGACGTGGGGTACGTCTTCATCCTCATCCTCATCCTCGTGCTGCCTTTTAGTTTGAGACTCACGTCGTCTCCTACGGGATAAAAATCAAATATAGCGGACTTACGTCCGCTGCCACAGTCAAAGCAACTCCCGCTATTCTTGTCTTTCCGGTTTGGCGTTGCTGGTATTTTCCGGCAGCCACACTTGCATCGGACAGGTGCCGCGATTGGCATTCGCAAAATACGGCGTGGCGGTGATCTTGAACGGCTGGGAAATCGTGTGATTGTCAGAGGTCTGCCAAACGCCCGTGGTCGTTCCCGTAAGCACAGTGACGCCACCCAACAGATTGCTCCGATATTCTGGTGTGAATGTCATAGTGGACGGCAGGGCCAGGTTCTGCACTGCTGCGCCATTATCCGTCCCTTCAAAACAATAGACGATTGGCCCGCGCATCAAGGCGACGTGACCTTGGTCGGCAGCGACACTTGGATTGGCCGTCACCCGTTCTACCGGCATGTCCAACGTCAGTTGTACAACATCACCCGAGTGCCAACGGCGATGCAGAGTGGCGTAGCCATTCGCCAGCGCAAAGTTTTCCACCGGCTTGCCATTTACGCGTAGATGAACGGCTCCGTTAAGCGGCAGGCTGCCTGAATGATAAAGCGCGTCCGTTGAATTGGTTCCCTCACACCAGCCAGGAATGCGGACATGCAGATCAAATTCACCTGCTTTGGCAGAGGCAAATGTGATTTTTACATCGCCGTTCCACGGATAATCTGTCGTTTGTTTCAAGCGTACCGTTTTGCCACCCAGTGAGATGTTCGCTGTGCTGCCAACGAATAAGTTCACATAAATACCCGATTTATCCTGTGCATAAATATAACCGGGCATCGCTCCCATGAGCTTTAAGAACATGGGCGGGCAACACGGACAACCGTTCCACGCCCAGCGGGCATTGCCATTGTCAGCGCGCAAAGGATTGACGTACGTATAAGAATTACCGGCGAGTGAAACACCGACTAACGCTCCATTGTACAGTTCGCGTTCCAAGGCATCTGCATAACGCGCATCGCCGGTGAGCAGGTTCAGATTGTGACCGTAGAAACCGGCGGCGACGGCGCCGCAGGTTTCCAGATAACCATCATTGGGTAGAAAATAATCCTGCCCGAACGCTTCACCTTCCGCCGTCGCACCGATACCGCCGGTGATGTACGATTTCCGGCTGTTCATGTCATCCCACAAGCGGATGGCAGTCGCACGATAATCATCGCGGCCATTGATGCCCGCCAGCGCGGTGACCCCGCCAAACAATAACGCGGCCCGTACGGCATGGCCTTCAATGGTTTTTTGTTCCAAAACCGGTTCGTGATCCTGATTGTAAGCCCCGTAAGATTTTTGGTCTTTGCGCTGATGGCCGCGCGCTTCCACCCAGTATTGGGCCTCGTTAAGATAACGTTGTTCGTCAACGGTGACCGGCATTTCCTTCTTCAATTCGGGATGTTCGCGGAAGAATAGATACAGATTCGCAAACGCTTCCTCGACAATGGCATGATTGGGAACCAGTTCATATTTGGGGGCCGGCCCGATCTGGTCGCAGGTATAATTCGCGAGCTTCACGGCCACTTGTAGTAAATTGGTCTTTTTCGTGGCTTGATAATAATGCACCGCCGCCTCGCACATCGCGCCGACGTTATACATTTCGTGCTGCCAGCCGTCGTTGCCGCCGTTCAGTCCCCAACGTTGCGTGGGATGTTCCAGTTGCGTCCAGGTGTTCAGGTACCCATCCGGATCCTTGGCCTGCGCAGCGGCGATGCGCGTAATGTAGCCATCAATTCGCTTCTCCAATTCCGGGTCGGGATGCGCCGCCAAAAAATCGGCTGAACCCCGGATCATTTCATAGATCAATCCATCGTACCAAGGCGGGCCGGCATGGTCATCGCTGTCGCCATCGCGGACGCGATCAAAATTATTTAAAGCACCGCCGCGATCATTTTCAAATTTGTCGAAACAGTCCGGGATGGTGACCGTCTGCCAGAGAGCGCGTTTGGGCGACCAGAAGGCATCATCAATCGTCACGGCCTGGATCGGCACGGGCGTCAATTGATTCGCCGATTGCGCCGCGACTTTGCCGATGCCGCCCGGCAGGCAGCCTAATGTCCCGAAGATGATCCCAATAAAAAATCTTTTCATGATGCGAGCATGAATTTTGAAGCATCGCCATCATGCCAGCAAGCTTTCCGTTGGGTTGGAAATTACCTCGCTCCGAACGGCCACAGTATTTCTAGAGCTGCTTAAGAGAAGTCAATTTGACTTTAGATGAGATTGCCATGGTCGAATGCCAGAAATCCAAAGATCAACGCTTTACTTCAACATGGATATTTGAGTTGGCGACACCCAGATATTTTACCACTGCATCCGTGCGGCAATTCACGTGCAATTTTTCATAGATACGCCGGATATACGTGCGCACGGTGCCGATATTCAGATCCATTTGGCCGGCAATTTGCTTGTAGGCATAACCTTTGGACAACAAGTCTAAAACTTGTTGTTCCCGTGGGGCGAGATGCTCAGTCAAAGGGGTGCCTCGCGCGGCCGGCTGGAATGCTTGCACCACCTTGCGGGCGATATGGCTCGACATCGGTGAACCGCCCGACTGGAGATCTTCCACGGCTTCCAGCAGTTTCTCCGGCGGCGTACTTTTCAAAAGATAACCGCTGGCGCCGGCGGCCAGGGCTTCAAATATCTGGTCGCTGCTATCATAGACTGTCAGCATCAGTGTCTGGATGGCCGGCGCTTTTTCCTTCAATTTTTTGACACACTGGATGCCATTCATCCCCGGCAGATTAATGTCCATCAAGACGACGGATGGTTCCAGGGCGGGAATCCGCTTAAGTGCCTCTTCGCCGGAGGAGAAAATACCCAGGCACTCAAAACCGTCCGAGCCGCCGATAAAATCAGCGATGTTCTCGCGCAAATCGGCGTCGTCTTCGACAATACAAACTTGGATGGGCATTTTTGTTTTGATTTTAGGCTTCATGCAGTTCCGTTTCGAGTCGTATGAATGGATGACAGGGGCAATGAATGTTTTCCCAGCGGCACCGTCAGCAAGATTTCCGTTCCACCGCCGGGTTCGCTGCGGATTTCAAACCGTCCGTTAATGGCTGCGAGTCGCTCACGCAGATTGGCCAAGCCATGTCCCGTGCGCTTGAATCGCGTGGCTGTGTCTGCCGGTTCCGAAGCCATGCCATGGCCGTCGTCCTTGATGCTGATCTCAAAGGCGTCAGCACTGACGCTAAATTTCAAGGTCAGCCGCCGGGCTTCGGAATGTTTCAAGGCGTTGTTCAAGATTTCCTTCACGGCCAGGAAAATATTGTGGCGGACTTCGGTTGAAAGCTGGCGATCCGGCAGTTGGGGAGGGATTTGGAATT
>DASYEY010000025.1:0-8911 GCA_036498725.1 Verrucomicrobiia bacterium | reverse complement strand
ACGTGGTGAATATCAATAAATTATAAATAGGTTTCATGATCAAAGTGTGATGTTTAAGTGATTGATTCCATTAATTGGCCAGCCGATAAAAAGCCGTTTGATTCGTCATCGGCAAAACAAGTTTATAGATGTTATTCGTCAGTACCGGGACCGCCCCTTCCGGTAACGGTTCCCAAATCGCATCAGGTCCCAGCGTACTGGACGTTTGCACGTTGTAGCCTGCAGCCGCAAAGGGCCATTCTAGTACGATATTATTGCCGGTTTGAGCAAGGGAAAGCACCAATGAGTTGTCCGGTATCACATTGGGTCCAGCGGCATAATCGGCGGCTACCTGAGCCGCATTCATGTCACCACTATAGATCCGGCATTCCTGAATGACTCCGTTGAGAAAGGGATCCCCATTGTACCCTGAACGTCCGAGGTAATCATGCGCGTCAACCAATGACGCCAATGGGATATTGATGGTGCCGATCGCTGCAAGTACGCCATTGGTGTAGATCGTGGCGCTGGACAATTGCGGATCATAAACCACCACCACCTGCACTAGACCAGCGCCAGCCAGCGACGGGCCAAATAATTGCTGGGCGTTGTCAGTACCTGGATCCGTGTCGAACACTTCGAACCAGCTTGTGCCATGGGATTGCGGACTGAAATCCATGCCATAGGCACCCTGCCCGGTTCTGGGATCCGTATCGCCAAAATCAAATAGCCGCGCATAAGTCGCTGCGTTCATGTCAATAGTCACCCATGCTTCTACCGTGAGGTTTGAATAACCTGTGATCAGATTGGATCCCAAGTCCACAAAACCATTGGTGCCGTTCAAGATCAGATTCCCGTTTCCATCCTGACCGCCACTTGATCCTGAAAAGACCCCATTTTGACCGCCAATGGAATCAGAGATGATCGTGCTCCCGGCGGGGCCGTTGAAACTATATCGATGTCTTAATATTGGCGTCGGCAGCGAAGAAAGCCGCCCTTGAAAAGCCAATGTCGTAACTGAATAAGGCGCAAAGGTGTAGTGAATCACATTGTTGCTAAAACTATGCGCCCAATTAGTAACCATCGGCAGCACGCTCAATGGAGCCTGCGCCGAATTGACCGCCGATAATCCCGCAGAAAGCACACGGACCGTGGCCAGCGCATTCGTTGGCACGAAGGCAAATAGATTGATAACGGTTGATTCGGAGGCGCTGTTGACATTGACGACCTTCAAGACTAGTTGGCTGCCATCCTGACTGCGTTCAGCGGTCACATCCAGGTCATTGCCTGGGTCGGAAACGCTGCTCCAAATTTCCCAAGGCTGATATTCATTAGAATACATCTGCGTGACGTATCCGGGTGGCTGCAACCAGACTTGGGATGGATTCAAAAACAGCAACCCTTGATCCCAGCCATTGTCATTTTCTCCATCGGGTTGTAAGCAGTTGGCCGAAGTCACAATCGGCAAACGTCCATCGCGTTCCGCCGCATTGATCGCCAGCGCATTGCCCAAGGCACGCCCTTGGTCGTGATGATTTGCATTTAATTCAAAGACCACAACGTGGTAGCTGGCGCCGCCGCCAATTTTTGCCAATGCATCATCGTAGGAAAACATGCCCGCGAGCGAAGCATCCTTCACTGGTCCATCATCCCATACATGAACATCAAACCATACCTCTCGATTATTCTGATTGGCTAATTGAAGGATCTGTTGCTGTGCCGACAGACTGGTGATACCGGAAGCTGCTCCGTTGAAACTGAACGGGTCCGTGATGACCTGCGAGTATTCAAAGTCTCCTACCACAATAATGACCTCAGGGTCGGCCGCCCAGATCGCCCGGGCCAGCGCCTGGAATTTCTGATAATACGTGGCGTTCACCACCTCTTCATTGCCCAACTCCAGATACTTGAGGTGATAGGGCGCTGGATGTCCATCCGTCGCCCGCTGTGCTCCCCAAGCTGTATTCGTCGGGCCATTTACATATTGCATGAAATCAACCATGTCCGACGGCGATTCATTGATATTGAAATCCGGCACACCCACAAAACTTGCCGCCTCACAAAGATTCAAAAAATCCGGCACACCCCAACCATCCGTGGAATACGCATACCACGTCCCGACGTAAGGTGGTCGCTGGTCTCTTGGTCCGACCATATTCTTCCAGCGATAGCCGGCGGCGTTCACCATGGAACCGCCGTAGCGCAACACCGTAACGCCTTGGTTAAGCAAGCCGGCAACCACATCTTTGCGCACGGGCAAGCCAGCAAACTGGCCCCAAGCTCCCGGTTCAAGAAACGCATAGCCGACAACTACAGAACCCGGCTGATTCAGCAAAATCGCAAAACGCCCGTTGGAATCACTGGCTGCCGGTGTCATCGTGAAATGAAGGCGCTCCCAATTATTGCTGGCGACCAGCAGATTCGTCTGGGCATAAGTGATCGAACCATCCGCACTTTGTAATGCCAAGGTGACAAAGGTAGGCGTCTCTGTCCGCACATCCAGACAACCATCATATTCGTTGCCCGCCACAAAATTCATGCCCCAGCGGTTCAGTCCCTGGTTGGCGACACCGAAATTTCCGGTCCCGCTGGCATACGCGATCCGCTGACATTGTGAGCCCACAAACACATTCGTTGTCTCCAGCGAACACTGCCCCGCCACCGAACCGGTCATCACAGCCGACCACATGCCGCTGACCAAACCGGGCCAATTGATTGAGTCATAGGCGAAAGCGACGTTCGTCCCGTTGATCTGAAAATTCTGAAACTGCACATCTTGCTGGTAGTTTCGCAGCCCGACCTGCCCGCTCGTCAACGGGTGCTGAGTGTCTACGTATTGTATGATGCTACTACCATTAATAAGCACATTGATGGCTGCGTTGGTGTATTGAACTTCCAGCGCGATCCACTGTCCGGTCGGAACTGAACAAGCCACTTGGTTGATCTGTTCCCAATCCTGACGATGTCGTCCCAACACCAAATATCCCGCCGGTGACAGCGAAACTTCATAGCCCGTGAACACATCTGCGCCGGCCCCCGATGCACTGACCTGAAAAATAAAGCCGGCGTCACCACCCTCATTGGAAGCAAATTTTAATTGAACTTTGAGATCACCCTGGGATTGGTTGAGGTTACTATCCAGCAATTTTGGCCCGGGACTGCCAGTTGAATTGAGCACGCCATTCATCACCTGCCAAATCCCGCCGTATTCCGTGAAGCCGGTCAAAGGTTCTGCCGTAGCCGGCGGTTCTTGAAAGCTCTCACCGAAGATCATCTGACTATAAAGGCCGCCGTAAATTTCATGATTTACATCCTCGAGGCAGGCACCGGTCAACCAGCGCGAAACTGGATGCAATATCTGGCTGGCGTTGACTGTGATCACTGGGGCCTGACCAAAAGCAGAAACTATCGAAGTCGAAAGCGTTGCCATCATCAACGCCAGGACAATTCGACTGAATTGTCTCTGCATTGGTTGAGGCGTCTCTGACATAAAATTCACGAGGTGCAGTGGCGTGCTTGAGATAAACGATTCAATACGCTTTTATTCAACTTCCCATTCGCCGATACCCGCCGACCAATTTGGCTTCAATTGCACCTGAATACGTAGCGCTGTCGTTTTGATCGGCGCAAAGGTCACGTCATTAAATTGGTCCAACCTGACGCCGTAGTCGCTGGCCAATTTAACCGGTAGCCAGCCGTTCGAAGCTCGATACCAAAGCGTCCAGCTTTCCGGCACATCACAGCCACCATTCACAGACCGGTCGGCAAACCAAAAGACCCGGACCTTGGAAACCTTGGTTGCTTTTGGAAAATCAAGTTGCGCCCATTCACTGGTACCCTTGTGATCCCACCAGGAGAGGCGTGACGTGTTTACGTCATTTGATTTGGTCGGAACGACACCGTCATGAATGGCTTCCACCGAATCCAAATGCCAGCAATGGGAAGCCGAAGCGTGGCTGCGACTTGCAAGTGTCGCCGGCATCGCCTTATCCGGACTGGCTGGCAACCAGACCCGCATGCGCGAAGGACCACGATTGGCATTCGCATAGAAAGGAATGACCGTAAGTTCGGCGGGCGTCAGGCGATCAACGCCCCGCTCTTGGATGCTGGCCTTCACGTTGCCGTGCACCACCACCACACCACCGAGCAAATCAGATTTGAATCTGGTTTTAAATGAAGCATCCGCAGGAATGACCAGTTGTTGGATGCCTTCAGGATTATCCACCGTTTCCGCGCAATACACGACCGGTCCACGCATCAACGCCACCAACCCACGATCTTCCGTCACTTGGAGATTCGCCCGCACCTGGCGTACTGGCATATCAAAATTCACCTCGACCACATCTCCGGCTTTCCACTGCCGATGCAGCCGCGCATAGCCACGCACCGAGTCCGGGTTTTTTTGAACTGCGCCATTGATCTTCACCGTGACCGCCCCCCTGGCTGGCTGGCCAATGATCTGGTAAAGATCATTGGTAGAGGAAACTCCCTGGCACCATGCCGGAACGCGGACATACAGATCAAATGTATCAGCCTGCTCGGGTGTGATCGTAATTTTCACGTTTCCATTCCACGGATAATGCGTGTCCAAATGCAAAACCACCTTGGTATCGTTCACGTTTAATGAAGCGCGGCTGCTGATAAACTGGTTCACATACACGGCACTTGCGCCTTGGGCATAGATGTAGCCCGGCAGTGCGCTCATCAATTTGAGAAACATCGGCGGACAGCAGGGACAGGGATGCCATGACCAACGCTGATGTCTCGCGTCCGATGCCAGCGGATTATCATAAAAATAATTGGTTCCGTTCGCGCCGATACCGACCAGGGCTCCGTTAAATAATTCGCGCTCCAACAAATCCGCGTACTGCGCATCGGCGAATGTCAGATTCATGTTCTGGCCAAAGAAACTTCCTGCCACCGCCGCACACGTTTCGCAATAGGCACTCTGGTTCGGCAAATCATAATTCGGACCAAACCCTTCGTAACTGCTCACGCTGCCGAGACCGCCGGTCAGATACATTTTGCAGTGAACCATGTTATTCCAGAGCCGTTGCGCCGTCGCCAGATAATCCGCACGGTCACCTGCGTCCCCCACCGCGGCAAGCCCGGTGCAGAGCAAGGCATCGCGGACCGCATGACCTTCCATTTCCTGTTGCTGCATCACCGGTTTGTCATCCTGGGCATATGCTTTCCAGTCGAGGGATCGTCCCGTGTGGTTGCCCCGCTCATCGAGCCAGAATTCTGCCAGTTTGAGATAATCCATTTCGTTGACGGGCACCGGCATCTGCGATTTGAGTTCCGGGTGTTCGCGGAACAGCAGGTATAAATTCATCAACGCCTCCTCCCCCAATTCATGGCCGGGTACCTGATTCACTTTTGGCGCCGGCCCCATGAGCCGGCACATGTCATTGGCCATGCGCACGGCGGTCGCAAGCAGGTTGGTTCGCCCGGTTGCCTGATACCAATGCACCCCGGCATCAATCAATGCGCCAGCATTATAAAGTTCATGCTGCTCCACATCATTGCCGCCGTTGAGACCCCAACGATGACTTGGGGCCATCAATTCCGTCCAGGTCTCGATGCAGCCGTCTGGATCTTTGGCGGCAGCGGCCGTTATGCGGGTGATATAACCGGTCACCTGTTTTTCCAGTGCCGGATCCGGATGCGCAGCGATGAAGTCGGCCGAGGCGCGAATCATTTCGTAAATCAAGCCGTCATACCACGGCGGTCCGCCATGTTGTCCGATCAAACCATCATGCACCCGGTCAAAATTGTCGAAGGCACCGTCCTTCTCAAATTTGGCAAATGAGTCGCGGATAGTGACCGTCTGCCACAGGTTTAG
Source organism: Verrucomicrobiia bacterium (assembly GCA_036498725.1). Lineage (GTDB taxonomy): Bacteria > Verrucomicrobiota > Verrucomicrobiia > Limisphaerales > UBA11358 > UBA11358. The sequence continues at coordinate 3,087 of DASYEY010000025.1, read as the reverse complement.
CTTGGGCGACCAAAATGGATCGGCTACCGCCACCTGCTGGATGGAAACCGGGGTCAGCCGGTTTGGCTGTGGATCATTGCTCTGGGCAAACACAGCCCTTGCCGCCAAGAGCATCACCAGAACGAAGCCGGGGCTAACGCGAGATTTTTGTTTCGTGAGACAACACATGGTCATTATTTTCGCAGCCATTGCTTCCAGTTCTGTTCAAATTCATCAACGTTAGTGGCGGTAACAGGTATGAGCGGCGAATAGATAATTGCGTTGGGATTCTTCTTTTCGATCACCTTTTGCGCCAGTAAATCAACCGATTGCCAGCCCCATTGATACGTCTGTTGGGCGTACAATTTTTGCACGACGCCTTTCCTCAGGTAAGGCAGTTCCGCCGGCAGTGCATCCATCGCCACGATCTTAACCTTGCCGGGTTCCCATTTGAGCAAGGCATCCGTAAAGAGCGCCCACGAACCAACCATCGCCCAGCCGTCAATGTCCGGGTTGGCAGTTTGTACTTCCTCCATTTTAGCGGCCGCATCCTGGGGAACTTCCTTGCTGTAAAAAACCCCGCAGATGGCGATGTTGGGATAGTTGGTGGCTTCGTCCAATGCTCCCTTGATGCGGTTTTGGATGTTAAGCGAATTTTGGTTGCCGCCCGGAATGGCTACCACATGGTGACCCGGACCCAAAACCGCAGCCAACTCGCGCATGATGGTATGACCGCACGCGTTGTCATCCGTACCGTAATAACAAAAGCGCTGGCTTAGCGGCGCATCACTGTCGAAACACATGACCGGGACGCCGCCCTTCACGGCCCGATCAATGGCGGGAGTCAGCGTGGGCGCTTCCGTGCAACTGACACTGATACCGTTCACTCCTTGCAAGACCAGTTGGTCAATGTACTCCACCTGTTTCTCGGCATCTTCTTCATTGGGCGTACGCCATTCCACCTCGATGTCCACGCCCAATTGCTTGCCGAGGGCAATGGCGGCATCTTCAGCCCCCACCCGGGCAGATTCAAAGACCGGATTGGATTGAGCCTTGGCCACCAAGGCGAAGGTATATTTGGGCTTCGTGGATTTGGAAGATGGTTCACCGGAATTGGCTGCCGGCTTTCCGCAACCCCACAGCAATAAACTGAAAGAAACCACCGCGAGGCAAAGATACTGTTTTTTCATAGGTTATTTCGTGCTCGATGATGAGTTGGATTCAAAATTTATCTTGGCCGAAGCTGTGTCACTCGCGAGTTGCGCCGCCCGGGCCAGCCGCCGATCACGGATCAGGCTGTTGATGCGATCCAGCAGAACCGCGATGATGATGACGGAACCGATGATCACCTGACTGTAGTTTTGATCCACGTTCAAGATGACAATGCCGTTATCAATCATCTGGATGATCAACGCGCCCAGCAATGCGCCCAACGCTGTACCCCGACCACCAATCAAACTCGCCCCGCCGACGACAGCGGCAGCGATGACCTGCAATTCATAGCCTTTGCCCGCATCGGATGAGGCTGATCCGTAGTAGCCGAGCATGATGACCGCCGCGATTCCGGCGGTCAGACCGCTGAAGGCATACACCTTGAGCTTCACCCAGTTGACTGGCAACCCGCTGAACAAAGCCGCCTGTTCGTTGCCACCGATGGCGAAAACAAAGCGTCCCGTGACTGCGTGCTTAAGAAACCACGCCGCCAGGATTGTGATGCCCAGCATGACCAACAACGGCACCGGATATAAAGTGGTGCCTTGCCAGACAAAGGGATGACGGATGAATCCATCCGTGAACTGAGAAGGAAAATTGGTGTACGCCTGCGCCTTGGTCATGATGAAGGCAATGCCCCGATAAATAGCCATCGTGCCCAAGGTGATTACAAACGGATGGATCCTCAACCAGACCACTCCCAAACCATTCAACAATCCACACAGCGTTCCCACTGCCAGACATAGCCCGACAGCCGCCGGCATCACCCAGAACATGGAAGCCCCCGCGCCAACTCCACCCGGTCCGAAATAACTTAGGAACATTGCCCCGCAAACTGCGGAAAGACAGTAGATTGCCCCCACGGATAAATCAATGCCACCAGTGATGATCACAAACGTTTCACCCACCGCCATGATGGCAAAGAACGAAGCATTCTTCGCCAGCATGTTCAGGTTGTCCATGCGCAGGAATTTATTGACCGTTTGCGCTGAGCCGTTTTCGCCGCCGGGGATGTGTAGCGTTCCACCAAAAATCGCCAGAAATAATCCCAAGGCAAGAATCACGCCCAAAAGTCCTGCCTCCTTGAAATGCGGCCGCTTTCGTCCGATTTTAAAAACGGAAGGTATCGTTGACGGCGAAGGATTGGATAAATGGGCGGTCGCCATGCGTATCAGTTGTTCATTGTGGTTTGATTTCCGGCCATCAATTGCATGACGCGCTCTTCCGTGGCTTCGGTCCGGTTCAGAACCTGCATGACCCGGCCACCGCGCATCACCATCACCCGGCTGCTCAGATTCAGGACTTCCGGCAACTCCGACGAGATCATCAAAATTGCATAGCCATCACCCGCCAACTCTTCGATCAACTGATGAATTTCCGCCTTGGCACCCACATCCACTCCCCGCGTTGGTTCGTCCAAAATCAGGATGCGGCACTGGCGGGCAAGCCACTTGGCCAGCACCAGTTTTTGCTGGTTGCCGCCGGAAAGCACCCGCGCCGATACATCGGGTGAGGCGGCCTTGATCCGGAGTCGCTTGAAAAATTCAACCACGACCGCACGTTCCTGCGGCAGGCGAATGATTCCGTACCGCGACAATCGTTCGAGTGAACAAAGGCTTATATTTTCATCACAGCCCATGCCCAGGACCAATCCCTGCCCCTTGCGATCTTCGCTGACCAAACCAATGCTCAGAGCCATCGCCTCACGCGGCGAACAGACTGTCACCGCCTGGCCTTTGATGAAAAGACGGCCGGTTCGATTGGCATCCAATCCGAAAATTCCCAATGCCACCTCGCTCCGTCCCGCGCCCACCAGACCGGCTACTCCCAATACTTCGCCGGCATGCAGGGAGAAATCCACCTCGTGAAATTTGCCGGGTGATGAAAACTGTTCCA
>DASYEY010000024.1:0-11725 GCA_036498725.1 Verrucomicrobiia bacterium | reverse complement strand
GAACTGCATCTTTGCCACCGGGGCCACGGTGACGGCTGGTGGTTTAGTGATCTGGCCATCGCCACTTCGTTCTCTGATTTTGCCATGCCGCATGTCTGGCAGCGGACCTGGTTCCTCAGCCTGGCAGCGATTATTCTGTTGATCGCCATTAGCTGTTCGATCTGGCAGGTGGACCGGAACCGGACGCGGCGGTTCGAACGCGAACAGGAACGGCGGGACGCCCTGCACGCCATTGAGCGCGAGCGCACGCGCATCGCCAAGGACATTCACGATGATCTCGGCGCAACGCTTTCGGAAATCCGGTTGCTGAGCAAGTTCGCCCAATCGTCCGACAGCCCGCTGGAACGCATCCGCGAAGACATGAAGCAGATCGCCATCAAGGCCCTCAACAGCACCCAGGCGCTGGACGAAATTGTTTGGGCCGTGGACCCGGAAGCCGACACCATTGAGAGCTTCGTCAGTTATGCCGGCGCTTTCGCCACGGAACACCTCACGCTCGCCGATGTGCGCTGCCGCTTGGATTTGCCCTCCCACCTGCCCGCCATTTATTTGCGCGCCGATGTGCGGCACAACCTGTTCCTCGCCTTCAAGGAATCCATTACCAACATCGTCAAGCACGCGTCGGCAAGCGAAGTGCATGTCAAAATGGACATCAACGGCAACACGTTCACCGTCGCCGTTTCTGACAATGGCATCGGCCTGGCTGCCGAAAATCTTTCTCCCCTGAACCCGTTTGAGATTCCCCGGCATAATGGTTTGGCCAACATCAAATCCCGCATGGGCGCCATCGGCGGACAATACAAAATCAGCGGCCACCCCGGACAGGGCACCACGGTATGGTTGCAAATCACCCTGTTGCCCAACCAGCATGGGGAAAACCCGCCAGCGCCGCGCTGAAATGGCAAACCGAAAAACCGGATTTGCGCTTGTCCCCCTTTTGCCCGACTATCCCCCATCGTCAACATGCCCAAAGATAGTTCCATGCCGAACGTTAGTTTGAATGCCGCCACCCCGATGTCCGCTGCGGAAAAGCCTGAAATCATTCGCGTCGCGATTGTGGAAGACAACGACGGGCTGCTGCTCAACTTGCGCCGGCTGTTGATTGAATCGCCGGGCTTCGATTGCGTTGGCACCCATCGCTCAGCCGAATCTGCCCTCAAAACTCTCGCCAAAGAAAAGCCCGACGTGGTGCTCATGGACATCAATCTGCCTGACATCAACGGGGTTGAATGCGTCCGCCAGCTCAAGCTGGCCATGCCCGCGACCGTTTTCGTCATGCACACCGTCTATGAAAATGCCGAGCGGATTTTTCAAGCGGTGCAAGCCGGGGCCAGCGGTTACCTGCTCAAGCGCACCGATCCCGCCGCCCTGCTCCAAGCCATCCGCGAGGCGGCCAATGGCGGCGCCCCGATGACCAGCGTCATCGCCCGAAAAGTTCTCGATGCCTTCCGCCCCCAGATTCCCGCCCCCGCGACGACCGCCCCGCCCCCGGGAACGGTGGGACTTTCCGTGCGCGAACAGGCCGTCCTGGAAAAACTGGCCAAGGGATTTCTCGTCAAGGAAATCGCCGATCAGTTAGGCGTAAGTTATGCCACCATCCGCACCTACACGGAGCGTATTTACGAAAAGCTTCATGTGCGTTCCCGCTCCGAAGCCGCCGCCCGTTATTATCAAAGCCAACGGTGAGCGGCATTTACGATTTACGATTTACGATTTGTTCTCCTCCTCCTCATCCTCGTCCTCGTTCTCGCTCTCGTCTTTCCCCGCAGATTAAACCAGCCAAATTACTTATCACTCATCACCTGTCACTCGTCACGGCTTTTCCCTGCCTTATCCGTGTTTCATCTGTGTTCATCTGTGGCTAAAAAGAAATTGAGCATTGAGAGCCAGGTCTTCCAATCGTAAATCGCAAATCACCAAAATCCCAAAAAACTAAGACCGGGATCAATAAACAACAATGAGGATGCCTGTGCCTTTGCTCAAATCCGAGACTGTCTAAATTGGTGGCTGTCCATTAACCAAACAAGCCTTCGCATCATCTGAACAGTTTTTCCATTATTGGAACATTTAAAATACCCCTGCTATTTACCCACCAACAACTAGAAGCAGCCACGCGCTTCACAAAAATGTTGATCACAAAAGCAAATAAACTGACACGGCTAATATTTTGCCTGCTTGATAATTTGGACACGCAAAACAGGTTGTTAGACATTAAAACATATTTACCAATAAGACATGAATGTCACAAAAGCGCAACATTCTATGCTGCCATAAATATGAACCCCATAACATATCGTTTTATATGATATATATATGATATATATGACATTCAATCGGGTTATTAGAGTTTAATATGATAAGCCTTGACATGTTACTAAGATAGTTTATAACTCGAGTGAAATAAGACTTTGAGCAATCAATGCTTATTTTCTTCTGAAGTAAAAAATCAATGGTCCTGAATAGAAAACCGAAAACCAAAAACAGCCATATGAAAAAAATCAAATTCCATTTAAAATTAGCGCTTGCCCTGGCTTTTAGCAGCCTTGCGGCATCTGCCATCGCACAAACAAACGAATGCACTCCCCCTCCCTCCTGCATCATCGGATGGTGGGCCGGTGAAAACAACACGGTTGATACTATTGGTGGAAACAATGGCATCTGGCTCAATGGGTCGAGCTATGCCAGCGGTGAAGTGAATACAGCGTTTAACTTTGGCGGGCCCACCCCGCAACAATCTGTTGATATTCCCTACTCCCCAACCTTGATCAGCACCAATTTTTCAGTGGAAGCCTGGATCAAGCCCACCGGAGCGGTCGATTCGCCGATCGGACAAACCCTGATCTTCGGCCAGAGCTATGGTCATGTTCAATTGGTAGTCCGCAGTGGCAGTAGTACCAATACCGTTGTCCCGGTTTTTCAATTTGGCACCAGCTTCGGAAGTTTTCCCGATGTCGTTGCCACTAATGAAATTCCGGTCGGATCCTTCACGCATCTGGCGGGAACCTGGGATGGCACAACTCTTAAACTTTATGTCAATGGGGTATTGAATAACACCTCCGTTCCCGGAGCCACGCCAACGGATTCCACCTGCGATTTTAATATTGGTGGAATTTATCATACCAACGCCGATTCCTGCAATTATGTCGGGCAATTCTTCACTGGCGTTATCGATGAAGTGAGCTATTACCATTGCGCCCTCTCGGCCGAAGAAATCAACGCGATTTATAGTGCCGGTAGTTACGGCAAATGTCAGCCAATCCCCTGCGTCACTCCTGCCTTCTGCATCATTGGATGGTGGGCTGGTGAATTCAACGCGCTTGATAGCATTGGTGGAAACAATGGCACCTGGCTCAATGGATCAAGCTATACCAGTGGCGAAGTGAATGCAGCGTTTAATTTTGGCGGACCAACACCGCAACAATCCGTTGATATTCCGTATTCCCCGACTTTGATCACCACCAATTTTTCAGTTGAAACCTGGATCAAACCTTCCGGACCAGTTGATTCATCGATTGGGCAAACCTTCATCTTTGGCCAGAGCTACGGTCATGTTCAATTGGTGGTCCGCACTGGCAGTACCACCAATACCGTTATCCCCGTGTTTCAATTTGGCACCAGCTCCGGAAGTTTTCCGGACGTCGTGGCCACTACCGAAATTCCGGTCGGTTCCTTCACCCATCTGGCGGGGACTTGGAATGGAACCTTCCTGAAAATCTATATCAATGGCGTATTGAATAACACCTCTGTTCCCGGAGCCATACCAACGGATTCCGGCTGTGATTTTGACATCGGTGGAATTTACCATCCCGCCATTGATTCCTGCAATTACGTCGGGCAATTCTTCAGTGGCGCCATTGATGAAGTGAGTTATTACAGTTGCGTCCTCTCCGACGATGACATCAACGCCATTTACAACGCCGGCAGTTCCGGTAAATGCCACTAAGAGGCAGAAGCTTGGTTGCAGGCAAAGCCAACGGCTAGCCGCAAACTGAACCAGCCTTAATGACGGTATCAATCGCCTGCCGCGCCTTAACCCGGTGCGGCAGGCAAAAAATTTTGTTTGCAGGTGATGATGACGTGAGCTTCACATTTACGATTTACAATTATGGATTGACGATTTGCTTGCGCGTTATCCTCTTTTTAAGGTTTCCGCTTTTCCATTGCCCCATCCGGGTTTCATCTGTGTTCAATCCGTGGCTAAAAACCAACCCTCCTTCCTGGCTGCAGCAGGCTTCAAGAAGCAAATTTCTTTCATTCTTTTGTAACAAGTTCTGGAATTTGCTTAGTGGAAAGGAGTATGAATGAATCTGAAGCGAATCCGAACATGGAACAAAAATGTCCCCAATGCGGCGCACCGCTCCCCTCCGGCGTTCTGGCCGGACTATGCCCGGCCTGTCTTTTCAAGCAGGGAGTCGGGGCCGATACCGTGCCGCCCGCCGAATCCGCGCCGTTTCAACCGCCGTCCGTCGAGGCCATCGCCAGGTTGTTTCCCCAACTCGAAATCATCGCCCTGATCGGCAAGGGCGGCATGGGCGCAGTCTATAAGGCCCGTCAACCGGGGCTGGATCGCATCGTCGCGCTGAAAGTGCTGCCCCCGGCCGCGGCCGGTGGTCCCGGCTTCATTGAACGTTTTAACCGCGAAGCCCGGGCGCTGGCCAAACTGAATCATCCCCATATCGTGGCGGTCTTTGAATTCGGTGAAGTGGAGGGCATGCCGTTCTTCATCATGGAATTTGTGGACGGACTGAATCTCCGGCAATTGGAACAGGCCGGCAAGCTGACGGCCCGCGAAGCGTTGCAGATCGTGCCGCAGATCTGCGAGGCGCTCCAATTCGCGCACGATGAAGGCATCGTGCATCGCGACATCAAACCGGAAAATATTTTGCTGGATAAAAGGGGCCGCGTGAAGATCGCGGATTTTGGCATCGCCAAAATTTTGGGCCGCGAGTCGGACGTGGCCATCACCGAAACCGGCGGCGCCATCGGCACCCCCCATTACATGGCCCCGGAACAGATGGAAAAACCGACCACCGTGGACCATCGCGCGGATATCTTTTCCCTGGGCGTCGTCTTCTATGAGATGCTGACCGGTGAATTGCCGTTGGGCAAATTTTCACCGCCGTCCTCCCGCAAGGTTGAAGTGGATGTGCGCCTGGATGACGTGGTGCTGCGGGCGCTCGAAAAGGATCCGGAACGCCGTTACCAGCATGCCAGCCAGGTGAAAACGGCGGTCAATACGATCGTCGGCAGCGCCGCTGGCGGCACACCGCCACCATCGCCGCCTCCCCCGCCCATTTCCCCGAATGGCGAGGCCATGGCCCGGGAAATCCTGGCGCGGGATTACACCCTGAGCATTCGCAGTTGCGTCCGCCGCGCCTGGACTTTGTTGTGCGCCAATTTTTGGCCGTTCGTGGGCATCAACGCACTGATGATTGCGCTGGTGAGTTTCGCCGGTTCGATCGGAAGCGCCACGATCCAGCACGGGCCGCTGGGGCACAATTCCACCGAAATCACCTCGGGGCTGGCCACCCTGGTCTATGGCCCGCTGATGGGCGGATTGATCCTGTATTTTCTCAAAAAAATCCGGAACGAAAAAGCGACCGTCGAGACGGCTTTTTCCGGGTTCAGCCAGCGTTTTCTGCAACTTTTTCTCGCCGGATTTGTCACGAGCCTGCTGACCTGGCTGGCCTTTTTCTGCCTGATTGTGCCCGGCATTTACCTGTTGGTAGCCTGGATGTTCACGCTGCCGCTGGTCATGGACAAGGGACTCGATTTTTGGTCCGCCATGGAATTGAGCCGCAAAGTCATCACCAAACATTGGTGGAAATTTTTGGGCCTGGGCCTGGTCATGGTGTTGCTCTCGGTCGCCGGTGTGATGGTGTGTTTGGTCGGCTTCTTTGTCGCGAGCCCCTTGGTGTTGCTGACGCTGATGTATGCCTATGAAGATATCTTCTCCCGGGTAGCCATCCCGTCAGCACCCGCAGGCACCGGCCCCGGCGGCACCGTGGTCATGCCGCCGCCGCCACCAGCATCGGCAAAATCGGCGGGTTCCGGATTCTGGTCCCTGACCACCAAAATGGGTTTCGGAGTTCTGGCGCTGGCGATTGGAGTGCTGCTCATCCTCTTAATTGTTCGGCTCAACCGAAATCATCCTCAACGGTTTTCGGAAAATCATTATCCGGCCGCTGAAGCCGCAACAACCCCAAGCTCGCCGGACCCGGCGACCTTCCCGACCCCGGCTCCGGTTCCAGTCGCGGCAGAAAATCCCTCGCCGGTTTTCGGTCCGGCCACGGAATTGCAACTGACCAATCTTGCCGCCATCAATCTGGCTTCCGGCCGGATTGATTCCCTCCCGTCCGCCGTGACCGGCCAAAGCCGTGGTCCCGAAAAGGATTCAGCCACCTACGCCTGGATGCAACAGGCGGACATGGATCTGGCTTATCTCGGCCAATATGACGGATTTTATGGCGCAGCCCGGAACCTGATGGTCCTGCCGCGCGATGATTGGGAAAATTACCATCCCGATCAACTGTCCCGGGCTCTCCCGGATGCCGGCCAGGAAGTGACCGCAAAATTTGGCAATGCCGATTCGCTAAATAATCCCACCAATTTCATCTATGGTTTTAAAACTTATGACGGCCATCTTGGCCTGCTGCGGATCATCCGCCTGACCCAAAATCCACCGGCGGCCGTGATCAGCTATAAGCTGGTTCAATCCGCCGGTGATGACGGCACGCAGCCGGACCACGTGGCGACATCCAAGGCGGCAGACGAAAATCTCAACGACCGATTGGACGCGGTGTTTGGCATGAGCTACGGTTCGGATCGGGATGGACTGTTGGCAGCCATTGGCATGGATGCCGCCCAGAAAAACAATGTGAACATCGCCAATCGGGCGATCTTCTCCATATCCGATCAAACGACGCGGGATGAAACCGCCCATAAAGCCGCCACATTATTGGCCAAACACGGCCTGCTTAAACCGGCCATCATCATGGCCAAATACATCAACGACAGTGACATCCGCAATCAGACTTTGGCTGAACTGGCAAAATGATATCCTGACGATATTCTGATCACTACAAAACTGATCCCTTGAGCACAGAACTTCCAGTGCCCCGGACACACGCGGCGGGCGGCGGCGTTTTCGCCACCACCCATTGGACCGTCGTGCTGGCCGCGGGCAGCGGCGATTTGCCCCAGGCCACCGTGGCCCTGGAGGAACTATGCCGCACTTACTGGTATCCGCTCTACGCCTTTGTCCGGCGGCAAGGCCATTCGCGCGAAGATGCCGAGGATTTCACCCAGGGCTTTTTTACCCGCCTGCTCGAAAAAAATTTCCTCGAAGGCATCACCCACGACAAAGGTAAATTCCGTTCCTTCCTGCTCGTGGCGTTGAAACGTTTTCTCGCCAACGAATGGGACCATGCCCGCCGCCAAAAACGCGGCGGCGGCGCGCAGATCCTTTCCCTGGACTGGCAGGACGCCAACGATCGTTACCAGATCGCCCTCGCCGATCATCTCAGCCCGGACAAACTCTACGACCACGCCTGGGCCATGACCGTGCTGGAACACGTCATCACCCGGCTGCGCGATGAACATGCGGTCGAAGGCAAAACCGCCCTGTACGAACAATTGAAACCATTTTTGATGGTCGGCAAAAGTGAGATTCCTTATGCCAGCGCGGCCGCCACGCTCAAACTGACGGAAGGCGCCGTGCGGGTGGCGGTCCATCGCCTTCGTCGTCGTTACCGGGAACTGTTGCGGGATGAGATCACCCAGACCCTGGCCAACCCCGCCCAAGCCGACGAAGAAATGCAGGCGCTCTTCAACGCCCTCGCTGCCAATTGAGCAAACGACCAGAGGAATTTATGATTTACGACTGACGATTTACGATTTGTTCTCCGCCTCATCGTCGTCCTCGTTCTCGCTCTCGTCTTAACCACCAAGGCACTAAGACACGGAGCTAATGTTAAGAACCTGGCTCCTCGCTATTTAATTCGTGAAAATCCGTGCAATTCGTGTCAAAATGCCTTTCCCCTCAGCATCTCCTACTTGGAAATTAGGCTTCGCGCCTTCGCGCCTTTGCGTGAGACTCTTTCAATTTACGATTTATGATTTACGATTTGTTCTCCTCCTCCTCATCGTCGTCCTCGTTCTCGCTCTCGTCTTTCCCCGCAGATTACGCTGATGAACGCAGATTACACCAGCCAGCATCAGACGAAGAAAAGCTCCAAGCGTCCAACCTCCAACCTCCAGAGAAGCTCCAATACCTAAGCTCCAATCAGCGCACGGTGGTTGTTTTTGGCGGTTGAGAGAGTTTCTGGCTCAGAGTTTTAAATTTTGAGTTTTGAGTTCAAAGCATTCGTGAAAATTCGTGTCAAAATACTTTTCCCCTCAGCATCTCGGCGTCTTTGCGCGACATTGCTTATCCATTTACGCGACGTTTTCATAATGTCTTAACAACCTCTTCCCCACCGCCAAGCCAAGCCAATAAAACAAGAAACCGCCGGTGAAAAACAAACCGCAAAGCACGGCGAGACCCAAATCACTGAACGACGGAAAATCCGGCGCTGTAATCATCAGCCAGCCGAGGAAGAATAAAAACGCCATGGCAAAAAACACCAGTGGCGAAATCCAAAACGAGACCCACCGCCGCCGCGCCAGCCAGCCGAACAAAATAAAAAATGGAAAATAAATAAATAACGTCGTACCGATACCGCCGATAAAGATAATCAAGGGAATCAAAAGAATCACCATCGGACCACCGGCATCGTTGCCAATGGCAGCACAAATAAAATAAGTCGCGATTGCCACCAAAATGAGAAATCCGGCGCTGAAAACACCAGCTGCACCGTGACACAGAACCGATAATATAGCGCTTCGAATTTTCATGTCGCCAATAAATCAATTCTTGATGCGCGCCGAACGGAAGTTGGAAATGATCGCGGCCACGATCAACCAAACGGCACTAAAGCAACGGATTATCCATAAAAACCAGCCTGGTTGCTTGGTGAAAAATGAGCCGGCAAACATAAAATGTGATGGCGCTTAACGGCCAAAAAATGAGCCCCATTGACCAGAAACACAACTAAAACCTGATGCTTCCTCCTAACTCTGGCGCACAATCGGCATCAACGCCAATCAACGTTGATTTTGTTTTGCTGCCGATGATCCAAATTGAGCCACCGCCGAATCGAAATATCAGTCAACCGCTCTCCAATGACACGCAGGCAGCGGCATCATTTAAGGTCGCTCACTCCGACTGGAAGCCGAGGCGCCTGCGCTAGTTTGAAACCCGTCCTTGTGAATGGAAACTCATAACTTTGGCCGTCAACTTGTGCAAAAACCTCATCGTATTGGCGATCATCGCTTGGAATATAAACGAGGATGCGACGGCCCACGAGACTGTGGTCGGAAGGCAAAAAATCTGAATTGATCGTCGCCCGGCCGGCAACAAGAATCGTTCGCGATGGCAAGTCGAAACCCTTGGGATACTGCACGTAATTGACAAGAAAACAGAAATCCACGGACGGAATGTCCGTCGGAAATGTGACCCGCAAGCTTGCACCATCATTCGTGTGAATCTCGGTCGAAAAATTTACCGACAGCCTGCCGCCACTCAGACGTTGAAAATCGCCAAGAATTTGCCTCAATTCAGTATCGCTCCAACCTCGGACAAGCAGTTCCTTGTCATTCATGGCCATCGGGGCTGGGGATTGTTTGCTGCATCCACCAAACATGAATGAGAAAAGGCTCATAAGCGTAATGATATTTAGCGTGTAAGGTTCATAGCCGTTCAACTCTTAATAAGAACCGCCAGTTTACATGTAGAAAACATTGCATTGGGCAACGGGTTTTTTGAAACTAAAGTTTCCAATGCCATTCTCACGCACTTTAGATTTTCTGGTTCGCATATTCAATTCCTAATAATCGCAACCGCAAAAACTCGCCGCCCACGCCCGGCTCAACGCCAGGTCCAAAAGAAACCACCTATCAATGGTAGGGCAAAGCTGCGCTTTGCCCATTTATGATCAAGACGGTATCTGCAAAAATGAACGTCGCGATACAAATATATTAGGGCTCGATGAAATTTCTCCCCACCAACCCACCAAAAAATGCGGCGAAGCCGCAACTCCGCCCTACCCACGGTTAGAGCGGTTCAAGCTCCAACCTCCAGAGAAATTCCAAATCTCAAATTCGCCAAAATGCTACCCACTCACATTGTTTGGAGCTTGGTCCTTGGTGCTTCTCTGGAGCTTGGAGCTTGAGGTTTGGAGGGTTACGCTTTTCCGTGCCTTTTCCGTGTTTCATCTGTGTTCAATCCGTGGCTAAAAATCACCCCTTCTTCTTAACCGTGGCCTTGATCAGTTTACGCATCTTGGCCACATCTTTTTCTGTGGCCGGATTGTAGATGACCAGGCTGAGATCAGAGCGTCCATCCACTGTAAAGGCGGAGTATTCCAACGCCAGCAATCCCACGAGCGGATGCCGGATCTGTTTCGTGCCTTCGCCATGCGCGCGAACATCGTTCTCGCGCCAGATCGCTTCAAATTCGGGACTCAAGCGGCACAGTTCATCCACCAAGGATTGAGCTTCGGCGGACGCCCCGGCCCGCGCGATGTCTGCCCGAAAGGCGGCCACGGCAAATTGCGCCACACTTTTCCAATCCAGTTGCGCGGCCCGGGATTGCGGATCGGTAAAAATCCGGCGCAAGATATTGCGCTTTTCCGGAACCAGCCCGTCATAACCAAACAACGCGGCGGCGGCGTTATTCCACGCCACCAAATCCCACGTGACCGTCTTCACGAAAGCTGGCGTGAACTCCAGCACATCGAGCACGCGCTGGATGCGCGGTGAAATATTTTCCTTCGCCTGATAACGCACCTCCGGCAGATGTCCCCGGGCGATGAGATAAAGGTGTTCCCGCTCAAAGCCGGTCAACATCAACGCGCGGGCGATCCGGTCCAGCACTTCCGCCGAGGGCGCCCCGCCCCGCCCTTGCTCAAGCCAGGTGTACCAGGTGGCGCTGACATTGGCGCGCTGTGCCACTTCCTCGCGCCGCAATCCCGGCGTTCGCCGCCGGGTCATGGGAAAGCCCAGCGTGGCCGGGTCCAGCTTCGCCCGGCGATTCTTTAAGTAGGTTCCCAGTTTATTTTCTTTGGTGACCGGCATGTTGGTTCGGTTTGTAGCGGCGGTCTATGACCGCCGTTAAATTGTTGGTCCACGGGAAATTACGGCGGTCATAGACCACCGCCACCGCGAGGACATCTTTGAAAAATGCCTCAGCCTGTTAGTTATTATACCCGTATAACGTCACTACTTCACTGGGATAAGTTTTAGGGCAAACTGCTCTCGAGTTAAATAGAAAACATAAGAATAAGCATGCTTTGTGGAAAAGATGATAATTGGGTGAGTTTAGGCCGGCGAATCCGGCCCCTCATCCCGGCCTTCTCCCCTGGGAGAAGGAGAATCTTGCGACCATTGGTGATAGTTCGTTTATCCCGTCGCTTTATCCAGCGCATGGTGGTTCGCAATCGCGGAAACCATTTCTCCCTCTCCCTTGCGGGAGAGGGCCGGGGTGGGCACGAGGCCAACACATGGGTGACAGTTTGAGGCCGAGACATGGGTGACACTTTTTTGGTAGAAGCAGTAGGTTTTCTGCGGTCATGCCGTGGAAGATACAAACTGAGATTGGGGAGCGCTGGCGCTTGGTCAAGGCCCT
>DASYEY010000023.1:0-11274 GCA_036498725.1 Verrucomicrobiia bacterium | reverse complement strand
GTTTATCTGAATGCTTCAAATAACCAAACACACCGCAGCAGACTCGTGCGATCAATAGTTTTTCGTCATGGCTGCCAGGTTTACCCTTTGCGTCCTTAATCGTTTCAATATCTGTCAAAGATACAGAGGAGGCCCCCTCATCCCAGCCTTCTCCCCGTTGGGGCGAAGGAGAATGATAGGCCGCCCGCAGACTACTCGTTCCCCCCTTCGCCAACCCGACGTGTGGTGGTTCTCAGACGCGGAAACTTTCTCCCTCTCGTCGCCAAACGAGAAGAGGGTCGGGGTGAGGAGCCATATTCGTCCAACATAAAACCATCAAATAAAACCTGTTCTAAAAAGCGTATCTAACATTTAATGTTTAAAAAAATTCATGACCCAATCTGCATTCAATACCCAGATCAATTCTTACAAAGATAAGCCACCGCGACAGGTTCCGGGCTTTGCCAGTCTTCACCGCATGGCTTCCATGTTGCTCGCGGAACGAACTCCGCCGGATGGGCGGGTCTTGGTCCTGGGCGCGGGTGGCGGTTTGGAACTTGAAGCTTTGGCCGAAGCCCATGCCGGGTGGTCATTCGATGGGGTGGATCCGTCCGCGGAAATGCTCCAACTGGCTGCCGAGACCGTGGCTGCGCACCGTGCCAGGATGCGCTTGCATGAGGGCTATATCGAGGCCGCGCCAGCCGGGCCGTTTGATGCGGCCTTATGCCTGCTCACGTTTCATTTCATCCCGCGTGATCAACGGCTGCCCACGCTCAAGCAGATCCGCCAGCGTCTCAAACCGGGTGCGCCTTTTGTGGTCGCCCATATCAGTTTTCCCCAGACGGAACCAGAGCGGTCGCTGTGGATTGCCCGGCATGTCGCTTATGGCGGAACCGATCCCGCCAATGCCGAAAGCGCGCAACAGGCGATCAGTACCCGCCTGACCATATTGGCGCCGGAGGAAGAAGAAGCCATGATGCGTGAGGCCGGATTTTCCCAGGTCGGTTTGTTCTATGCCGGCTTAAGCTTTAAAGGCTGGGTGGCATATGCGGAATAGTCTTTAAGCTATCAGTGCCTTGCCCGATCAATTTTTATTTGTCGCGGCGGTCACAGACTGCCGCTACAGCTTTTCGCCGGGATTTCTTAAATAATAAATGGCGCACTTTGCCAGTCGATTGGCGGATAAAGCGACTCACAGCCCGTTTAGCTTCAGGTAAGGTTTAGATCGTAAAGCTGACAATTTCGTCAGCATCTAAACAAAAATTATTATGAATAAAATATGGTTTATCACCGGCGCGTCACGCGGACTCGGACGGGCATTGGCACAGGAAGTTCTTCAAGCTGGCCACAAAGTAATCGCCACGGCACGCAAAGCGGCGGACCTCGCTGATCTGGTCGAAAAGTTCGCCAACCAGGTCAAGACGGTATCGCTCGACGTAAAGTCAGCCGCCGACGCACAACGGGCGATCGCGGAGGGCGTTGCAGCCTTCGGCACCATCGACGTGGTGGTGAACAATGCGGGGTACGGATTCCAAGGTGCTTTCGAGGAGCAAACGCCGGAGGATTTCCAAGGTCAGATCGACACCAATTTTTGGGGCGTCGTGAACATCACGCGCGCAGTGCTGCCGATTCTGCGCCAGCAACGGTCCGGGCATATCATCCAGATCACTTCAATCGGCGGCCGCGGAGCATTCCCCGGCTTTTCCGGTTATCATGCAGCCAAGTTCGCCGTGGAAGGTTTGAGCGAATCATTGGCGCAGGAAGTTGCCGCCTTCGGCATCAAGGTAACGATCGTCGAACCGGGCAGCTTTCGCACGGATTGGGCGGGTCAATCCATGGCCTATGCCAGGGAAATTCCCGGCTATGATGTCATCCGCAAGATGCGTGAACTGTTGCAAAGCCGGAACGGAAATCAGCCCGGCGATCCGCGCAAGGCGGCGCAGGTCCTATTAAAATTGATCGACTTGCCGGAAGCGCCCTTGCGTTTGCCTTTGGGTCATGATGCGATGGCGGTGTTGCGCTCCGTTTACAAGAAAAATGCCGATGAACTGGAGAAGTGGGCTGAGCTGACGGCGGCGACTGACTTCGATGGACTGAAAGTTTCCAATACCGATCATGCGATATTGCAGGCCCTGCGGAAATAACCGAACCTTGGCGCCATGGCCATGAACACCTTTCGCCTCTCCAGCGGATTTCCAGTCGCCGTTCGCGCGGCGAAGGTTGATCCGGCGGCACTCTTGCGACGGGCCGGACTGCCGCTCACCTTCTGGAGTGTGGGCGTCACCATGGTGACCACGGAACAACTCTTTGCCCTTTTTCGCGGGCTCGCCGAATTGAGCGGCGAGCCCACGATTGGAGTTAGACTGCCGGGCATGATCGCCTTGGAAAGTCTTCACCCGGCCAACTTGGTCGCGCATCATGCGCGAACTTTCGGGGATGGCCTCACGCGTTTCGCCCGTTATAAAAGCATCTGTTGTTATGAGGAACTGGTTTTAAAGGAGAGCAAAGGCGAATGCCGGGTTGAATTCGATTGGGTAAAGACGCAAGAAACTCCGCCGGACATCCTGCTGGATACAGTTTTTATGACCACCCTTCAGCTCGGTCGTCGCGGCACCCAAAAACCGCTCCGGCCATTACGGGTCGAGTTTAAACGGGAACCCACTGACCGTGCGATCTACGAAAAAGCATTCGATTGTCCCATTAAATTTCGGGCAACGCGGGATGCCATCTACTTTCGGTCCGATGATCTTGATCTGCCTTTCGTGACCTACAACGCCGAGTTGTTGGAAATGTTGACGCCGCCGCTCGACAAACTACTGGCCCAACGCCGCGCGCAAAAATCGTGTGGCGAGAATGTGATCTGGGTGATCAAACGCCTTTTAGGGGGAAACAATCCGGACATCGACACCGTTTCCCGCGAGCTCGGCATGAGCAGCCGAACGTTGCAGCGACGGATCAACGAAGAAGGAAAGAGTTTCCGCAGCCTGCTCACGACGGCACGCCAAGAGTTGGCTCAATCTTATCTCAAAGAACCGTCGCTGGGCCTGAACGAAATTTCGGTGTTACTGAGCTATGAAGACCCGAGTTCTTTTTTCCGGGCTTTTCAGGAATGGGAAGGACAGACCCCCGGGGCATGGCGACTGGCGCATCTCGACCAAACAGTCCTCGGCTAGGCTTCAAACCGTTGGATTGTTGTGACGCAATTTGTTTGTCATATTATGGCCGCCTACTATGGAATTACGCCATTTACGATATTTTGCGGCGGTTGGAGAAACGTTAAATTTCACAAAGGCCGCGACACGCCTGCGATTGGCGCAGCCGGCTTTGAGTCGGCAAGTGTCCGATTTGGAAGACGAACTGGGCATTGATTTATTCAAGCGCACGTCACACGGCGTTACCTTGACGGCGGAAGGAAAATCATTCCTAGCGGACGTGAAAAATATTCTCCAACTCGTGGACGAATCCACCGCGAAAGTCCGGGCGCTGGCCCGCGGTGAAGCCGGCGAATTGCAAGTCGGGTATGTGCCGCCATTGGATTTGCATATCCTGCCAAATGCGCTGGCTGAATTCCAAAAGACTACCCCGGGCGTAAAGGTGGTGCTGCACGATTTAGGCACTGACGACATTTGCCATGAATTGCGAAACGGAACGCTGCACCTGGCGCTCATGCTCCAACCTACCGATGACTCCGGCGTGGGCATAGAATTTGAAGAGGTTCGCCGCTACCCCTACTTCGTCGCGATGGCAACGGGACATCCGCTCGCGAAGTTGAAAACAATTTCCGTGGAAACTCTGGCCAAGCAACCTTTGGTCATTCTGGGTCGAAAACGAAATTCTGAATATCATCGGACACTCTTCCGGGTCTTTGCGCCGCAACGCCCCAACATTGTGGCCGAGAGTGACAGCATGAATTCACTCATCACCGAGATCAACGTGGGTAAGTGCGTGGCAGTGGTCAGTGAAGCCTTCAAGCTGGCAGTCGGAAAGAGGCTCGTATATCGCCAATTGGTCAATACTGACGTTGTGATGTGCGTTGGCATTGCCCGGGCAAAAAACAGCGATGTTCCCCCGGCCGCTGAAAAACTGTGTGCTACGATCCGCAAGGTCACAAAGGTCTAGCGATCTCCCCGCCAGATTTTAAGCAAAACAACGGTTCAAGACCGGGGCGGCAGCTTCTTCATCGCCTGATTTCTGATATTCCTAAAAAGCATCACCGCCAGAGAAACGTAGTATTGGGCGCTGTCAAATACCGCTGATAAGGTCATTTCAAGGTTGGCACGCGCCGACAAAAACAAAACAAAAAACAAAAATCGAAAGACAAAATTATGAACTCACAAAAATCAAATCAGCAAAAAAGCAAAGCGATCGTTCTCGTCCATGGCGGCTTTGTAGATGGTTCGGGCTGGGCGGGCGTCTATAACATCCTCAAGAAAAAGGGTTATAATGTGGCCATCGTCCAAAACCCGACGAAATCCCTGGCCGACGATGTGGCGACCACCACGGCCGTGATCGACAGCTTGACCAGTGACGTGGTTCTGGTTGGCCATTCTTACGGCGGCGTGGTCATCACGGAAGCGGGCACGCATCCGCGCGTTTCTGATCTGGTTTATATCACGGCATTTGCTCCTGATCAGGGAGAATCCGTGGCCTCGCTCATCGCGAATCCCCCGCCCGGCGCCCCGGTGCCGCCGATCTTGCCGCCCCAGAATGGTTATCTCTTCCTGGATCGCAACAAATTCGCGGACTCATTCGCAGCGGACGTTGAACCGGAACTCGCCTCGTTCATGGCCGACTCGCAAGTGCCGTGGGGCGTCGAAGCGTTGGCTGGCGCGGTCTCGCAGCCGGCGTGGAAAAGCAAACCGAGCTACTATCTGGTGGCCACGGAAGACAAGATGATTCCACCTCCGGCCCAGCGCGCCATGGCCGGACGCGCCCAAGCGCAAGTGACAGAAGCGGCCGGTAGTCACTCCATCTACGTTTCCAAACCAGCAGAAGTCGCGGAACTGATTCAACGTGCCGCAGACGCGCGTTCCTAATAAAGAACCTCTGCTCAACATCGCCGGTGAAGACTTTAGGTCCTCATCGGCGATTCTTTTATCGGCTTCTAGCGGCTTGCTGCCAATAGCGCCATGTTTATCATACAACCACATGCATTTTATCCCTCCCCAATCTGCGCGCTGGTTGCGCAATGGGTGGATGATCCTTGGCGTGCTGCTCGCCTGGCTGGTCCCGATGCGGGTTTCGGCGCATGCGGTCAATGGATTGTATGTCGGCACAGATTTTTATGCGCCGAGCCCGGCTATTCAAGACGCCGCGCGGGCTTCGGGATTCACCCGGCTTTTTCTTTCATTCTTCCACGTGGAGACCAACGGCGACCTGACCTATAACGGCACGCCCGTGGTTCGCAATGGGGTCTTCGTCGGTGATGCGAGCTGGGAGAAAAAGCTGGCCCGCATCAAAACGCCACCGACCAGTGTCGATCGCATCGAATTATCCATCGGCGGCGAAGGCGACGCTTCGTTTGCCAATCTCAAACATTTGATCGCCGTCAGCGGGACAAATTCGGACAGCGTGCTCTACAAAAATTTTTCGGCGTTGAAAGACGCAACCGGAGCGGACGCCATCCAGATTATGGATGAAGAAACCTATGACCTTCCGTCCGCCACACTGTTTGGCCAGATGATCGCCAACCTGGGAATGAAAGTGTCGTTGGGGCCCTTCAACAACCAAAAATTTTGGGTCGCTTTAAAAACGCAATTAGGCTCCCGGGTGGATGCCATTTACCTGCAATGCTACGGACGCGGAACCAATAATGATCCCGGTTTATGGAATCAAGCCTTGGGCGGTTTCGAAGTATATCCCGGTTTGTGGGGGAATACGGATACACCAACTTCCGCCATGATGAAGATGCGGAAATGGCAGCAAGGTTTGGGGATCTCCGGCGGGTTCATCTGGTTGAATGGTTTCATGCCCGGCGATTCTGTGAAATGGGCGAGCGCCTTGTCGTATGGTTTGAACTCAATTCCCTGTCTCCGGATCATCAACCGGAATAGCGGCAAAGCCATGGCCCTGTTGGGCACGAACATTACGAATGGTTCCATCATCAGCCAGGCGAGCCCCAAAGCCGATGACACCCAGCGTTGGATGTTGGTACCGACCGATGATGCCGGCCATTTTAAACTCGTCTCGTGGACGAGCGGCCTGTGCGCGAGCATCACCTATAATTCGAGCTTGGGCGGCGCCCAGCTGTGGGCGTGGGATTATAACCACGATCCCAGCCAGCAATTCGAGTTGGTGGATACCGGCAACGGCTGGTTCAAGATCAAAAATGTGCGCAGCGGATTGATGCTGGAAGTAGCCGGTGGCAGCGTGGCCAATGAAGCCGCCGTCCAACAAAACATTGATACCGGGGTGGCCAACCAGCAATGGAAATTTTATCCGTACGATTCGACCGTGCTGGCCTATGACAACTTTGATTATCCAGCGGGATATCTTAGCGGTCAGAATGGCGGTGAAGGTTGGAACGGCGGCTGGCTCGACGTTTTGAATCCGGGAACCAAAGTGATCACCGGCAGTTTGACGGATGCCAGTCGTGCCTCCGTCCTTCACACTGTGACCGCTTCGGGGAACTCGGTTTTTATCCCCAATGCCAAGCGCGTGGGCCGGTATCTGGATTGTTCGATCAGTGGAATATTTAGCGCTTATGGCTATCTCAACCCCAATGGCCGCATTGGAGCGGACGGAACGACGCTTTACCTCAGTTTTTTTCAACAGCCCGAAAAGCTCGTGCTGTTTTATGAATTTGAATTGAATCGCAGCCTGGATCGCATTGCTGGCATCGGCAATGACACGCATACGACCAGTGTGAATTTGCGCGCTCCCGGCACTGCCTTTACTCCCATTGGGTTGGGTGACACGAATGTGAATTTTTATGTGCTGCGGATTGATTTCAAGCCGGGCAATGATGATGTGCGGATTTATCGCAATCCCGATCCGGTCACGGAGCCAAATCAACCAACGTTGGCGATGAAAAATGTGGCGGACATGTCGTTCAATCGTCTTTCGCTGGCGGCATTTGCCAATAGCAACACGGTCAAGTTCGGCCAGATCCGCGTGGCCAGTTCCTGGCCGGATGCCGTGTCGGCCGCTTCCGAGCATACGATCCAATTCAGTAATAACTTCACGGCCGATGATATTTTCAAACAAGTAAACGTCTCCGCCCAGGTGCTTCAGGGCAGCGGGCAAATGTATTATCTGCTGGAGGGAGACACGGGATTGCGCATTAAATTAAACCGGCCCATGTCGTTCGAGCCCGGTGACATGGTCGCTTTGAGCGGGTTGGTGGAACAACGAAATCAATTCGTTGACCTGATTGAAGTGACGGCACAAAAAACCGGCCATCAGCCCCTGCCCTCGGCCAAACCATTTGACGTATCGAACCTGCAGCAACAATTGCCGTGGGGCTGGTTGGAAGGCGTCATCACCGGTTTGGAAGATAATGGCACCGAACAAATCTTACAGATCCAGGCCGGCCCGCAAAAAATCATGGCCCTCGTGCATTCTGATCACCGTGATTCAACGAGTTGGCCGTTGGGTAGTCGTTTGAAACTGACCGGCATTTTAATCCGGCATGACGCGAATGTGGCCGACGCGGAAAATGAAAACGCTTTCGAAATGTTACTGGACTCACCTGCGGCCGTGGAAATCATCGCCAAACCGCCGTGGTGGACCTTGAAGCGGGCCATGATCGCGGTCAGTTCGTTGATCGCCATTTTGATGTTCGCCTTCATTTGGATCAGCCTGCTCCACCGCCAGGTCGATCGCCGGACAATCCAGTGGAAAAGTGAGATCAGCAAACGGGAAAAGATTGAACAAGACCGGATCATCACGGAAGAACGCTCGCGCATCGCCCGCGACTTGCACGATGACCTGGGCAGTAAACTGACGCAGATCAACATGCTGGCCTGGTTGCCGGGCGAACTGACGAAATCCGAAAATCTCCGCGAACGTTTGCAATTGGTTGGCGAGAAATCACTGGGCATGATCACTGCCTTGGATGAAGTCGTCTGGATGATGAATCCGAAGAGTGAGACACTTTCTTCCTTTGCCGCGTATCTGGCCGGTTACACGGAAGAATTTTTATCCAAAACCGGGATTGATTGCCGGGTCGAAGCGCCGGGGTCTTATCCCGCCCGAGTCATCACCTCTGAGATGCGGAACCATTTGTTTTCATCCGTAAAAGAAGTGCTCAACAATGCGGTGCGCCATGGCAAACCAAGCCGGATCTCATTGAAATTTGCGGTTTCAGAAAATGATTTCGTTATCTGCGTTCACGACAACGGAAGCGGATTTGATCCGGCGCAGATCTCGCCCGGCAATGGTTTGGCCAATCTCCAGGAACGCATGCGGAAAATGAAAGGCCAATGCCAGATTCAATCCTCCGCTAAAACGGGTACGCAGGTGACGCTCCAAGCGCCGTTGGTTTAAGGGGAAAATTCGTTCGCGAACGACGATTCTCACGCGTTAGATATTCAGTGAGCAAGCGCGGCCTGACATCGCCCGGGCACGCCAGCAGTGTCCGTGTGGCGAAGCAATAAGGACTTTGCACGTTCTGAATCATTTTTTTGAGCCAGTAGCCTAGCCGTCCGCGCCCTTCGGTGATGGTAAGAGTCTTCATTCGCTCATTCAACAACCACGCAAGTCCTTCGCTCTCAAACGCACACGCACACGTCTTGAACGTTCCTGCAGCCACTTTGCTTGCGTATCCTGCTATTTCCACCACCACCACGTGTTCCGGCAAGAATTTTAACCACGGTGATTTTGGATTTGCACGTTTTTGGTTTTGCTTTGCGCTCTGGCAAATCCATTTCCTTCTGTGGAATGAAATCTGCCATGACCCGTTTTGGCATGGCGGGAGCGTATCAAACGCTATGCGTCGCGCCTGCTACCGTAAGTAAATTGCGCGTGATTTATACGTATCGGATCAACCATGCCATCCTGCAACCATTTAAGGTGGTATTTTTATCGGTCGCGAGAATTTTAACTTTTTACCAGTTACGGGGGCCAAGATCGCCCGGTTCATTCTTTTTCCAGATGCAGGCCCTGACTGTCGCTAATAATGGTATAAAAGCTGTTGTTCCAGCGGATATGACGTAGTCGTCCATTAAATCCGCGGGGCACAGATGATTTCCACAGTGCGGTTTTTTCATCCGGCGACGGACGAAATCCGAAGGACGTGTTGATAATCACTTCGGCGAAAACGCCCGAGACCTCGGCGAAGGAAGCCCCAGCGTTTTATGGCGGGGTTGATATTACCACGAATTTGCGTTGATCCTGGAATGACTTTTATTCTTTGGACGCCAGCTTGCAAGCTCAACCCTCAACACTTTCATGAAGTCACATCGCGCCGAAATCTTTTAAACCAAATCCTGCAGGTGCAGAAACCTGCGTTTAATTTACCGGCCGAGGACGACGCAAACCGAGGACGGCAAATACAACGCCAAGCCCCGTCAGTGCCAAAGTGGAGGGCTCCGGAGCAGAAACAATTATGCCATCCGGCGCATCTAATCCGCTGGCAAACAAGCTTTGCGTGCCATCAGATGTGTATTTGTAAACATTGCCACTGCCATTGTCCGCTTCGTATAAATTGCCAATGCTGTCAAAAGCCAGAAAGTAAGGAGAATCCAAACCGGTCGCAAATATGCTTTGCGTGCCATCGCTCGTGATCTTGAGGATGCTGTCGCTGCCGTTGGCCGCCACAAACAGATTGCCCGCACTGTCGAAGGCCAGACCGTCGGGAGCACTAATACCGCTGGCAAACGTGCTGCGCGATCCGTTGGGAGCATATTCGTAGATATTGCCACTCAATAAATCCGAAACGAACAGGTTGCCGGCTCCACTAAACGCCATGCCAACCGGGAAATTCAGGCCGGTGGCAAAGGTGCTTTGCGTACCGTCCGACGTGATTTTGTAGATGTTGTTGCCAGTTTCATCGGAAACGAACAGATTACCGACGCTGTCAAACGCCAGACCAATCGGATTTCCCACCCCGGTAGCAAAAGTAGTTTGAGTACCGCCCGGCGTATATTTATAGATGTTATGATCACCGACACTTGCGACATATAAATTGCCCGCACCATCAATCGCCATTCCTGCCGGACCATTTATATTCGCGGCGAACGTGCTTTGTGTCCCGCCCAGCGTATATTCATAAATGCTGCCGGTCGTCGTGTAATCCGATACGAACAGATTCTGCGCGGTCGCGTTGGAAATCCATAGGGCTGACAGAACAGTGGCGGCGATAGCGGCGGATAATCTCATTTCTTTCATCGGGTGCAATTTGGGTTGATCGTTTTCGTCAAGCGGGCGGCGTAACTTTGAAAGGCAGCACACTGATTGTCAATATTTTCAAGAAATTTGCCGTTGACACTTCGTGGCCAGCCACGACTATTACGGGCATTCCATGAAAAACCGCTACGACAAAATCCTATTCTGGGGCTGCTTCATCGCCATCATCACCACCTCTTACGCCTTCATCAGCCGTATCATCTTGTGTACGGGAACACAATTCGCCACCGATTTCGGCCTCGACAAGGTTTCCGTCGGCGAACTGGTCGGGGCCGGTATCTGGCCATTCGGCGTCAGCATCATCATATTCAGCCTCTTCATTGACCGGATCGGTTACAAGGTGGCCATGATTTTTTCCTTTGTTAGTTACCTGATTTATACCGCGATGGCCTTTGCGGCTTATCAGGCGGTTCATGGCTTGAGCGGCGATGCCTTGATTGCCGGGCAAAAGCACGGTTACCAACTGCTCTACTGGGGCAGCATCATTCTTGGCTTGGGCAATGGCAGCGTGGAGGCTTACGCCAACCCCATTGTCGCCACCATGTTCAATACTGACAAAACCAAATGGCTTAACCGCCTGCATGCCGGCTGGCCGGGCGGGTTGGTGTTGGGCGGGCTTTGCACCATCGCCCTGGCGGCAGATGCCGACTGGCGGATCGCGCTCGGATTGATCCTGGTGCCGGCGTTCACCTTCTTCCTGATCCTGATCCGATTGAAATTTCCGCAAAGTGAACGTGAACAAGCGGGCGTCAGTTATCTGGCCATGCTCAAAGAACTCGGGGCACTCGGGGCGCTCGCCGGTTTCGGCCTGGTTTTCGCCCAACTCGGGCAGGTCTTCGGCTGGAGCAATGGCGTGGTTTGGGGATTGACCGGTGCGGTCGTGATCATTTTTGCCATTGTCACCAAATCCATCGGCCGCCTGCTGCTGGCTTTCATTATTATTATCAT
>DASYEY010000022.1:0-30919 GCA_036498725.1 Verrucomicrobiia bacterium | reverse complement strand
TCGACGTATTCGATGATCTCGAACAACAAGGCATTCGCCGCTTCATATTTCAAATCCGTCAGTTTCGTGATGTAACGCGTCGCGCGGTCGATCAACTTCAAGTTGCTCGGCACCACCCAGATCATGTAATTGCCCATCACCCGGCCCAACCGCACCATGGTGCAAGTCGAGAGTGCGTTCATCACCAATTTCGTCGCTACGCGCGTGACGCCGTTCAGCAGAAAATCGGTCGCTGGCACGGACACCGTCAAAACCTGATCCGCTAATTTTTCGCCACCCGCCAATGCATCCGGTTTTTCCCCGAAGTAAATCAAGCCGGTTTGGGCCAGCTTTTGCCGGGCTGCTGCCAATTGCTGGAATTGAAACCCTGCCCACCCGCTGCGATCCACTTCCGAAATGATGGCGATGGCACTGCCGCCCGCCGCGAGCGCCCGGTCATTCAGACTGTTGCGCCCAATGTGATAACGCATCAATTCTACCGGGCCGATCTTCTTCACCGTTTCCAGCGTGCGTTCGATTTTATCGGCCTCTACGAGCGCGCAGACTTCACTTTCTGTCCATTCAACGCAACGCGGCTGGCGTTTTAAGATATTCTGCCACGCCAGTTCTGTTCCGTCATCCGGCAGGAATAAAAACGCCCAGGATTCAGTGGCCGTCCGGTCATCAAATTTGCGGAATGGTGGCGTGCAATAAGTCGGCGAACGCTCCGTTGTATCCGTCAAAACGTCGCTGCCCAAATAGTTTGCGTAATACGTGTTCTTATGGCCGCCACGATAAACCCCTTCCTCCAACTCCACGAATTTCGCCAGTTGCGCCAGCAGTTGGGGCGATTTCAGCGACGCATATAATTCGGTCACTTTGGCCAGAAAGGTTTGCGGAACAGGTTTTGATTCCAAACCGCTCAAATCACGGACGACCATTTCCAGGAGGGTCAGCATGACCGCCAATTGAATGGAAGTCGCCTGCATCCGCGTCGAGCCTGTGATCGACATCGGCCCGGTTGTGAGATTGATCTTCTCGATGCGCGAATCTTGGATCACTTCGCGACTGCGCTGGACGTGTTCGCACAAAATCTCGTCGGGATTGTTATAAACGAAATAAACTTTGGCACCCACGTTCACTCCCTGCCAGGCCGTGCCGATGACAAACGAAGTTTCGCCGCCTTCGGTGATGGCAAATACGACGTCTTTGGCTGATACGCCCAGATCAGCAATCTGTTTTTTGCCGAACGCAGTAAAATCTTCAAATCCTTCTACGGCTTTGATGAGCGCATAATCACCACCCGCCATCACGCTGAACGTGCGGTTCTCAAATTCGTTTTTTCCCTGCTTCTGCCAGTGATCGCGCCAGATCGAATCCAGCAAAATGCTCAATCGGCCCGTTGAACCGCAACCGGTGAAAAAGATCCGGCCTCCGCCCTGCACCGCCGCCAAAACGGTGGCGGCAATCGTTTCCGCCCGCCCGGACTCGACAAACTCGCGAAATTTTTTGACGACGTCGCCATCGGCCTCGAACAACAGCTTTAAAGCGGCGGCGGTATCCGCCTTGGCCACTTCGCTCAAATTCGCCGTGACAGGATGCGAACCTTCCGTAACCAGAGAACCCAATTTGAATTGGCTGCTGATCTTCAAAAAATCTTCCGATCTCTGCTGTGAAACTACGCTCATTGCTATTCCTTGTTATCGCGCGGGACCAACCCGTCGCCGGTTTTCTGTGTTTTAAATGCCAGGCGATACCTGACACTTCTTTATTTAATGAAATTGTCAACGGGCTGTCACGCCGATAGGTTGGAGGCATGTTGTCCACGCAACAAATTGCGACACTAAAGGCTACAAACAAGGAAATCGCCTTTGATAACCGCACACTCCAGCTTTATGCCACGGATGCATCGCCGTATCAGATCATCCCGGGCGCGGTGGCGTTTCCAAAAACTGCCGCCGAAGCCTCGGCTTTCATTTCGGCAGCACTGTCCGCCGGCCTGTCGGTGACTCCGCGCGGTGGTGGAACCGGCCTCAGCGGCGGCGCAATTGGCGACGGCCTGATCGTGGACTTCGCCCGCCATAACCGGCAGATCTGGGATTTCAACAAGGAGCAACGTACCGTGCGCGTGGGCGCGGGGGTGGTACTAGACCAGCTTAATGCCTATCTGCGCGCGGAAGGTTTTTGTTTCGGGCCGGATGTCGCAACCAGTTCGCGCGCGACACTCGGCGGCATGATCGCCAATGATTCATCCGGGGCCCATACGCCATTCTACGGCACGACCGGCCAGCACGTGAATGAGATCGAAATCGTTCTCGCCAGCGGGAAAGTCACCCGCATTGGCCAGCATCTGGAATCGCTGCACGCGCAACGCCAATTGGTCGAGGACATGGTGTTGCTCAATTCACTGCAGATCACCGAACGTTTTCCGGCTGGATTGCTAAAACGCTGGCCGGGGTACGGCCTGGCGCGCGCGCTGGAACAACCGGGCAATCTAATTCCAATCTTGTGCGGCAGCGAAGGCACGCTGGCAGGAATCTTTTCGGCAGAATTAAAAATTTGTCCAGTGCCGGAAGAACGGGGTGTCGGATTGATCTTTTTTGCCTCCGTCGCAGAAGCGATGCAAGCGACCATGACCTTGCTCGATTTGAAACCGGCGGCCATCGAGCATGTGGATCGGCCCCTGCTCGACCAGACCCGCGGCCAACGCGAGTTCCAGGCCGTGCGTGAATTGCTGCAACTGGATCAACAGCCGTGCGGAGCAATTTTGGTGATCGAATTTTTTGAGCACGTGCCGGACAAGCTTGCACAGTTGCAAAAGCTCAAGCTCGGCCTGCGCCAGATGATCTTAAAATCCGAACGCGAAACCGCGTTGGTCTGGGCGATGCGCAAGGCCGGCTTGTCATTGCTCACCAGCCGCAAGGGCGACGCAAAACCGGCGTGTTTCATCGAAGACGCCGCCGTGCGTCCGCAAGATTTGTCCGCCTACGTCAACGGCTTGCAGGAGATGATGAAACGCATCGGCGTCGAGGCGTCATTCTATGGCCACGCCGCCGGCGGCTTGCTGCATGTCCGCCCCGTGTTGGACCTGCATCATGCCGGTGACTTGAAGAAATTTCGGCAGATCGCGGATGAAGTCTCGGCGTTGGTCAAACAGTTCAAAGGCTCGCTCGCCGCGGAACACGGGGTCGGCATGGCCCGCACCGAGTTTCTTCAGGATCAAGTCGGCGCCGAACTGTACGCGATGATGCGCGAGATCAAAAATTCGTTTGATCCCGGCAATCTTTTCAATCCCGGCAAAATCATCGGCGACGGGCACTACCAGATTGACAGCCATTTGCGGCAGGGTCCGGAACCAAAAATTTCCCTGCCGTTCATTCCCGAACTGGCTTTTGCTGCGCGCGACGAATCCTTCGTCGCCAACCTTGAGCAATGCAATGGTTGCGGTGGTTGCACCAAACAGACGCCGACGATGTGTCCGACCTATCTCGCGACCGGCGAGGAAGGCATGTCCACGCGGGGTCGCGCCAACCTCATCCGGGCGGCGCTGGAAAATCGCGGCTCAAACGAGGATCCACTGCTGGCGGAAGAAATGGATTTTGCCCTCGAAAATTGCCTCGCCTGCCGTGCCTGCACCAGCGAGTGTCCGTCCAACGTGAACATGAGTTTGCTTAAGGCGGAATTGTTGCATGCGCGCATCCAAAAAAACGGCTTAAAATTGCGCGAACGCTTTTTAAGCTCCGTCGAGTTGCTCGGCAAAGTCGGCGGTATTTTTCCGCGCACGACCAATTTCTTTCTGCGCTCCGGATCCGTCCGACATTTCACCGCAAAAATATTTGGCCTCGCGCCGGAACGTCCGCTGCCCGAAGTCGCCCATCAACGCTTCGATCGCTGGTTTGCCCGGCATAAGCCGGAAACCAGCGGCATTCGCGGGCGGGTCATCCTCTGGGACGATACGTTTGCCCGGTTTCATGAACCGAATATCGCCATCGCCGCGGTCAAAGTCCTGGCCGCCGCCGGCTTTGAAGTCACCCTGGCGCAGCAGCGAAAATGCTGCGGCCGTCCGGCATTCAGCCAAGGCAACCTGGATGAAGCCAAAACCCTCGGCCAACATAATCTGGCCATTTTCGCGGACGACGATGCGCCCATCATTTTCCTCGAACCTTCCTGTTATTCGATGTTTGCCGAGGATTACCGCGAATTGAAATTACCCGGTGCGGAAACCATCGCCGCGCGCAGCTTCTTGTTCGAGCAATTTTTGGAAACATTGTTGCAACGGGAACCGGACGCCTTGAACTTCGATGCAGAAACCGCGCATCTGGCCGTGCATACGCATTGTCACGCCAAGGCCTTGAGCAATGCCAATCTGACCGTGCAACTCGCCGCACGGCTGCCGAATCGTTCCGTGAAAAAATTGGAAACCGGCTGCTGCGGCATGGCCGGTGCGTTTGGCATGATCGCGTCAAAATACGAACTCTCATTGAAGATCGCGGAGCCGCTCATCCAGCAGATCAAACAGCAGCCTTATGGCACGACCGTGATCCTGTCCGGCACGAGTTGCCGCCATCAAGTGCAGCACCTGGCGGCCACCGCCCGTACCCGGCATATCGCGGAAGTTCTGGCGGAAGCACTGGTGTAAAAGCCCGGCTGACGCCGGATGGTAAAATTCGAGGATGAGGACGAGGACGACGATGAGGAGGATGCTATCGTCCTCATCGTCATCGTCATGCTCGTCCTCGTGTTAGATTATCTCCGAAAAATTAAACATCAGCGCAGAAAATCCCGCTGCAATAATTGCATCAAGTCGTTCACCGCCAGCATCAATTCCCCACGCCGGTCAGCATCCGATTCATCCGCCAGATCCATCGGCGCCGCCATCGCCTCGGTGTAACGTTGCGTCAACGGCAGGGATTCATCCGTAGCCCCGATCAGGCGTAATAGTTCGCGCACGCGTTCCGCACGCTTTTTGGCCACGACGATCTTCTTCAACGCTGCGGGGGCAGTCATTTCATCAGCTTGAACCCGTTTTAGTAAACCGCACTCGAATTGGCGGCACCGTTGCGGACGGTCATGGTAGATTCCGCAAAGTTTGCCGTCGAAATTTGGGCATGGCTGCGCAAATGCCAGCTTCCCCCGCCCTTTCTTTTCCAGCGTCAAGCCGAGCTTTTTCAACCGCTTTACATCGTCGCCCTGGCGCAATTCCACGTCGGCGAACAATGTGCTGTCACAACACAAGCCACAGGCGGGGCAAAGTTGTTCGATGCCATTCATGCCGGAAAGATACAGCGGGCAGATGCCCGCCGCAAACGCCTGCTCCATAAAATTACGGAGTTCATCCGCTCAACGCCAAAGGTGTTTCGGATATTTCCGCGCGAGTTCAGATTTGATCTTGGGATAGTGTTCACGCCAAAAGCTGGCCAGATCTTGCGTCACCTGGATCGGTTTCATGCCCGGCGTCAAGATATGCACCGTCACCGGCACGCGACCCAGTGCGATCTTCGGCGTCTGGTTCACATCGTACAGCTCCTGGATGCGCAGGGAGATGAACGGCGCCCGGCCGTTTTCATAATTCACTTTGGGCGTGCGGCCATTCGGCAAGGTCAAACGTTCCGGCGCATGTTTGTCGAGCAACTCACGTTGCACCGGCGAAAGCCATGACATCACGACCGGCTTCACCTCTCGCTCCTTGATGTCCTTGTAACTCACCGCGCCATGGCATAATTCCTCGATGATGGACTTTCGATCATCTTCGCTGATGGCTGGCAATTGTAGATCGGCACATTCCTTGCACAATAAATTCAACCGCGCAAGCCATTGTTCGACGGAATGGTCCCAATTCGGCAGCAATAAACGTCCAGCTAGAACCTCATCCGCCAACAAGCGCGCGGCCGCATCCGCGGGCGGCGGGTCAATCCGTTTGGCCGCCAGCGCCAGATCACGAAAACGCAATAATTCCGAGGCTAAAACCCGTTTCTCGCGCGGATCAAATTGCACTTGCACCTCACTTTTGATGTCATCCGGAAATAATTCACGCAGCCACGCAGCTTCGATTGCGGTAGCCAGCGAAAGAATCGTGTTCACCTCCCGGTCACGCCCACCGACTTCCCGAATTTCCGCCACCACGAATAACGGGCTCTGTTGCACCTGACTCTCCCGTGCGAGCACGCCGCGCCGGCTATGCACCAACTCGCAACGCAACGTCCCCTGATCCAGCCGCCGCGCCACCCGGTCGCTGAAACCGGTAAGAATGCATTTTTGTAACAGCTCGTCCTTAATCTCACGTGGCTTGGTATCAAGTTTTTCGCGTTCCGCGATGCGGATAAATTGCTCAAACAACGGCCCAACCTGTTTCGCCGTGACGGCGTGGATACCGAGTTTGCGACAGGCATCCACGCGGAATTGGTTGTTCAACGCGAAATTCCACGCGCGCATCAAAACCCAAAAATCGGAGCTCGCCTTTTCGCCCAACAAATTTTCCCGCGCCAACTCAACATCCTTGCCGGCATTGCGTAAAAGCAGATCGCGTCCCTGTGTGAGCGCAGCCACCAGGCAAGCCTGATGGACACAGCCAAAATCCTGTGCTGCCAGCAACATCCGCGCGTAACGTGGATGCAAGGGAAAAGCGAGCATCTTGCGGCCCAACGGCGTGATTTGAAACTGGGCATCGCTCTCGGCCTTCAACGCGCCCAAATCGGCAAGCAGTTCCTCGGCATGCGTGAGCGAGATTTCATCCGGTTTTTCGAGCCAGCGAAATTTCCGCAAATCAGCCACACCCGCTGCCTTCAGCGTGAGTACTACCTCAGCCAGGTCGAGCCGGCGAATTTCCGACATTTCATGGGGCGGACGTTCGTCATGCTCCATCCGCGACCACAGGCGGACACATCGGCCCGGTGCCGTACGCCCGGCGCGCCCGGTTCGTTGATCGGCATTGGCTTGCGAAATCTTTTCGATGAGCAAGGTGTTGATGCCCCGGTTGGCGTCGTAACGGGCTACCCGGGCGAGACCGGAATCAATCACCAATCGCACCCCATCAATCGTGATGGAAGTTTCTGCGACGTTCGTGGCGACCACCACTTTGGGCCGGTCATAGCGGGCGACGGCGGCATCTTGATCGCGTGGCGTCAGTTCGCCATGCAATGGTAAAATAATAAAACCCTTCGCCTCGGACGTATGGCGGATCGCTTCGATGGTTTGCGAAATCTCAAAGCCGCCCGGCATGAAGATCAACACATCCCCGGTGCCATCTTGATTGACGAATTGACGAAAAACGTCGGCGGCCAATTCCCAAACTGGCGGTCCGTTCAAACTGACCCGATACGGCAGATACTCCACCGTCACCGGAAACGTCCGACCCGCCGACGTCAAAGCCGCGCAAGGAGCCAGATATTTTTCCAATTCACCCGCATTCAAGGTCGCCGACATCACTGCCAGCATCAGATCGGGACGATATTGTTCCTGCTGATCCAAAGCCCGCGCTAGAGTGATGTCACCATACAGATGGCGCTCATGAAATTCATCGAACAAAATGGCCGATACGCCGCGCAACTGCGGATCTTCAATCATCTGCCGCAGCAGCACGCCTTCGGTCACAAACCGGATCTTAGTCTTGGCGGACGTGACATTTTCAAAACGGATTTGATAACCAACTTCCTCGCCCAATTTGACCCCGAGTTCCTGCGCCACGCGTGCCGCCAGCAGACGGGCAGCCAACCGGCGCGGTTGCAAAACAACCACCTGACCATTACCCAACAAACCGTGTTTCAACAACATCTGCGGCACCTGCGTGGATTTGCCCGAACCGGTGGGCGCGGATAAAATCAGTCGCTTGTCGGCCTTGAGCCGGGCGACAATTTCATTTTCGATTTCATAGATGGGCAGGCGATCGGCCATGGGGCGCATAGACTAGCGGAATATGAAGAACACATTCAACGCTCAACATTCAATGCGCGCTGGCGAAAACTTTTTTTTACAGAATTTACAAAACGGAAAATCGGCGTCGCGCGAAGAACGCGAAGCGGGCGAAGGAAGAGATTTTTCGACACGGATTATCCCGAATTTTCACGAATTAACAATTTCAACCAAATTAAGACGGATCCAACACCATCCTGTGAATCTGGCCAAAAAAAATTCTCTGCCTTGATGGTTTATTTCACGCAATTAGGCCGCATGGCCTATTGTGAACCATCTTCCAAATTGCTAGCTTCCCCGGCATATCAAGCCAAAGCCTTTACGCAAAGACGACGGTTGCGTCAGGGATTAATGCCGGTGGTCGCCAAAAAATCACACTTTCATTTTACTCGAAACTATGAAAACAAAAACCCGCTCTTTAATGGCAGTGGGGTTGATGGTCGGCGTGATTATCACTTTGACCGGCTGTCGGACGCCTGTAGATGAATCCGCCCGGTCGTTGCCCTGCCTGAACGTGCTCGACCGTTTTACCGCCGCTGATGTGCCGGTAATGGGGCCGGATGAAACGCCTTCGCCAGCCGGCAATTGGACCAACGGACCCACGCCCCCCAATCTGCCGGGCAACGGTCTGGCGCAACACCCCATGCTCTGCGTCGGTGAAAATTACGATAAGATGTTCCTCGTCAACGGCGGCAAGGTGATCTGGACTTATTCCACCGGCACCAGCTATGAATATGACGATGTGTGGATGCTGTCCAATGGCAACATCCTTTTTAGCCGGATGGATTATGCAGCCGAAATTACGCCGGATAAAAAAACTGTGTGGCGTTACGATTGCAATAAAACACCCGGCACCAACCACACCGAAATCCATACCTGCCAACCCATCGGGCTAGATAAGGTTATGATCGTCGTGAATGGTTTGCCGCCTAAGTTAAAGATTATCAATATCAAGACGGGGGACGTAGAGGTGGAACATGCGCTGCCGTTCAGTCAGCCCGCCAATCCCAATGGCATTCACGGAGAATTTCGCCGCGCCCGCGCCACGGCGCAGGGAACTTATCTGGCGTCATTCCTAACCTTGGGCTATGTGGCGGAATACGACAAAAATTTCAACGAGATCTGGCGCTACACTATTAAATCACCGTGGGCGGCCATCCGGCTCAAGAATGGCAACACGCTCATCACGGATGAAGCCGACAGCCTCACGCGGGAAGTAAATTCAAAGGGCGAAACGATCTGGGAATTCAACACCAAAAAAGACCTTCCAGCGGAATATCAATTTACCACCCCGCCCCAGACAGTGACCCGGCTCGCCAATGGCAACACCCTCTTCACCTCCCGCGGAAATCATGGCACCGGCCCGCAACTCATCGAGGTCACGCGGGACAAAAAAGTCGTTTCTGTGCTTCAGGATTGGAAAACATTTGATGGCATCACGGCGGTGCAAATCCTGGATGATCCCGGCATGCCAGAAATACCGGGTCAATCGGAGCACTAACCGGCCAGCTGGGATGATCCTTTCTGATTTAAACCATGCGGGAATCACGCTAGATTTTTCACGCAATCATCGCTTCCTTTGATCATGAAATTTTATCGTCTGTCGCAGATTGTTTTTGCCGTTCTGATTCTGACGGCCAGCCACGCCTTCGGGGAATCAGTCTGGACGTATCACAGCAACAACGCACGCACCGGGGCGAATACGAACGAGGCGTTATTAACTCCGGCGAACGTAAACCCAAAAACTTTCGGTTTATTGCGAAAGTATCCGGTGGACGGTTATGTGTATGCCCAGCCGTTATATGTTCCCGGGGTGACGATTCCCGGAAAGGGAGTGCACAATATTGTCTTTGTGGCAACGGCAAACGACAGCGTTTATGCCTTTGATGCCGATGGTAACGCGGATCCGGCCGGCGGATTGTTGTGGCACGATGATCTGGGTGAAGGCATTGACCTCGTCCAGCATCACGAAATCGGCGAACGTTATCACAACAACGTTTTTCAAGATATGTTGCCGCAGATCGGCATCACCGGCACGCCCGTGATTGATTTGGCTTCGGGTACGCTCTATGTGGATGCCTATACCCGTACGGAAACAGCCGCCGGCCCCGTGTTTCATCACAAGCTGCATGCCTTAAATATCACCGACGGTTCGGAACGCGCTTTTAGTCCGGTCGAGGTTATGGCCTCTGTGCCGGGCACCGGAGTCGGGAGTTCCAACGGCATTGTGAGATTTGATCCGCGCCGGCAAATCCAGCGTCCGGCGCTGACTTTGGCCGGGGGAATTTTATATGTCGGCTATGGGAGCGCGGCGGATACAGATCCGTACCACGGGTGGGTCATTGGCTTCAACGCCAGTACTCTGCAACTGCTGACCAACTCGGTTTTCAATACCACGCCGGACGCCACGGTGAAACAATTCGGGGAGCATGCCGGTGAAGGCGCCCTGTGGATGGGCGGCGACGGATTATGTGTGGATGTGAATACCAATCTCTACTTCGAAGTGGCCAACGGCAGCTTCGATGCCGCCCCGTCACTGGGCAATGGCATAAATTACGGGGACAGTTTCCTGAAGTTATCCACTACCGATAGCCGGCTGACAGTGGCAGATTATTTTACGCCGTTCAATGAGGCGCAGATGCAGGCGGATGATGCGGATTTTGGTTCCGGCGGTGCGCTATTGCTGCCCGATGAAGTTGGCAGCCCGACACATCCGCATCTCATCGTCGGCGGCGACAAGTCCAGCAACATTTATCTCGCAGATCGCGACCATATGGGGCGCTACCGCCAGGCGGACAACAGCCAGCTCGTCGAGCAGATTCCGGCGGATGTGGGCCGGATGTTTGGCACGCCAGCCTACTTCGATCATCGGCTGTATTACCAAGGGATTGGGGGCGTCATGAAAGCCTACGTCATTTCGAATGCGTACATCACCCCCCTGCCCGATTCCATGACTCGGACAAGCTTCAGCGGTTTTGGCACCACGCCATCGGTTTCGGCCAATGGCACTCACGATGGCATCGTATGGACAATCCAGTCGGATGGCGCGGTTCAGCACCAGCCAGCCATCCTGCACGCTTACAACGCGACGAACCTCGCGGAAGAATTATACAACAGCAGCCAGTTGCCCGCCCGCGATAATCCCGGCAATGCCGTCAAGATGAGCGTGCCGACGGTGGCCGATGGCAAAGTCTTTGTCGGGACGCAGAATGGGCTGGCGATATTCGGCACCGGTACTTTTCTATCCGCACCGGTGATTTCACCCGCCGGCGGAAATTTTAACAATCAAGTTTCGGTGACATTGACCGAAAATGAACCAGACGCTGATATTTATTACACATTAAATGGTACCGAACCTACCCGCCATTCCCTGCATTACCGCGCGCCGTTTGCGGTAACGAATTCAGTCGAAATCCGCGCTTTGGCCATGAAGCCCGGCGCTGTTAGCAGTCCAGTGTCTGGCGTCACTTTTACCAATACCGCTGCGGTCGGCGGCGGCACCGGATTGCGCGGCGAATATTGGGCCACTGTCCGCGCCGCCGATTTCACGAATCAAGCTTTCGCGGTTCAACCCGCTTTCACCCGCATCGAACCGGCCGTGGATTTTAATTGGAGCACCCATGGGCCGAATAACGGGTCAAGCATGACGATTAATCCAGAACAGTTGGCTGCCCGTTGGAGCGGATCTGTCCAATCACAGTCGGACGGCGCTTATGAATTTGCGACGGTCGCCAATGGGGGGATACGGTTCTGGCTTAACGACCGTTTGCTAATCAATGACTGGGCGAGCCATTCAACCTCCGTAACTAATCAAGCGATGCTGCCATTGCACGCGCAACAGTTTTACAACCTGCGATTGGAATATGCGAACGGAGCCAGCGGTCTGGTTCAATTGCTTTGGCGTCGGCCAGCCGGGGAATTTGAAATCATTCCGCAAACCCAGCTTTACCCGCGCGCGACTCCGCTACCAACGGTTGACCTCGTTACTCCGACGGCGGGCACCGCTTTTACCGCCAGCGCCAGCGTGACAGTGGGGGTGGAAACCAGGTCGGCTTTTAATCAAATCGCCAACGTCGAATTTTTCGCGAACGGCCAATCGCTTGGCCGTTTGAGCCAGAGTCTTTACGCGCCAGTCTATGCGCTCACGGCCATCGGCCTGGCCGAAGGTCATTATACTTTGACAGCCGTGTCCACGGATGGCAGCGGTTTGATTAACACATCGGCACCGGTTGAAATCGCAGTTGCCGCTGGCAGCGGACGGCCATATGGGATGACGAACCGGATGAAAATTGCGCCGTTTCTCAAACTGCCCACGACGTTCGGCGCCGCCGTTCCCACCTTGCTTTCCGGCACCGGCATATTCAGCGACACGGCCAACCGCACACCGGTGACCGGATCAATCCCTTATCAACTGAACGCCCCGATGTGGTCCGATGGCGCGGTGGAAAGTGATTTCATGACGGTGCCACATCGCGGTGGCGTGGTTACGCCTGACGAACAATTGCGCTTGCGGCCAACCAGTTTTTGGAAGTTTCCCGACGGCACCGTCTTCGTCAAGAACCTGGACCTCGTGGTGGATGAAACCCATCCCAACGCACCCCACCGCCGGTTGGAAACCCAAATCCTTGTGCGCGACGAGAATGGTGCGGTTTATGGTGCGACTTATAAATGGCGACTAGATAATCGTGATGCGGACCTGGTCACCGCTGGCTTAAACGAAGCCATTGCCATCACCAATGCCACCGGCGTCAGCACCCAGACATGGTATTACGGCAGCCCGGCAGATTGTTTGACGTGTCACACACCGGGAGCAGGTTATGTGCTCGGCGTGAATACGCGGCAACTGAATGGTAAGCTCACCTATCCTGCCACCGGCAACACCGACAACCAGATCCGTACTCTGAACCGGCTCGGGTTATTTAGTCCCGCCATCAACGAAGCCAGCATTGCCAGCTTCCCAAAACTGGCCGCGTTGACGGATACGAAAGCCTCGCTGGAAGATCGTGCTCGTTCTTATCTCGATGTTAATTGCGCGCAATGTCATCGGCCCGGTGGTGTTGGCAGCTACGATGCCCGTTATGATACACCGCTGGCAGATCAGCATATCATCAATGCCCAGGCAGCAGTGACCTTGGGTTTAAAAGATGCCCGCATCATAAAAGCCGGAACAGTTTATCAGTCCGTCCTTTATCAACGCCTCACCAGTTCGGTGCCGACGGTAAAAATGCCGCCGCTGGCACACAATCGGGTGGACGCAGGTGCAGCCCAAGTCATCAGTGAGTGGATCAAAGATTTGCCAGCTAAAAATGGGGATTAAAGCATGTTTGAAAATAGGACTGCTACCCAATCGTCGAACCTATGAAACAACCTTCTATTTTTAGTCGCCGGATTTTACTCAGTGCGCTGCTTGGTTTTGCTGTCTGGTTTTCCAGCCAGCTTCCAACGACCGCGCAGACAACCATTCGACAGTACCTTTCCGGCGCCGATGGTGAACATACAGTGCCCTGGGATTTTTATTGTTCCGGTGGACGCAACAGCGGCGTCTGGACCAATATCGCTGTACCGTCCTGCTGGGAATTGCAGGGCTTCGGCAAATTCCGTTACGGTCATGAAGACAAAGACTATTCGCCGATCCAGGCGGAATATCGCCACCCTTTCATGGTTCCGGATGATTGGCGCGGCAAACGGGTTTTCATTGTGTTCGAAGGCGTGATGACCGATGCGGCGGTCAAGGTGAATGGCCAGACAGCCGGGCCGTTGCATCAAGGCGCATTCTATCGTTTCAAATATGATATCACCGGGTTGCTCAAGTTTGGTGAGACCAATCTGCTGGAAGTTTCCGTGAGTGACAAATCAACGAACGCCTCGGTCAATAATGCCGAGCGGAACGCGGACTACTGGGTTTTCGGCGGCATCTTCCGGCCCGTTTGGCTGCAAGCTGAGCCGGCCCAATTCCTGGATCGCGTCGCGATCAATGCCCGCGCCGACGGCACGTTTGCAATGGATTATTACCTCGGCGGTGACGGTCAAGCGGATGCAGTTGAAGTGACCTTGCAGGATGCGCGCGGAAAAATTGTGGGCCAACCAGTTTCAGTTCCCGTCGTTGCCGGACAACTCACGACGAAGATTTCTGCACCCGAATTGTGGACGGCTGAAACACCGGCACTTTACACCGCCATCGTGCAACTTAAACAGGGCGACAGGGTTTTGCATGAGCTTAAACAGCGCTTCGGATTTCGCACGATTGAAGTGCGCCCGGGCGAAGGTTTATTTGTCAACGGCCAGCACGTAATGCTCAAGGGCGTCTGCCATCACGTTGCCTGGCCGACGCTGGGACGCTCCTCGTCCGACCGGATCGCCAACCTTGACGTGGGTTTGATCCAGGAAATGAACATGAACGCCGTGCGCATGTCGCATTACCCTCCCGATGAGGAGTTTTTAGACTTATGTGATGAAAAAGGTCTTTACGTTATTGATGAACTCACGGGTTGGCAGCATAAATACGATACGGAAGTCGGCCACGAGCATGTCCGGGAAATGATTTCACGCGATGTGAATCATCCCAGCATCATTATTTGGGATAACGGCAACGAAGGTGGCTGGAATACCAATCTCGATGCCGACTTTGAAAAACTCGATCCGCAGCATCGGGCGGTCAATCATCCGTGGGCAAAGTTCGGTAATTTTGATGACCCGCACTATCCGGATTACAAAGCCGTCGGGCGCGGCCTTTCCGGCAAGCTGGTTTATATGCCCACGGAATTTCTTCACGGACTTTACGACGGTGGCCTGGGCGCGGGCTTGGATGATTATTGGAATGCGATGCGTCATAGCCCGGTTTCGGCAGGCGGATTTCTTTGGGTCTTTGCCGACGAAGGCATCCAGCGCAGCGACCTGAACAATACCATGGATGTGAAAGGTAATTGGGCGCCCGACGGAATTCTCGGACCGTTCCGGGAAAAGGAAGCCAGCTTTTACACGATCAAACAAATCTGGTCGCCGGTGCAACTGCCGGAAGTTTTACCGGCCGATTTTGAAGGCACGTTACCGGTTGAAAACCGCTACGAATTCACCAGCCTTGCTCAATGTCGTTTCACCTGGCAATTACGGGAGTTTGGATCATCTGCCGGTTTTAAATTGCTGGCAGAAGGCATGATCGCTAGTCCGGAAGTCACACCGGGGCAGTCTGGAAGTTTGAAACTCGATCTCCCGGCAGATTGGAAAAACGCCGGCGCTTTGGCTGTGACAGCGCGTAATCCGCAGGGACAGGAATTATGGACCTGGGTTTATCCGCTGCGACCACAAAATCAATTTACGCCAGCCGGTTCGCCCGTGGTCTCAACCGTGGTCGGCAATAAATTAGTGTTAAAAAACAGGGACACGGAAGCGGATATCGAATCAGCGACCGGAAAACTCTTGGGAATCAAAGTTGATGGAAAAATGTTTTCATTAACGAGCGAAGTGATTTCGCATGCGAAATGGACGATGCTGAATTCAGGCTGGCTCAAACTGGATTACGCGGTTGATCCCACAGAAGCGACGAATGTCATCGGGGCAGCGTTTAATTATCCGGAAGCTAAAATGCTCAAAAAATCGTGGCTGGGTGATGGCCCATATCGCGTCTGGCGCAACCGGTTGAAGGGCGAAATCTTCGGTGTTTGGGAAACCGCTTACAACACAACTGAAACCGGTTTCAAGGACTGGCTCTATCCCGAATTCGCCGGCTACTTCGCGAACGTACGCTGGCTGAAATTGACGACGACGGAAGGCACGCTCACGCTGATGGTTCCCGGTGAAAAATCATTCGTGCGCGTTGGCACGCCTCAATTTCCGCCCGCGAAACTTTCGGGCAAAACGATGCTGGATTTTCCACCAGGAAACCTAGCAGTGCTGCGCGACATTCCGGCGATTGGAACCAAATTCCATACGGCGGCGCAACTGGGTCCGCAATCCGTCAACCCGCTGATTAACTCGCCCTATCAAGATACAATCTATTTGCGCTTTGAACCGGCAGCCGTCGACGCTGAAAAATAGCGCATTGACCGAAAAGATTGCCGTCAGAATGGTTTCAACGCGTTGCTATGCATTTTTTGACAGAATCAGCGACGGCTCAGCGCCTCTTAACTTCAACCCTCGCTAAACGACGTGAAGAGCTCTATCCGATTTACAAATTCCGCCTACAGATCTTCCAGATTCGCCCCTTCACGCTGTTTGATGACCGCTTCAACGCGCGGCACATACATTTGCGTCTCAGCGGGAAGATGACTGGCGATGTCGTCGTAATTATTGGTTTTATAGCGGGTCAAAAGTTTTTGTACCCGGCCTTCTCCGGCGTTATAAGCGGCGAGCGCCAGCCGCCAGTCACCAAAATGATCATGCAATTTTTTAAGATATTGCGCCGAGGCCGTCGCGCTCGGCTGTGGTTGAAACCGCTGGTCAAACGGCCAGAGTGAAAGCCCAAATCGCTTGGCCGTGTCTGGCATCAATTGAAATAACCCTGCCGCACCCGCCGGACTTTCCGCCCGCCGATCAAACGACGATTCCACTTCGGCCAGCCAGACCAATTCCGCCGGAACTTTCTGGGCGATAAAGATTGGCTTCAATTGCGGCACATATTGTTTCGCGCCGTCCGGCCAGGGTTCGGCCGACATCTTTTTCGTCCACAATTCACGCTCTTTTTGCGGTGACGGATTGATCCGTAACACGGGCGTTTGATTGGTGGTTGCGGCCGGCGGCGAGTTCGTAAGGTGAATCTCATCCGCCACCTCCAGATAAGCCATCTGCGATTTCAACCAGGCAGCGTAAGGTTGCGTGTCCTCCTGGCTGGCCAGCAACGGCATGACGGCCTGCGCCGTTTGTCGCAAGGCCGCGAGATCCACCACATAATCACCCTGGAATTGCGTCTCCATGTCGTGCAAGAATTTTTGCGCCTGCTCATCGTCTACTTGCGGCAGATCCTTGAAGACATTGGTGTCGAGATTATCCTGCGCATATTGCTGCACGCTCTGGATGATGTCTGATACGGAAACCGTCTGGTCTTCGGCGCGCAGGCAAGGCGCCGTCAGCAGTAGAATCAAGATGAACGCCAAACGTCGCATAAACTTTAGATCATTCTTTTCAGCCCAAGCCGGATGGCCATCGCGATCCTTCAATCCAGTTTGATTTTTTCCGGGCCGGTAAAAACGCTTTGCGCCGTTTCGACCAGCTCGCGGATGCGACGCGCATCTGCCTTGCGATGGCCATGGCTGATGAAGGGATCGCTGCCGCCGCTCGATTCAACCAGCACATCGGCCCAGAAAAAACCCGACTTGATGTGCACCGACGCCACCTTGCCAATGCTAATGCTGATCTCATCCTTGCTGAACCAAGAACGTTTGCGGCGAATCAAAGCCTTGTCGGTCACCTCGATCACGGTGGGAAAAAGGTGGTTGCCCCGCGTCCAGCGGCTGGCGGTAAAAATTTCCGCTTCCATGGCCACAATGTCTTTCAGAAAA
Source organism: Verrucomicrobiia bacterium (assembly GCA_036498725.1). GTDB lineage: Bacteria > Verrucomicrobiota > Verrucomicrobiia > Limisphaerales > UBA11358 > UBA11358. The sequence continues at coordinate 13,538 of DASYEY010000022.1, read as the reverse complement.
CCATTTTAGGCAACTGGTTTTGGCGGTGCCGCCGGCGGTGATAATAACCGGGTGGCCGCGACATGGGCGAATAACACGTCCGCATCACGTTGCACCGCTTCATCGTAATGCGCGGCAAAACCTTCGCCGCCCGTCGTCGGGGACAACAACGCTTTGCAGCGTGCCGCTAAAACCTCCACTCCGGCCAGGGTCAAGGGTTCGCGCGAGTCCAAGGCTTCGTCCATCGCCGTCACCATCTGCGAAACCGGGCGCAGCCAGGTGAACCACGGATCCACCGTGAGCAGGTGCAGCAATTGATAAGAGGTCTCGATCTTGCCAAAGGTCTTTTCGTAACCCACACGTTCCGATTCGATCAGTATCTTGTGCAGGTGCAATAACGCGTCGCGTAATTGCACTAGGCGCTGGCGCACGACCTCATTGCCCTCACTCTTCACCGGAACGTTTATATCGTTGTTCATGCGATACCATAACATAGAAGGCAAGCCGGCGAGAACCACAACGCTTTGTCAGGTGGATGCAGAAGATTTTGGCAAAGTCAGTTCAGGTGGCTTGGCCCTCACCTTGCGGTTTGCCAGCGAGGTTTGAATTTTTGACAGGAAGCACGCCCGACTGCGCGGCAGCGTGTGTAAAAAACTCCCCTTATTGCCCAACCATTCGGTGTTCAGACCCATCGGATTTCCATTCGCCATCAATCAACTTCATATCGACCCAGAGCGGTTGGTCAGATTGTTTCAATCCACTGACATAGAGAGTAAAATGGGCATCGTCTTCGGACATCATTTGCAGATTGAGAATTTGCAGACCACTCACCTGGCTCAACCCTTGCATGCCGGCGTTGGCAATTTCACTGTCAGTCTTATTCTTCCAAGCTCCATTATTTCTCCGCGCCAGTTCCACTGGCGTAAGGCTGGCACGAACCGTAGCGACATCGCCGTGTAAGGTGGCCCAAAGCATGGTTTCAAGCGCTGCTTCCGGCGTGCTGTACCCGGACGAAGCCCATGATTCTTTGGTTAGATTGACAAAACGGTTGCTCCCGGAAAGTGACTGAAAAGCGGGCAAGGTTGGTTGCACAGCCAACTCCGCCTGTAAATCCTGAATCTGACGCTGCCGGGCTTCGACTTCGTTCCGCAAACGGTTGAGTTCCTCCATTTGCTGACCGGCGATCGAAGTCACATCCGCTGCCGCGGAAATATTCTGGGTCAAGTGGCGATTTTCCGCCACCAACGCCGTCATTTGGCCTGCCTGGAGTTCCAGCGTTTGATTCTCAGCACGCAACTTGGCTCGCGCTTCGGATTGTCGCCACAACATGGCCAGTTCGATGACCCCGATCAGCACAACTAAAATATAAAATCCGGATTTATTCATGGATCTACGGGAAAACCGCCAAACTGCCAAACTCCGCCAGATTGTTGCAGCGGTATTCGAATGAAGCCATCCACACCGTCACTGTAACACGTGAAAATGACCTGATCCGGTGAAATGATTTGTTTGTTGAGAATACGAATGCCAATTAAATTCTTATTATGTGCCGTTTCCTGACCAAGTTCGGCGTCAATTTCAGCGTCCGTTTTTCCTGCGAATGCCTTGGCGGCCACCGCTTGCGCCGCCGGACCAGCCGCCGCCAAGACTGCGGCCAAGTCTTTGTGAGTCATCGGTTGCATCAGCATCTTGGTAATGGATTGCAGCGCCGCTTCCGGCGTGGTATTTCCGGCGGTGGCCCAGGCGGATTTTGGAAAATAATTCGTCGTGACCGGGGTGCGCAACGCCCGGGTGGTTAACAAATGCTCCCGGGCTGCCAATTCCGACTTTAATTTGCCCAATTGATTCCGTTGCACGCCTGTCTTTCCCCGCAATTTCAGTAATTCCGAATATTGATCCGGTGGCAATGCCGGTCCCGACGGGGCCGACTGGCCAGCCAACCGCTGATTGTCCGCCTGCAATCGAGTCACCTGATCAGCTTGGAATCGCAATCGGCTGTGCTCCGCGTTCAGACTGGCAAGGCTGTGTTGTTGGACGATCAGTGGGGTCAGCAATCCCACCGCCACCATCATTCCGACCATGCCGGTTTGAAATTTTGTCATAGTCATCACCTTTATCAGACCGAAGGTGGTTCCCTTTGCCGTTGCGGCATTGGCCAGCGACGCCACCAAACCTGCGGGAGCGGTTTGAACTGCATGAACCGAAAGCACCGTGCCCAATGCCACAGCCCCGCCAAAACCTTGTCGGGTGAGAATGAGTCGGAGTCTATCCAAGGCACGATCCACTCGCTTGCGCATTGCCTCTTCACTCACTCCCAATGCCTGGCCAATATCCACCAAATGCCGATTTTCAAAAAAGCGCATCAGAATAATTTCCCGGTCGGCTTCCTTAAGCTCGTGCATGACGCGGTCGAGCATGGGCCGGAGTTTATCCCAATCAAACTCAGGCGAGGCGGACTGCGATAATTCGTTCATGGCGTAAGCCTCCTGTTCCCGAACCTGACGGCGTCGTTCAGTTCGCACGGCTTTGGTCGCCGCAAAATGAGTGCTGGTATAAAGCCAGCCCGTCAGCACTGGCCGTTCCGAAAGACTTGCCGCCTTGCGCGCCAGGTCGGTGAAGACCGTTTGAACAATATCATGAGCCAGGTGCGCGTCGCCGTTCACCTGCCGCAGTGCCGCAGAGTAAACCAGGTCGAGATGCCGGCGCACCAATTCGGTGAAAGCGTCTTCGGTCGCCGCTCTGGCATAGCTCTGGAGTAATTCTCCATCGGATAGCATGGCTATAGAATAGCACCCGCCAATCGCAAAACCGGACAGAAAAAACAAACAACTAATCCTTTCCCGGCTCCATTTAACTCGCCGCCATCGAGGAGGTGATTCAAAAATTAATTTTGGAAACATGCCTTGGGTGATCAAACGCATTTTACACGGGGCAAATTCCTGATATAGTGTGCCTCTGTGAGTTTGGAAAAACGTCAACGCGTGGTGTGCGGCATGAGCGGAGGAGTGGATTCCTCGGCCACGGCGGCGCTTTTGATCGAGCAAGGCTATGACGTTATCGGCATCACGCTCAAGCTCTGGCCGCAGGATTGCGTGAACCGGGCGGAAGACAAATGCTGCGGCCCCCAGGCCGTCACCGATGCGCGTTCGGTCTGCCATAAACTCGATGTCCCGTATTACCTGATCGACGAAGCGGCGGATTTCCAAAAGCACGTCATCCAATATTTTGCCGATGAATATAAGGCCGGACGCACGCCCAATCCGTGCGTGATGTGCAACCAGAACTTGAAATTCGGCCGATTGATTGATCGGGCGGATCAGCTCGGCGCTGACTTCATCGCCACCGGCCATTTTGCGCGGGTGGATAAAAGTGCGGACGGCTCACGTTATCTATTAAAGCGCGGACGCGATTCGCGCAAAGATCAAAGCTATTTCCTGTTTTCACTGCGGCAGGATCAACTCGCACGCACCCTTTTTCCCCTGGGTGAAAAGACCAAGGGCGACACGCGTGAAGTGGCGCGGCATTGCCAGCTCAAAACCGCTGACAAGGAAGAGAGCATGGAAATCTGTTTCGTGCCGGACAACAATTACGGCGGCTTTCTCCAATCCGCCAACCTGGTCCAAAAACATCGCGGCGAAATCGTGGACACGCGCGGCCAGGTTCTCGGTCATCACGAAGGCATCGAATTTTACACCATTGGACAGCGCAAAGGTCTTGGTCTCACCACGCCCAAGCCGGTCTATGTGGTGGAACTCGATCCGGAAAACAATCGGGTCATCGTCGGTGACGAATCCAATCTGGAGCGTGATGAATTTGTGGCTGACCGTTGCAATTTCCATCCGTTCGACGAATTGACTGAACCGATCGAAGTCACGGCGAAGATCCGTTACAACCATCCTGGTGCCGCCGCCACCCTTTCGCCGTTGGGCAACCGGCGTGTGAAAGTAAAATTACATTCCCCGGCCCGCGCCATCACGCCCGGCCAGGCGGCCGTTTTCTATCAGGATGATCTGGTCGTCGGCGGCGGTTGGATTATGCGGTGATAGTGGGAATAAATTTTCCCAAGTAACATCTTCCTCGCTCTTGTCTTAACCACCAAGACTCCAAGGCACGAAGATTTTTTAACCACAGAGGTTGAAAAGCACCAAGCGTCCAAGCTCCAACCTCCAGAGAAGCACAAATACTCAAACATCAATCATCGTGCGATGATAGTTTTTGGAAATTGTGATTTGAAATTTCTCTGGAGGTTGGAGCTTGGACGCTTGGTGCTTTTCTTGGAGGCTTGATACTTTTGAACGCTGCCAACTAAAAATTTAAAACTTAAAATCCAAAACTACTTCAGGAAGTTTATTGCTTCAAACGGAAGAACAGATTTGCTTGAGCGGGCGGATTCGTAACGGAATTATTTACGACCGTGCCGCTGTAGTTGCCCCAGCTGGAGGTCGTCAGATTGTTATTCGTCTGCAACGTCCAACCCGTGGCGGCGGCCGGCCAGGAGATGATAATTTGATTGCCACTATGGCTGATGGTCAATAAAGGCGCTCCGGGGGTCTGCACGGCGACAACGCTCCAAAATCCGCCGGTCAACTGATAGCTGCCACCGCTCATGGTGCTACCGGCATCATGCTGACCGATGCTGCCACTCAAAGTAAATGAGCCGCCGCTGCTGGTGCCACCGCCCCCGGGAATCTGGTGCCAGTTGATCGAATACGATTGCGCGAGCACTGAGAGAGAAAAATGCACCATGACCAAACCCAGTAGAAGTTTTGGCAGCCGCCAACCGGTGATGTTTGTTGGTGATTTCATTTCACACTTTCCAACTGATATTTCCCCAGTTGTCCGCGCTTATCAATGTCTATTTTCGTATCCCACTCTGATTTCTTTATAATCTTGAATTTGAGTTTTAAATTGGCTGCTCGCTTCACCCTTCAACCCTTCAACATTCCCCCTATTGACTGTCTGCCCCGGCGGATGCATTGTTTCCACCATGAAAAAGCTCATTTTGATCGCCGCCGCCCTACTCCTCCAAACTATTGCCATGCATGCCGCCGATTCCATCTATGATTTGCCGCTCAAAGACATTGACGGCAAGGCCACCTCGTTGAAACCGCAACAAGGCAAGGTCCTGCTGATTGTCAACGTTGCATCACACTGCGGATTCACGCCGCAATATACCGCGCTCGAAGCGACGTATCAGAAATACAAGGATCAAGGCCTGGTCATCTGCGGTTTTCCCTGCAACCAATTTGGCGGACAGGAACCCGGCACCGATGCGGAAATCAAACAATTTTGTACGGCCAAATACGACGTGACCTTCCCCATGTTTGACAAGCTCGAGGTGAACGGCGACAACCGCGCCTCGCTTTACACGTTGCTGGCGGGCAAAGAGTCCCCCTTTCCCGGCAACATCCGTTGGAATTTCACCAAGTTCCTGATCAGCCGCGATGGCAAAATCATCAACCGCTTTGATTCCAAAATAAAGCCGGATTCAGCGGAAGTGACCAAAGCCATCGAAGCGGCATTGGCGGCAAAATAAATTGTCGTTGCCCCCTCCCCAGGCCGAATTCAAAACGCCATGAGTCAACCTCCGCGCCCGCCATTACCGCCGTTCACGGAAGAAACCGCCCGGCTAAAAGTGCAGGCGGCGGAAGATGCCTGGAACACGCGCGACCCTGAACGTGTGGCCCTGGCTTATACGGTGGACACCGAATGGCGCAACCGGACTGAGTTCATCCGTGGCCGCGCGGAAGTCATTGAATTTCTCCAGCACAAATGGAGCAAGGAATTGGATTACCGGCTCAAGAAGGAACTCTGGGGCTTTCGCAATAACCGCATGGCGGTGCGGTTTGAATACGAATGGCACAATACCGAGGGCTTGTGGTTTCGCTCCTACGGCAATGAGCTTTGGGAATTTGACGAACTCGGCTATATGCAACGCCGTTTCGCCAGCATCAACGACCTGGCCATCACCGAAGCCGAACGGAAATTCCACTGGGAACGCCAGCCTTGACCGCCCGGCCTCCGGCGGCGACGGTTAAGAGCCCGTCTGAAAATAGGGCTGCGCTAAATCGTGCTCATCCTCATCCTCGTCCTCGAATTTTCCTGTCATACGAGGACGAGGAGGATGATGTCAAAACTGATTATTCTAGCCCGTTCTAAAGCTGGCATATTTGCGCCTACAAAAATTTGTGGAAAATGAGGCCGTTTTAAACGAAGATAAGAACATGGCACAAACCGAAAATGGCGCTGGACCGGTCGTTTCCGTGGAGGAGATTCAAAAGCAGTGGAGCAATTACACGCTGCGCGTGGAGCAATTGGAGACCAGCAATTCAGCGTTGGAAACGGATAACCAGACGTTGCGCCGCCAGTTGGAAAATGCCATCGAATATCGTAAAAAATCCCACGCTGAACTCGTCACCCTCATCACCACGCTCATCAGCAAATTGCCAGTGAATGATCTGGGAGTGATCATCACACGGCTCGTTGAGCACAGCAACCAGGTGGGTGAAGTTTCGGCGGCGTTGATCGGCGGAAAACTCGAGGATAACCAACTGCAACCCGCCAGCCTGAAACTGCTGGATAAAACCAAGCGCGATCTGGTTGCCGCCATCAAACCGGCGGTTGAACAATTGATCCAGACCGACCCGCCGCTGGAAAATGCCATGCTGCAAGGTTTAATCACGCAGCCGGAAAGTTTTTTCAAACCAGTCGTCGTCCGCGCCAGCCGTTGTTTTGTCAAAGGCCAGGTCCCCCGGGAACGCATCGTCCGCGAATTTGGCGAGGAAGCCCTGATCTTCTTCAAGGATCTGACGACCGATGTGAAATATAATCCCCGGCCCAAGCCGGAGGAAATCGTCCTGGGATTTGCCAACGACTTTGAAGCGTTGCTGGCGCAAAATCCCAATGCCGTCGCCGCCAAACACAATGAATTGCTGGCCCTGTATCAAAAAGTGCGCCAGAGCAAAGTGCCGACTGAGCAGGCGCGTGCGCAAAAAAGTGCGTTCCTGAAATTATCCTTCGTGCTGGAACTGCTGCATTATTACGAGAACCAGAACACGGAATCGCCAGATGTCGTCTTTGCCCAACGCATGCCGGCTTTGATTGAACAGCTGGTCATCACCGGCGAACGCGACACGCTGGATCTCAAACTGGTTGAACAGGCGGAGACCTTACTGGCCTTCATCATCACCAATGATTACCGGCATTCAGTCATCAATAATATCGGCAAGTCCGGCGGCCTGCCCCGCACCTTGCGTTTCACGCTCACGTTCCGCTCTGAAAAGCTCCTCGAATCCGATCCAGTGGTGATTGACTGCGTAAAGCATCTCATTCCAACTGGCTCTACGCCGCAACTGGCCGCCCTAGTCACGGTTTTGCGCCTGTTCAACCCGCACATGCAACAGTCCGTGACCAAGGCGATCATGGCCTCGGACCGCTTGCGCCGGGAAGATGCCGAGGCACTCGGCAAGGCCATCGCCAAGGAATTGAACCTGACCGAACTGCAGGAACGATTGACGGAAAAAGCCAATATTTCACCGGAAAAAGAACAACAAATGGCGTGGACCAACATCAAAGACATGATTGCCAGCCGGGCCACGCCCAACGAGATCACGGCGGCGATCCGCAAACGGTTGCACGCAAAATATGACGACGGTGAAGTCAAGGCGAGCTGGCTTACCTTGACCGAATCGGATGCGTTGTTGCTGGTTCGCGTGTTTTGTCTGCTACCGTATCTGCCCGACGGCCAGACCGACCCGATCGCGCGCCCCGTTCTGGAGGCCTACGTCTCACGGCTCACGCACGAAAAATATGCCGAGACGTATGCCAAGGTGGTGGGAGCGTTGAAAAATCTCTTCAAGGTCAAGGCGGACAGCCCGGCACTGCTGAATTTCCTCTCGCTCGTACGCTGGGTCGCACCGGCGGAAGCCGATAAATTGGCCCACGATGTCGGCATGCCAGCAGCGGCGTGAGTCTGCTCCATTCAATTTACGATTGGCTCACGCTCACATCCTTGTTTCAAGGTTTCCGCTTTCCGCTTTCCGCTTTTCTGTATTTGGGTTGCTCACCAAAGACGCGGTCAATCGCTTTGCGAAATTTACTTTCCGGGACCGGTGCCTGGATTTGCGGTCCGGTGATCTCCGCTTCGAGGCTCAGCACGAACCCCTTCAACCGCTCACAGCGGGTTTGAAGTTTGTTGATGGCAACTTCCAATTCACCGACTTCCTGCCGGAGTTCCGCTGCGATTTCTTTTTTATTCATGAAATTAATTGGCCCAGATCGTGCCGGATGAACTGACCGGCATGAATTGGCCGCCGCCGATATATTGCAATTCGACCGCCGATCCCTGGGCACCGCCGATGCTGGCATTCGTACTGACGCTGAACTGGGAGGCGAGGCCGGAATAATAAATATTTCCTGCCGTACTGCCAATCGTAGCGGCTGTGACGGCGAAGGTGTTGCCATCACTGGAAGCCGCCACACCGGTCCATGGCCGACTGGCAACATTCAAAGGCGTCCACGTGGCGCCAAAATTAGCCGAGGCATAAACCAAACTGTTGCTGGCGCAGGCCATCAGGCGACTGGCGTCACTGGAAGCCGTGATCGCACTCCAATTATTGGTTGGCGCGGTGGTGACGGTCCAATTGCCGCCAAAATTCGTCGTCGTGGTGATGGTGTAACCACTGATCGCCACCGCCAGTTTCAAACCGTCGGTGGACATCGCCACGGTGGGATTACCCGCCGGCAGCGGGACTAAAGTCCACGTGCCTCCGTCATTAGACGAAAGATAGGCGGATCCGGGAGCCGCAGCGACCATATGCGAAAGATCACTCGACATCTTCAACGAAATCCAATTGGCGTTTCCCGGCCCAAACGCAGCTAAACTGGTAGTCGGCCCGGCCCATGAATAGATCTGTCCGCCTTTGACGGCGGCGATGAATTTTGTCCCGTCCGTCGAACAGGCGATGGCCGACCAGGCAACACCACTACTGCCGGTGACCACAGACCAGCTTACACCACTATTTGTCGTGTATTCGATGGCACCGCCGTAAGCGAGGACGAAAGCTTTTGTACCATCCGTTGAACAGGCGATGGCCGACCACCCTTGCCCCGTGATGCCGGTCGAATTCCATGACTGGCCGCTATCCGTCGAAATCAACACCGTACCATTTAAGCTGCTCCCCGCATACATCACCCGGCCACTGGCAGACGCAGCAATGCAATGCCAGTCGCCACTGGACGATGCCAACAATTGGCTGTTCTGGTAGCTCGTAAAATTGCCGAGAATGGTTTGACCGCTGTTTTCCGCCGCCAGCCAGCCGCCCGGGCCAGCACCGGAAATGCGGACGATGTCATTGAGCAGCAAATTCGTCGTGGCCGGCAACGTCACCGTCGTCAGACCGGAACTAAACAACACATAACCATGATCCGGCTCCGCCTGCACCGTCGTATTGGAGATATTATTCCAGCCGACCAGCCCGTTGCCAAAGAAACTGCCGGTGAAATTATTGCCGCGACTGGTGAATACATTCGTATTGTTAAAAAAATTGGAACCGGTGAACGCCTGGTTCGCGTTTAGCAACGCCACATTGGCGGAAAGCCGCGCGTCGGCCACCGTGCCGCTGGCGATCAACGAACCGTTCAGGTTCGCCACTGCCGAGCCATCGCCGACAAAGTTGCCGGCAAAGATGTTGCCGTTGTTCGTAAAGCTCACCACGCCGGAATAGGTGCCAGTGAGTTGGGCGGAAGACAAGGTCCCGGAAATCTGTCCCGCCGGCAACGTCCCGACCAGATTGCTCGCCGCGTTGGCGAAAACTGCATACGGCACGGGCAACAATGGCTGGCGCGGCCACAATACCGTGTATGTGTTCGTCGGGTTGGGGTTATTTCCCGGGCGCACGGCAATAGCCAGCCAGTAGTTTGTGCCGGTGAACACGGTGCCGAAATCAATCGTCTGCGTGAATAATCCATTAGTGACGCCCACCGATAGGCTGGTTTGCTGAACGCTGATGGCGTTTCCATTCGTCGGCGCGTCATACAGCGCAAAAATGAAATCGTAGGCGCCGGTCGCCGGGCCGCCGCTGACATTCAAATTGCCCTGGTACGAAAAAGCCGTGCCTTGAGCCTGAAGAGTCAACGTCGCACTGCCGATAAAAAATGCGAACAACCAGCAAAACAAATTGCGATTCATGCGTTTATTGTTACCCGCAATCAAACACATTTCAAACGGAAAGGTTGCATAATTTTTGGCGGGAACAACCGCCGGCCGGCCCGGCCCGGTTTAGGTTAATTTCAGGTAAATTTTTGCCTGCCAGGGGTGCCACCTCGGCACTCTTCCGCAAGAGGGGGCGGATTCAGAACTAACATTCAACATTCAACCTCGAACAGTAAAGGCAGCGTGGCCACGCGTCCTTGGACGTTGAATGTTGAATGTTGAGCGTTGAATGTTGTTCCAAAGTGCGGAAGAAGGCCGGGATGAGGGTCTCCTTCATTTATAGATGTCCCGTATCTTTTGGTTCACCCGCCCAAAGAAAAAAGGCGTCCGTTGCCGGACGCCTTGATAATTTTTTTTGTTCGCTTAAGCTGCGGCGCTTTCGCCGACTTGAAAACGGACAAAGCGGCGGATTACAATCTCGTCGCCGAGTTGTTTGCCGATCTGTGCCACGTGTTCTTTAATGCTGACTTCGGGACGTTTCACGAAGCCTTGATCCACGAGACAGTAGGTCTGGAAAAATTTGTCCAATACACCCGCCAGGATCTTTTCCATCGCCGCTGCCGGTTTGCCCTTCAAGCGGTCGGAGCCAGCCGCGATCTCGCGTTCTTTGGCGATCACTTCGGCCGGAACTTCTTCCCGGGAAACCACATGCGGAAAACCTGCCGCGATCTGCAACGTGATGTCTTTCACGAGTTGCTTGAATTCTTCCTGGCCGGTGGTTTCCGCCTTGCCAGCGCCGATTTCCACCAACACGCCGGTCTTGCCGCCGGTGTGGATGTAGGCCGCGACTAGTCCGTTGCCGGCAACTTCCAGACGCGCATTGCGGGTAAATTTGATGTTTTCACCCATCTTGGCCACCGCGCCTTCGCGGTCGGCTTCGAGGTTGACGTTCGGATCGGTCGCCACTTTCTTGGCGATCTCGTCGCAGAAAGCGCGGAACCCTTCATTGCGGGCCACGAAATCAGTTTCGCAGTTCACTTCGACCAGCACGCCGGATTTGCCGCCGGGCGTGATGTATTGGGCGATGACCCCTTCGCGGGCTTCCCGCGTGGCTTTCTTCGCCGCGCTGGCGGCGCCGGATTTGCGCAGATTATCAATCGCCACTTCGATGTTTCCTTGCGCCTCGACCAGCGCCTTTTTGCATTCCATCATGCCAACGCCGGTCATTTCCCGGAGCTTGGCCACATTTGCCGCTGTAATTTCAGCCATATCTGGTGATAGTTTTGAAGTTGAGGTTTACCGGCGGAGCATAGTGGCTTTCACCAACCATGCCCCGCCGGAATAATTTGATCACACTGCCGCCGGAGCCGCAGCTTCCACTGGCGCCGGGGTTGCTTCATCATCCGCCTTGCGCACGCGCTTGGATTCAAATTCCGCGCGGGCTTGGGTGATGGTCTGGGACACCGCCGTCATGATGAGACGGACGGAACGGATTGCGTCGTCGTTGGCTGCGATCGGATAATCAGCATTATCTGGGTCACTGTTCGTGTCCACCAGGGCGACGATCGGCACTTTCAATTTCTTGGCTTCCGCCACCGCGTTGTGTTCGCGTTTCACGTCCACGATGAACAGCGCGGCCGGAATCTTGTCCATGTCGCGCAGACCCTTAAAATATTTGTTCAAGCGGGCGCCTTCACGACGGATGGCCGCCTGTTCCTGCTTGCCGTAACCGGACAACGTACCGTCGGTTTCCCAACGTTCGATTTCCTTGAGACGTTTGATGGAGGTTTTGACCGTCGTATAATTGGTCAACGTGCCGCCCAACCAGCGTTCTGTGACGAATAACTGGCCGACTTCCTTGGCCGTATCTTCAACGCATTGCTGCGCCTGTTTTTTGGTGCCAACGAATAAAATTTTACCACCTTTGCGGACCGTGGTCGCAAGAAAGTTCAAGGCGGCCTGCAATTGCGCTTCCGTCTTGCTCAGGTCAATGATGTGGATCCCGTTACGCGCATCAAAGATGAACGGTTTCATCTTGGGATTCCAACGCTTGGTTTGATGTCCGAAATGGACGCCAGCTTCCAACAGTTCTTTTACACCGATAGTGCTCACATTACTCACAATTTTCCTTTGGTTAAGACTCCGGGATTTTTCCGAAGCATCCCGCGGAACACGGGATTAGTTTTGATGTTGTTATGGCCGCTTTGCATTCACTCGAACACAAAATCCTAGGCCGTTATCCCCTCCCGCAGCCAAAAAGCCAACGAAAAGGGACGTGCAGCATAGCAGAAGCAGGCCGGCTGACAATGTTAAATTTTAACAACAAATTGGCGATCGGAGATGGTTTTTTTTGTTAAATTGTTAAATTGTTAAATTGTTGAATTGTTGAATTGTTGAATGGTTGGTCATTTCGCAATCGAAGCAAATTTCACATCCACGGCAGACCCGACCGGCCATTCCGTTTTTGTCGGGGTAATCAGGCCGGTGGCGGTATCAATGGAAAATTCGACCACATTGCCCGATTTTTGATTTGCCGTGATCAGCCAGCGTCCGGTTGGGTCAATGCCCAACCCGCGCGGAATTTTCCCGCCCGCAGAGATATTTTGCACCAGAGTCAATTGCCCAGTCGTGGGGGCAACGGAGAAAACCGTGATGCTATCGTGTCCACGCACGGTGGCATAAACGAACTTGCCGGAGGGATGGACCAGGATTTCCGCGCCGCTATAGCCTGGATTAGCCGCAACGCCAGCTGGCAAGGCCGAAACTGTTTCCAGCGCCGTCAATTTCCCGGCATCCCAGGAAAAAACCGAGACAGCGCAGGCCATTTCATTCACGACATAAACAAATTTTCCATCGCGGCTAAACGTCAAATGCCGTGGCCCGGCCCCGCCTGGCACCGAGGCAAACGATGAAGCATTCGTCGCCAACTGGGAATTTTCTAAACGATAGACCATGACCTTGTCCAAACCCAGATCGCACGCGAGCACGAAATGATTGAAAGGATCCACGGCGGCAAAGTGAGCGTGCGGCCCAGCCTGACGACTGACATTGACGCTATGACCATGATGCTGAATCAATTCGCCGCCGTCGCCCAAGCTGCCGTCGGTATTTAACGGAATGGCTTTGATGGTGCCGCTGTTGTAGTTCGCCACGAATACCGTCCTGCCGTCGGCATCCACGCTGACATGACAGGGCGCCAAGCCACCGGAATCTTTTTGATTGAGCGGCGTAAGCTGGCCGGAAGTGTGGTTCACGGCAAAAGCGCTGACCAAGCCTGCATGATTGCCGCCAAATTCATTCGCGGCGTAGAGATATTTCTCATCCGGTGTGAATGCGAGAAAAGACGGATCAGGCGTCGTGGCGGCGAGTTCCGGCGCGGATAATTTTCCCGTATCCGCATCCAAAC
>DASYEY010000021.1:0-16311 GCA_036498725.1 Verrucomicrobiia bacterium | reverse complement strand
ATCAGCAGGTTGCGGAAGTGATTCAGCAGGTCGCCGAGCAAGCGCCCCAAATCCTTGCCGCCGCGCGCCAGTTCGTCCAAATGCGTCAGGGCAGTGGAAATTTCCCCGGCCAGAACGGCCTGGCTTAATTTCAAGATCTGGTTTTGCGCGGCCAGGCCGAACATGGAAAGCACGTCGGCTTCTTCGATTTTATCGCCACAAAAACTGATCAACTGGTCGAGCGTGGATTCCGCATCCCGCATCCCGCCATCCGCCCCGCGGGCGATGGCATGCAACGCGGCGGCATCAATCGCGACTTTTTCTTTAACGGCAATTTCTGCCAGATGCTGGGTGATGAGCGCGGAGGGGATCCGGCGCAGGTCAAAGCGTTGGCAGCGGGAAAGGATCGTCGGCAGGACCTTTTCAGGATCGGTCGTGGCGAACATGAACTTCACGTGCGCAGGCGGTTCCTCGAGCGTTTTCAGCAGGGCATTGAACGCGGCCGTGGATAGCATGTGAACTTCGTCAATGATGTAGATCTTGAAGGGGGCGCTGGCCGGCGCATATTTGCAGGTTTCGCGCAATTCGCGGACCTGCTCGACGCCGTTATTGCTGGCGCCGTCAATTTCCAATACATCCAGCGAACGGCCATCGGTGATTTCCTGGACGCGCGGATCGTTGTCCTCAAAATCAACCTTGGGACCGCCCGTGCAATTCAACGCCTTGGCAAAGATACGCGCAATGGTCGTCTTGCCGGTGCCGCGCGGTCCGCAGAACAAGTAGGCGTGGGCGATGCGTTTCTGGGCGATGGCATTGGCCAGCGTCTGCGTGACATGTTCCTGTCCAACGACGTCTGCAAAACGCTGCGGACGATATTTTCTGGCGATGACCTGGTAGCTCATGCAAATCTAGATTTTCGACACGAATACTTTGGAGCACGGATGTGGCGGCTTCAAGGAGAAATGCCGTGAAAACACTTGCGACTTTTTTATTTCTGGACAACGCTCTTGGCGAATTCCCTCATAAAAACTAATCAGCTAGGAATCATTATGGAAATCAAGGTTGAATGCACGTGCGGGCAGCCGTTCAAATTTGAAGTGGAGCCGGTGAACGGGCAGATGCCATTTGAAGTAAATTGCCCTTCCTGCAAAACGGACAATACGGATCAGGCCAATCTCATGATCCGCCAGCAGTTGGCAATGGAAACGCCGGTTGCGCCCGAAGTCTTGCCTGAACCAGCACCGCCGGCCGGCTTGCGCATCAATCGCACGCATACGCCGCCGGCAATTGAGGCTGTTGCCGTGGCGCCAGAGACATCTGAGACGCCAGTGATACCGGTGATTAGCGGGCGGACCCGGACGTCCAAATATTCATCAGCGTACAAATTGGGCGAAGGCGGATTTACCAAAGGCGCGATTGGTGCGCTGGTCGGAGCCGTTTTAGGCATGGTCGGATGGTTTTTCCTGATCAAAGCCACCGGTTACGAAATTGGTTATGCTGCCTGGGGTGTGGGTGCGCTTACTGGTGTCGGGGCGCGGGTAGTGGGCGCGGAAGGCACCAGGAAATTAGGTGTTCTGGCGGGCGTTCTGGCGCTTTTAGCCATCCTGGGCGGTCAGTTTTTGGCATTGAGAAGCATCGCCATGGTTGAGTTTGACAAGATTGGAGAGGCGGCTTACCAGTCAAAATTGGATGATGCCAATACCGCAGTAGCGGCAAAGTCACCTCAAGAAATCAAAGCCATCATCGCCAAAGACGAAGAGGAGGATGTCAGCAGTGTGTCGGATGAGCGGGTAAAAGAGTTCACCGAAAAAGAACTGCCGCAACTGCGGGATTTCATCGCGGGCAAGCCTTCAAAAGCAGAATTTCTCAGCCAGATAAACGTGTTCAGAAATTCATTTCACATGCAGTTTTTATTGCTGAAGAGCAGTATTGGTCTTTTTACGTTGCTTTGGATTTTTCTGGGGGTTGGCAGCGCCTACAAGCTGGCTTGCGGAAATCACGACTGAAAATCACGACTGACTGGGCGAGAAAATACCAGGGTGACTGCGGCAATTGCAAAGCATACTGCCGTTGCTACCTTCCGGTCCTCGCGGGGTTCGTAAGTCCACACTCCACAGGCCCTGGCAGGGAGAAAATTGCCAAAAAACCGACGCGCTGTCGAGCCAAAGAAATTAAAGCGGGGCAAAACTCCGTCGAGTGGTGATTTTGGTCGGAGGGGAAACTCACTCGCTTCATATAAAAAATCAATGCTCGCCTAAATCGTTTCAATGATCGTTTTGGTCGGGAATCAAATAGCCTGCGCGTAGGATTTGAAATTATGAGCGTGCCCAAACCATTGACATTCAAAGTTGCCGACCAAGATTGGGAATTTGATCAGGTTCACCAGCTCAATTATAAAACGTTTGTTGAAGAGATTCCGCAACATCCGCCGTCAACGTCACGACGGTTGGTGGACAAGTTTCATACTGAAAACACCTATCTTATCTGCCTGCAAGGCCGCGAACTGGTTGGCATGCTGGCCGTGCGTGGCAATCGTCCATTTTCGCTCGATCAAAAACTGCCGGATTTGAATTCATACCTGCCACCCGCGGCGGTGATCTGTGAAGTCCGTTTACTGGCGGTTGAGATAAGATTCCGTGGTGCTCGTGGTGGCCAGATTTTAAGGGGAATGCTGGCGTTGCTCTGGCAGCACGCAGTTGAAAGAAACTATGGTTTCGCGATCATTTCAGGAACGACTCGCCAGCAAAAACTGTATCAACATCTTGGTTTTGCCGCCTTTGGCCCAATAGTCGGCAGCGGCGATGCCCGGTTTCAGCCAATGTCGGTCGCGTTGGATACGTTTGAAACCGCTGCCCGCGAGTTTTTGCGTTCCTCGCCTGTTCAGCCGTTTCATCCGGAACCGGCAAACTTTTTGCCTGGTCCGGTCGCCATCCGGCGGGAAGTCCGGCAGGCCTTTGAGCAAACCCCGGAATCTCATCGCTCCGAAACGTTTCAAAGAAAATTGTCGGCGACTAAAAAAAATCTGTGCGAGCTGGTGCGGGCTGAAAATGTTGAATTGTTTACCGGTTCCGGCACGCTGGCCAACGACGTGGTCGCCGGGCAATTATCATTGCTTGAGGGTTCGGGAATAATATTAAGCAATGGCGAATTTGGTGAACGGCTGGTTGATCACGCGCAACGGTTTGGCCTGAAGTTTAATACGCTGACCTTTGCCTGGGGTGAACCCTTTGATATGGGCGAGGTTGAAAGATGGCTTTTGACCAAACCATCCTGGCTTTGGTGCGTGCATTGTGAAACGTCAACCGGTGTGCTGGCTGATGTATCCGCATTGAAAAGAGTATGTGCGAATAACGGAACGAAATTGTGTCTCGATGCCATCAGCACGATCGGCACTGTGCCCGTGCATTTGGGCGAGGTTTATTTGGCCTCCGGCACCAGTGGCAAGGGGTTGCGCGCCTATCCCGGACTTTCGATGGTATTTTATAATCACGCGGTGCTTCCGGCACAAACGTTGCCGCGCTGTCTGGACTTGGGTCTATACGCGGAACAGCAGGGTGTTCCATTCACCCTTTCTTCAAACCTGCTTGGCGCCTTGCATCGGGCACTTGAAAGCGAATCCTGGCCAGAGCGTTTTAGCACAACAACCGAATTATCTGTCCGGCTACGTTCCAATTTATGTGAAGCTGGCTTTGATCTTGTCGGAAGAGATCATGATGTTTCGCCGGCGGTTATCTCAATCGCGTTGCCGCGGAAAATGACTTCAACCGAAGTCGGGAACGCGATGGAACGGGCAGGTTATCTGATCAGTTATAAAAGCGATTATCTGCGTCGAAAGAATTGGATTCAGATTTGTTTGATGGGTGAATGCGCGTCTGGAAAAGCAACTTCACTCGTCAAACGGTTAAACCGCGTTTGTCGAAAACAGCGGCAATCGGTCGAAATTTAGCTTTGATTACACACCGCTTTTCATCGGCCAATTCGCCGTTTTCAGCGCCTTGAAACCACCGATGAGCGAATGGACGCTGCGATAACCCATCTTTTGCGCGACGTCACACGCCAGTATGGAACGATACCCGCCGCCGCAGTACATAATGATTTCGGTATTGGGATCGGGAAACATTTTTTCGAGGTCACGTTCTAAAACACCTTTGCCGAGATGCATAGCCTCGGCGGCGTGGCCGGCGTTCCATTCGGAATCTTCCCGCACATCCACCAGTACGACCTTGGGGTTTTGCGCGAGCCAAGCGCGGGTTTGATCCACGGAGATTTCGCGGACGCGCGGTTGGGCTTCAGTGACAATTTTAAGGAAACCAGACGAATGATCCATGCGGGCAACTTAATTCACGGTTAGGCGCGGTCAATATAAATTCAACGGGCCGGGTTCATTTCATGGGGCGTGGCAGTTTGATTGAACCCATGCTCCGGTTGCCGTAAGCTCCCTGCGTGTCGGAAAAGAAGAATAATACAGCCATTGCCCTGAGCCTGTTGATGGTGGTCACGTTTTGGGGTGGCAACAATGCCGGAACTAAATGGTTGCTGGGCGATTGGCCGCCGGTTTTCACCGGTTGTCTGCGCTTTACCTTTGCCGGCTCCATCCTGCTGGCAGTCTTGAAGTTCACCAATTGGCTGGGTGAGTTTGAGAAATTGACGCCGGAATTGCGCCGGCAACTGTGGCTGCGCGGTGGGTTAAGCCTGGCGCTTTATACGATCACGTTCAATTGGGCCTTGAAACTAACCTCTGCCTCGCATGTCGCCTTGTACTTGGGCGCTTCTCCGGTCTGGGCTTTGCTGGCGGAAGAGCGTCCCCGACGCACTTGGGCGAGCGTGCGACGTTATTCGGCGGCCCTGCTGGCTGTCATCGGTGTCTTGGTCTTGTTCTGGCCGGCCTTGGTGGCGGGCAAGGAAACCCATATCGCGGGTGAAGTCTTCGCGCTGGTCGCCAGTTTTTTCTGGGCCTTTTACAGCCGTCAAAGCCGCTGGTTGAGCGCCAAGGTGAATGGTTTGGAGGTTGCCGCCAATACCATGTGGATGGCCGGGGTCACCTTGATTCCCATTGGCCTGTTTGAAATCATGTTTCACGGGATTAAAGTCACGTTGCCGCACGTGGGCATCATCGTTTTTTGCATCATCTTTGGCGGGGTGATTCCCTACGCGTTTTGGAACAATGCCCTCCGGGTATGGCCCGCAAGCAAGGTATTGCTTTTTAACAACCTGATTCCCGTGACGACCTGCATCTGGGTGCACCTTACCCTGAAAGAGCCCATCTCACCGACCTTTTATCTGGCGATGGCCCTGATCATTTTCGGCGTGTTGCTGGGCCAGATTGATCTGGCCAAAGTATTTCGCCTGCCGGAAAGTTTTTAACGAACATTATGGACATCAAAAATCTCCACGAAGTCCCGTCCTTCACGACCAAGGATGGATCGGAAATCCGCGAATTGCTGGCGCACCGTAATTCCGGCATCCGCAATCAAAGCCTGGCCGAAGCCCGCTTGCCGGTGGGTGGTTCTACCCAGGAACATTATCATCCGCTGGCCGAGGAGATTTATTACATCACGCATGGCCAGGGAAAGATGCGGATCGAAAATGAAACGTGCGACGTGAAGGTTGGCGATGCCATTGCGATTTTGCCGGGCCAGAAGCATAAGCTCTGGAATACCGGCACTGAAGTGTTGCGCCTGTTATGTTGCTGTGCGCCGGCTTATGAGCACAGTGATACGGTTATTACGGAGTGAATTTAATCTCCAAGCGTCCAAGCTCCAGATAAATTCCAAATCACAACCTCCAAAAACTATCACCGCGCGATGATCGGTGCTTGGGTATTAGCGCTTCTCTGGAGCTTGGAGGCTGGGTACTGGGGGCTTTTAGCTAAACGATCTTGCTAAAAAATGGGCAGGTTCTAGAAAAAACCTTTCCACAAAAACCAGCCGTATGCGGCCAGCAAGGCAAAGCCGGCAACACGCGGTAATTTTCCAAAGACCGTCACAAAGAAGATGTGCACGACCGTCGCGCCCAGCAGGATGATCATGCCGGTCTGGAAAAATGCCGGCACGGGCATCGAATGGTATAACGTGAAAATGCCGAGGCAGAGCGGGATTGAGATATGCGCGTCGCCGACCTGTGAGGTGTAAACAACTTCCGGTTGTTTGCGCCAGCCGTAGTAAAGCGCCAAGAGCGCGTTCGGCAGCACCATGATCCAGCCGCTTAACCATCCGAGATGCCTGGCGCTGACGAAGCTGTTGGTATGGATATGGGAAATCCAATTCACCAGCCAATCGGTGCTGATATAAATGGCATAGGCGCCCACCAGCAGCAGCGCGATATCCACCGCCAGTAACAAGCCGAAAACTGATTTGCCATCACGCACATTGGTTTTCAGCACTTCAAAAACATGAAAACATTGCCAGAACAGGAACAGCCCAACCAGGACGAGACCATCGTTGAAGTCCAGAAAATGCTTCCGGCCCAAGGCCCAGACGGCACCGGTGAAAAACAGCACCGCCAGCAAGGTCAATAACAGCGAAAGCCGGTTTAATTCATGCGCGCCGCCATCGGTTTTTTCTTTCTTCGCTTTCTTCGGTGCTTTCGCCGCTTTGCCCTCGGCTTTGGCTTTGGCGGGCAGGACATTGATACCCCAGATCACGGCGGGCAAACCGAGCACGAGTGTCATGTTTGTGACGTTGTTGACGAGCGAGTTGGTCATCACGTCCGCGCCGTTGCCGCCATTGCGACCGAGGATGATGGCGAAGATCAGATTGCCGAGCCCGGAACAATACGGCATCACCAGCGTGCCGAGAACGGTGCCTTCAAACCCGCGCGCACTCATGGCTTCCAGCCGCCAGATCATCAGGAAGGACGCGGCCAGAAACAACGCCAGAAACCACCACGGCGTGAATTGGCCGTGGCTTTCGATCCAATGAACGAACGGATTGGCCACGCGCGGAGTTTAATGAAAATGATTTGCGGCGCGAATTTTTTCGGTGAGGAGTCACGCGGAAGGTGTGATGAAAAAACTTTTTAGCCACAGATGCACACAGATGAAACACAGATGGGAAGGGAAGACGACTTCACGCAAAGACGCTAAGTCGCTAAGCCGAAACTTAAAGCTCAAGGCTCGATTGAAGCACGGACGACGACGGTGATGTGGCTAATTCGTGAAATTCGCGTCAAAAAAATCCGTGTTTCGTCCGTGTTCAATCCGTGGCTAGAAACGTTGCAATGCCTGCTCAATCCGCGTGAGTACCTTCTCCTTGCCCAACACTTCGATCAAATGATAGAGGCTTGGGCCATGCGGGTTGCCGGTGCAGGCGAGGCGCGTGGGATGGATGAGTACGCCCGCTTTCACGCCGAGTTGTTTGGCGGTTTCTTTCAACGCGGCTTCGATGGCGGCGGCATCAAACGGATTCAATGCGGCAAAGGCATCGCGCAATTTTTCCAGGCGCGGTTTGTTTTCGGGAACAAAAGCTTTTTGCGCGGCTTCGGCTTCATAAACCAACTCATCGCGGAAATAAAATCCCGCGTAGGTAGGCAGTTCATTGAATAATTTGAACTTGCCCTTGCATGTATCTAAGGCGGCCTTCACGTAGGACAGGGGGAATTTATTGGTATCAATCCCCGCTTTGGCAAAGGCATGGACGGCAAGTTCGTAGAAACGGTCGTCGCCGACTTCGCGGGCGTATTCGCCCTGCATCCATAAGAGTTTTTCGTAATCAAAACACGCATTGTGCCGGAGGATTTGCGGCAGGTCGAAGCGTTCGATGATTTCGGCGAGCGGCATTTTTTCACGATTGTCCTTGGGCGACCAGCCGAGCAGGCACAGATAATTGATGACCGCTTCGGGCAAAAATCCGTCGTCGAGATAGCTGGTAAGCGATGCGCCTTTATCGCGCTTGCTCATCTTGGATCCGTCGCCGTTCAGGATAAGCGGGATATGCGCGTAATGTGGCGCTTTGACGCCGAAGGCGTTAAACAGCGCGATATGCTTGGCGGTGTTGCTTAAATGATCTTCGCCGCGGATGACATGCGTGATGTTCATTTCCAGGTCGTCAATGACATTGACGAGATGGAACACAGGCTGGCCATCGGAACGCATGATGACGAAGTCAGGATCCTGTTCTTCACGATCGGTGAGCGGGCGTAACACATCGCCGACGACCAAATCAGGAATCAGGATTGGTTCGCGCGTCATCTTGAATTTGACGGCGCCTTCATGTTCATAAGCGAGGCCACGGGATAACAAGGCTTCAACGCGCCGTTGGTAATTTGCCTTCCGTTGCGATTGAAAATAGGGGCCGCAATCGCCCTTGTTAAGACCCGTGGCATCGCCGGTGAGCGGGCCTTCATCCCAATCCAGTCCCAGCCAGCGCAAGCCATTGAGGATAACATCCACGGCTTCCTGTGAATTGCGCGCGGCGTCAGTGTCTTCAATACGGAGAATAAAGGTGCCGCCGGTATGCCGGGCATAAAGCCAGTTGAACAAGGCGGTACGTGCGCCGCCGATGTGCAGATAACCGGTGGGCGAAGGGGCAAAGCGAACTCGTGGTTTCATTTCAGTCAAAAAAGTAAAAAATGTTTCCCCACAGATTACGCGGATTGGCGCCGATGAAAAACAAAATTACCGGCAAACGGCAGGAGGCAGGGGGCAGAAGGCTGTTTTATCATCCTCATCGTCGTCCTCGTCCTCGGACTATGTAAGTTTTGAATTTTGAGTTTTAAATTTTTAGTTGGGCATTCGCGGAAATCCGTGTAATTCGCGTCAAAATACTTTTCCGTGTTTCAAATTGGTTGAGAGTTGAATGTTCTCCGGCTTATCACTCATCACCCGTCACTCGTCACTGTCATCAGGTTTTTGCTTCGCGTCTTCGTGCCTTTGCGTGAGAATGACTTCCTTGTTTTTTTATGAAAATTCGAGCAATCCGTGCCTGACTTTTCCTTTTGTCTGATTTGCCAGTGGCGAAAATCACTCCGGTTCAATGGACGTTTTTCCAGGGTTCGGCAAGTTGGTTTTCACGCCGGTTTCACACCGGGGTTTGGCGGCCACAAAATCCACCATGGCGTGCGCCCACGGACGATCCACCCACGCGGGTTTTCGGCTCGACCAAAATACAACGCCATCAACGCCGCAGGCTTGCGCGGTTTCCAATTGAAATTTCATATAGTCGGCGTCCAAAAATTCCAGCGCCTTGGGACCGCCTTCGTGATATTGCGCCCAGACATAGGGATAGATCGGCTTGTCCGGCGCTAATTGGCGGGCCTGCTGGACGAGGATTTGTAATTTCGCTTTCCACTGTGCCGGTGATTGGTTGCCGTGTGAATACAGGGAAGGGAAAAAGGCATCCATGGCGCCGAGCAGTTCCTTGGTTTCGGCGGCATATTCCTTGCCTGGTTCTTCGGGAAACAAGCCGTGGCCGTAATATCCCACCAGATGTCCCGGCGCGGCTTCATGCGCCCAATGAGCGAGGGTGATGAACAGTTTAAAATGGTTCCTGACGTCTGCGTCCGTGGTCTTTTTTACCTTTGAAAGATAGGCATATTCGATGTCTATGACGATCGGGCCAGGATGTCCGGACGAAAGCGTTCGGATTTTTTCCTTAAACGTTGCCTCGTCAGGCAGCTGGCCTGAAGCCACGGCATCCTTCAATTCCTTGGTTTCGTAGACGACACAACTGGGGATGATTCCGTTGGTGGTGAAATCCGGTTTTCCCGCATAAAACATGTTATCGAAAACTTGGAAAGGTTTGGCGGTAGTCGCTATCACATCCGCCGCCATTACTTCACAGAAGGCATTTGTGACCAGGATAAAAATAAGACCAACCACGGCGGTGGACCAATACTTCATGCTAAAGCCAGACGGCAGGTGGGGCTGATTGGTATCAGTTTGTTTGGGTGATAAACAAACATGACTTTTGCAGAAATTTCTTATGGCATTAAAAACAAAAAAAGAACACCTCAAAACGAGGTGTTCTTTTCACGAAAACGAAGGGAATTACTTGGTGCCGAGGATCGCGTCTTTCGCGGCTTTGGCCACGCGGAACTTCACGACGCGTTTGGCTTTGATCTGGATCTGTTCGCCGGTCTTCGGATTGCGGCCGATGCGGGCGGCGCGGTTTTTCAGAACGAGCTTGCCGATGCCAGGCAGGGTGAACGTGTCTTTCGCGTGCTTGTAAGCGAGCGCGGCGACGTAGTCGAGGATTTCGACCGCTTGTTTTTTGGTAAGACCGTTCTTCTCGGCGACGAGCGTGGCGATCTGGGCTTTGGAGAGTGCTTTGGCCATATTATTTTTTAGTTTCTTTGGTTGATGTTGTTTGTTTAGTCCGAAAAATCAACAGACTTGTGACGATTGAAAATCCAATAAGCACGGCGTGCAAGCGAAAAAAGTGAAAAAATCAAAGTTTTTTGCCATGCAGTCAGCGGCTTGCCCATGGGCGAACCCGTGGCCTGACACTGAAATGGAGGCATTTTAATCCGGCGCCCGTCGTTTTAAGGGGGAAGTTTTAATGATTTGATATTGGCATGGTTCACGGGGGACGATTGGGCGGCGCTGCCATGGCCGGTTTAAGTCAATTGTTTTGTTTGACATCGTAAAGCAATTCTCGACCATGTGCCTGTGCCGTTATTCAGTATCCAGAGCGAATTCCGATACGAAATTGTCCGCAAGATTTTTGAAGGCGGCATGGGGATTGTCTATGAGGGAGAGCAGCATGGTTCCCGCGATTTCGTCAAACGCGTCGCCATCAAGATCATCCGCCCAAACTACGCCAGCCAGAAGATGTTCATCGAGAACTTCGTCGGCGAAGCCAAGCTGGTGGCGGACTTGATCCACACCAACATCGTCCAGACCTACCACCTTGGCGAAGCCAACGGCGTCTGTTTCATTGCGATGGAATTGATCCGGGGGGTGAACCTCGAACAATTTTCCCATCAACTCGCCGATAAGCGCAAAACGCTGCCGAAGGAACTGGCTGTATTCATCACCAGCCGGATCGCCCGCGGACTGGCTTATGCGCATGCCAAGTCAGACAAAAATTTCAAGCCGATGGGCATCGTTCACCGCGACGTGAGCTTCAAGAACATTCTTATCGCGTTCGAGGGGGATGTTAAGCTGACGGATTTCGGCATCGCCAAGGCCAAAGGTTTCCTGACCGATCAGGAGGGCGAAGTCGTCGCTGGCAAGCCGGATTACATGAGTCCGGAGCAGGCGGATTTTCAGATCACAGACAAGCGTTCGGATATTTTCTCAGTGGGCGTGGTGCTCGCGCATTTGCTGCTGGGACGGAACCTGTTCAAAGGCGCCACCGCCGAGGAATCCCGCAATCGCATCTTGAACCAGCCCGTGCCGGATTTCCGCGCGCTGGATCCGCGCATTGATGACAAATTGAACGATATCCTGCATCATTGCCTGGCGCGCGATCCGGATCGTCGTTACGCCACGGCGGATGAGTTGATGGTTGATCTCGAATACTACATCTATCACAAAGGTTACGGCCCGACCAACGAGACGCTCGGCAAATTCATCCGCGAATTGTTCGGTCAAGAAACCGTGAAGCCGGTAGTGGCCGCGGCGGCGGCGCCCCACGACAAAACTATTTTCATTGCGCAAGACGCGCGGTAAGCTGTGGTTGTATGAAGCAAGCTTCGTCCGAAATCAAACTCGGTCTGATCCAGACGGACGTGTCGGCCAATCCCGACGCGAACCTGAAAAAGACCATTGCGCTGGTTGAACGCGCGGCCAAAAAAGGCGCACAGATCATCTGCACGCAGGAACTTTTCCGCTCGCAATATTTTTGCCAGAGCGAAGACCACGAACATTTCAAGCTCGCGGAAAAGATTCCCGGCCCGAGCACGGATGCCTTTCAGAAACTTGCGAAGAAGCACAAGGTTGTCATCATTGCCTCGCTGTTCGAAAAACGTGCGTCCGGTGTTTATCACAACACCGCTGCGATCATTGACGCTGACGGTTCGTTGCTGGGCATCTATCGCAAGATGCACATCCCGGATGATCCGTTGTTCTACGAAAAATTTTATTTCACGCCCGGTGATCTGGGATTCAAAGCCTGGCAAACCAAATATGCAAAAATCGGCGTGCTCATTTGCTGGGATCAATGGTATCCGGAAGCCGCGCGCCTGACGGCGATGCAAGGCGCGGAAATTCTCTTTTATCCGACCGCCATCGGCTGGCATCCGTCGGAAAAGGCCAAGTATGGCATCAAACAGCACGGGGCTTGGGAAACGATCCAACGTTCGCACGCCGTCGCGAATGGCTGCTACGTTGCGTCTGTCAACCGCATCGGCCATGAAGTCATCAAGAACGTCGGTGGGGACGGTTTGGAATTTTGGGGCCAAAGCTTTGTTGCCGGCACCTCGGGTGAAATCATCGCCAAAGCCGGCTCTGACAAGGAAGAGATTCTCATCGTGCCCGTTGACCTTGCCAACGTGGACACCACGCGCACCCACTGGCCATTCCTGCGTGACCGCCGGATTGATGCCTACGACAATCTGACCAAGCGGTTGATTGATTAAGAGTGTGAGGCTGGTGCTTGGCAATTCTCAAGCAGTTGATTTGCGCGGCTGGTTTTTGCCATGAAAAAGCTGATTTGGATCACTGGCGCAAATGGATTGATCGGCAGTCATCTGGTTCAGGTCGCACCCCAATATGCCCCGCAATGGCAGGTGAGGGCGTTGACTCGCACGGACTTTGATCTGCTTGATTTTGCTGCTGTCGAACGCGAATTTCACCAGAACCCACCTCAGGCCATCATTCATTGCGCCGCGATCACAGCCGTGGCTGAGGCGCAGAAAAACCCCGACTTCGCCCGGCGCGTGAACGTCGAGACCACAAAATTTCTGGCTGAATTGGCGGCAGAAATTCCGTTCGTATTTTTTTCAACTGATCTCGTTTTTGATGGTTGCCGGGGAAATTATACCGAGACGGATGCGACGAATCCGTTGCATGTTTATGGTGAGACCAAAGTTGCGGCGGAAAAAATTGTTCTGCAAAACCCGCGTCACCTCGTCGTGCGCACCTCCATCAATGGCGGGACTTCCAGCACTCGCAACCGTGCGTTCAACGAACAATTGCGTCGCACGTTGTCAGGGGCAGGGCAGGGAATGACGTTGTTCACGGATGAGTTTCGCTGCCCCATTCCGGTGGTGGAAACGGCCCGGGCCATCTGGGAACTGGTGGATAAACAATGCACGGGAATTTATCACGTCGCCGGCGCGGAAAAATTGTCGCGTTTTCAAATCGGTGAACTGCTCGTGAAACGTTGGCCAGAGGTGGCGACAAAGATTAAGGCCGGTTCCGCGAAGGGTTTTTCCGGTCCGCCCCGCGCGTTGGACACGTCGCTGGACGTATCAAAAATTCAAGCGGTTTTATCGCGCCCACTGCCTAAATTTAGTGAATGGCTGGCGGCTAATCCTGGCGAAGGTTTTTAGCCACGGATGGAACACGGATAAAACACGGAAAGCATTTTTTGACACGAATTTCACTAATTCTCACGAATTAAACGATCAAGCCAGTAAACATCTTGGATTGCGGTGGTAGAGCATAGCAGCTAACCGCTTTTGCGCGCATAAGGATCAACCTATCTCTAAAAACCAAATGTCCGGACGAAAATAGTGTGGCGCTGCGCTTCCCGCCGCAATCCATGATGACCATTGGTTTGTTATCGTCCCTAATTCGGTAAATTTTGTGAATTCTGTCAAAAAAAATCCGAGCTTTGTGCCTTTGCTTGATAGTTTAATTCGTGAAATCTGTGTCGAAATGCTTTTCCGTGTTTTATCCGTGGCTAAAAATCTTTGTGCCTTCGTGTCTTGGTGGTTAAATTTTCCCCTGTGAATCGTAATTATCGCGGCCGTCTGGCACCGTCGCCGACCGGGTTTATGCATTTGGGTCATGCCAAAACCTTTTGGGCGGCGCAGGAACGTGCCTACGCGCATGGGGGTGCATTGATTCTACGTAATGATGATTTGGACACCGCGCGTTGTCGTCCGGAGTTTGTTGCGGCGATGCTGGAAGATTTGCGCTGGTTCGGATTGGAATGGAGCGAGGGACCGGATGTCGGCGGCCAATTTGCACCCTATGATCAAAGCAAGCGGACGATATTTTATCGTGTCGCCTTGGAAAAATTACGGGTTGCTAATTTCATATATCCCTGCACCTGCTCGCGCAAAGATATTCAAGCCGCAGTCACGGCGCCACACGCGGAAGATGACGAGCCAATTTATTCCGGCAAATGCCGGTCAAATGGTTGCAAGTTACAGGTTGAAAGTTGCCAGTTGGACGGGCATATGGGCGAACTTGCAACTGGCAACCCGCAACCGGCAACCAAGTTCTCCTGGCGTTTCCGGGTTCCTGACGGTGAGACGATTTCGTTTGTGGACAAACATTTGGGTGAACAAAATTTCGTTGCCGGAAAAGATTTTGGTGATTTTGTGGTCTGGCGGCCGGATGACGTTCCGGCGTACCAACTCGCTTGCGTGGTGGATGACGCGGCAATGCAGATCAGCGAAGTCGTGCGCGGGGCTGATCTATTGGTCAGTACCGCCCGGCAAATATTATTGTATCGTGCATTGGGCTTGATGCCGCCGGATTTTTTTCATTGTGCCTTGATTTTAGATGAAAATGGGCAGCGGCTGGCCAAACGGCATGACAGTCTGAGCCTGCGTCAATTACGTGCGTCGGGGAAAAAGCCGGAATCGTTACGCGAGCTTGGATAAACATCCGGGGGAGGGCGGTTTTACCCTTTGTTTAGCTGGTGATTTGCTGTCCGTTCCCGTGCCCAAAAACACATTAAAAAAAATTCAGAAAGTGCTTGTGAAATTTTTCACGATGAGGCAAGCTTTTGTTTCCCGATCACACCATCGGTTTAACTAACCGGAGCAATTGGTGTCGTTCGGTATCATTTTTTGTGAAGCAAATCAGCCGTTTCATTCTGTTTCTGATTTTGTTCGCCGCGACTTTTGTGGTCGGAGCGAACGCCCAAGTTTCTTCGGCATCCGCCCAGACGGCGATCGCGAAGGCGACGGCATCTGCCCACGAAGAGGTAGTGCATCCCTTGGTTTCGCAATCGGCGCTGACAATTTTTAATATCGGTCCGCTTCCGGTCACCAATTCCATGATTTGCACTTGGATTGTTGCGTTATTGATCATTGTAATTGTTCGTTTGACCGTTTGGAAGGTGAAGGAAATTCCGGGTACGGGTCAAAACGTCATGGAAGCCGTTTTAGAGGGTTGGGAAAATTTAATGGGCAATGTTCTAGAGCCGAAAGTGGTTCAGTGGGTTTTTCCGTTGGCTGCCTCATTCTTGATCTTCATTACCATTTCCAATTTCACCGATTTGTTGCCGGGTATGGGCAGCATTGGTTTGGTTCCGGTTTCCGAAATAGACAAGACCAGTGCGTTGCCGCATTCCGTTCCGCACGTGGCGACGCCGTTTTTTCGCCCGCCAACCACGGATGCGAATTTGACGGTGGCCATGGCGGGGATTTTCTTTGTGATGAGCTTATATTGGGCGCTCAAATACAACGGCCCGGTTGGCTTGGTTAAACACGTTTTTGGGGTCAAGGTGGCCACGACCAAATGGTTGTATCCATTGCTGCTCTTGTTGTTCATTTTCATCGGTGTCATGGAATCATTTTCCATCTTATTTATCCGTCCGGTGGCACTGGCCTTGCGTCTTTACGGGAACATCTTTGGCGGTGAAACAATGCTGACGATGGCCATGTCGCAGAAATCAGTCTTGATGGCGGTATTGCTCGCCTTGCCGGGGTACTTTTTTGAAACGGTTGTGTGTCTGTTGCAGGCATTCGTATTCGCGATGTTAACGGTGGCTTTCGCCGGCACGCTTTGCACGCACGCAGATGAAGAAGAGGGTCATTGATTATTTTACACTTTGCAACTGGACGACCTTGAGGCGAACGGTTGTGAGAAACTGAAACCAAAAACGAAAAACATATGCTCGCAGAATTGACAGGTAATATTCACATCGGTCTCGCTTTCGGTGGCGCGGCCATCGGTATCGGTATCGCCGCCGCTGGTGCGGTTATGGCCATCGGCCGTAATCCCGGCGCTTTCGGCAAAGTCTTTACGACGATGTTGATTGGTATGGCGCTCGCGGAAGGGTTGGCCATTCTCGCTTGGATCGTCATTGGCAATCACTAACCGTTTATGGAATCCCTTGGCATCCATTGGGTGAAGTTGATCGCGCAAACGATCAATTTCTCCATCGTGCTGTTCGTGTTGTCGAAGTTCGCCTTCAGGCCAATTTTTGCGATGCTGGAACAGCGTCGTGTGAAAATCGCCGAAGGCATCGCCAACGCGGATAAAATCAA
>DASYEY010000020.1:0-12596 GCA_036498725.1 Verrucomicrobiia bacterium | reverse complement strand
ACGTGGTTGCTGACAAACAGATAGCGTTGCCGGGGATTCAATTTTTCCAAGCCGTGCACGCGGCGCAAATAAGGCAGGGCAAAAAGAAATTGCGCAAAAAACCCCAGCGTCAACTGAAGCAAGATCAACCGGCGCGAAGCTTGAATGCGTTCTGGTTTCATCTTGAGATGCAGCTAAATTCTAATTCGCACCTTTGGCCTGGCGCAACCATTCTTCCAGTTGCTGTTTCTCCTTCAAAAAGGCTGGCTGCCCCGCGAGCGCCCGGGCAAAGGCGGCAGCGGCCTCGTCACGCCGGCCCAACCTAAGCAACGCCCGCCCGCGCAAGGTGGCGTTCTGATAAAAGCCGGGGTTCAACGCCTCGGCCTGATCGCCCAATCGCAACGCCGTCGTTGCATCGTTTTTGTCCAAGGCTTTCAGGCCAGCGTTCAAACATTGGAGGGCCTGACGTGCATGATCATATTCGCCGTCGGCCAGCGTTTCATCCGCAGCGATGGCCAAGGACGGCAGTTCGTGGTTAAAATCGTTCACATCGAAGGCAACAAATTTGCCCAGCTGATTCGGCGGCGAAGCCGCCCAAAAAATTCCCGCCGTCAAATCCATCACGACCGCATGGGTGGCGATGAATGCGTTGAGCGTGCCGCGATGGTCATCCCCGGCAAACACACCACCGGGCAATTTTCGATCGCGTAGGAAATCCACAGTGTTCACCGGAGAAATCGCCCCGTGAAAATCATGGATCAATTCCTTCAGGCGTGCGTCGCGCGCGACCGACGTTGCTTCCACCATATAGTTGGTATTGCGCGGGTCATCCTTAAGGCCGTCGGTTTCAAAATGGTTGGGACAAACAATGGAGTCGCCGACCGGTTCACGGACGTGGGTCACTGCGGGGGTTTTTTCAACCACGACAAATTTTCCATCCGCCCGGCTGCCGACGAGCCAGATGGTTGAGACAAAAACCTTGGCGCCGCGCAAGATCGCCATTGATTCATCCAGATTATGCGCATGCTGCAAAATATCCCGCGCCACCATCGCCACCGGCGTGGCGATGTCATCCGGCAGATGCGACGGGGCACCGTTCACCGTGACGGAAACACCGGCGCGATTCATACCGGAAACCACACCGGCCATGCCCGCCCAGGATAACGAGATGAAAGGGATTCCTCCGTCCGGCTCGCACATCTCCACCACACGGTTGGTACTGAACACGTCAGCGGCTTCCCAATCAAAGTTTCGGCCGGTGATAAGATGTTGATTCGTCGTCGCACCGCCCCAGGCACCAAATGCCGTACAGCCAGCGCGCGCTTTGATGAAAGGATTATCAATCATCATGTAGGAAACATCATGGGCCGCGTGATAGTTAAGCAGGCGATTGTAAAAATCGCCCTCCTCCGGATGCTGGTCCGCGCAACCGAGCGTCGTGCCGTAAATCTCCAGCCGATAGTCGGGCTTGATGAATTCGCTCAGGTGCCGGTTGCGATAGATGACGTAATTTTTTAAAAGTTCCATCACCCAGTGTTGCGGCACATAAGTCTGGATCATCCGTAAAAATTCATTTTCCAGCGTGTGCATCTTGTCCTGCATCAACGCGCCGTTCGCATAGCCGATGGCCAGCGGCGAACCCTTCAGATAAACCACCGTCAAACCTTCCCGCTCACCCGTCCACGATTGGCCGAGATAGGTTTTTCCATCATGCGTCTCCGGTTTCAACTTTAAGACCGAGACATCCGCCGGCAGTGGCGGCGGTTTCGCCAGGGAGAAATGAACCACGATGGCAGCGGTGATCCACCCTGCCGCCACCAGCAAAGCCATGCCGAGCACAATGCGTTTGATCCTGGTTTTTAATCGTTTCGCCACAATCTTAAAAAAGCTTCACCGGCCGGCTGGCCGCCACAGATAAAAGTGCCGCGCACCGAAATTGCCCCGTCAGCCGCCGACAGCTTTAGGTTCAATTTCAAAATTTCACCCGGCAGAATCGGACGCTGAAATTTCGCCCGAATGATCTCTTGGACTGAGAAGGAGGCATGCTCCACCCATTCCGCCGCCAGGCGGACGATTTCCAACTGAAATACTCCGGGCA
The DNA here is from genome assembly GCA_036498725.1 of Verrucomicrobiia bacterium. GTDB lineage: Bacteria > Verrucomicrobiota > Verrucomicrobiia > Limisphaerales > UBA11358 > UBA11358. The sequence continues at coordinate 10,519 of DASYEY010000020.1, read as the reverse complement.
AAATAGGACGCCCTGGAAAATGCCCCGCGAACACCGGATCCGCCGCCGAAAACTCAAACTCCAGCGCATGCGCACCATCGGGCAGCGTCAGCGGCCCGGCTTTACGGGCGGATGAGATGGAGGTGCGCAGCGTCATTCCTTTTCCGCCTTGGTTTCATCAAACAAATTCTCCGGCTGCCGGCCGGCTTTCACGTCCACGATCCGCAGGTCGAGCGAATAAAAATTTCGCTTCAAAATAAAATGGTTTGAACTCAACTTCTGGACCGGACAAGCCTGATTTGTTGCGCTCCCAAAAATACATTCCAGATCGGCCGCCACTCCGTGGCGGATATACTCCGGCGGAAACATACGGCTCGATTGCATCACAAAGATTTTGCCATCCGGCTTCACCAGCACGTCGGCGATCACGTGGCCGAAGCTTTCCGTGACAACCAACCGCTTGCCGCCACTCGCGGACACGGCGAGATAACCATTGAAGGGAAACTGCGCGCCGCGAGCGCTGAACACGGCACGTTGGGTGATAAATCCGTCGGCGGGCAGTGCAGCGGCCGGTCGCACCCACGACCGCGTCACCGGTGGCACGGTGGCGCAACCGGCAGCTAAAAGCAGGATCAATGGCAGCAATTTAAGGCGCATGTTTCACAACCGCTTTTACATCGGCAATGGCGAGGGGTTTGGTTTGATCAAAGGTTCCCGCCGGAAAAGTTGCATCATATTTGGTGCGCGTGAACGTGATCCGCGTTAGATCGCCATTTGGTTCGTTCAGCACCACTTCGCGGGTGGCTGACAGATCCGGCTGCAATTTAATCTCCAAGGACGACATCATGCCACGCACACTGGCATCCTTGGGAATACAGGTCAGAATGATGTCGGTATTTGTAGTGACGCTGACGTCATAATCATTCAACATCACGTTGACGTTGCCCTGGTTCATGGCGGCCATCTGTTGTAACACGTGCTGGAGCAGTTGAGGGAAACCCAGTTTCAATTTTTCCCATTTACCGTCATTAGCTTCGAATTGCGCGACGGAATTCCGGTCGCCGATCAAAATGGTTTGATAAGGGGCCGTCGTCTCCCACCGGATTTTATCCGGACGCTCAATCAACATAACACCCTCGCTTTTCAGCGGATCAGAAAATAATTTCAACACCCGTTCCTGGGTGAATTCGAGATAGACCGTTTTCACCGCCGCCATCTTTTTTTGCAAATCCTGCAAAACCGGCGGCACCACGGCTCCGGTCGCAGTAAAAATCAGGGCGGCGAACACGATCACCAACGCCAAAAGTGATTTCAGTTTCTTCATTTCAATAATTCGTCCAATCGAACCACTTCATAACCGAGCGAACGCAAGGTGTCCAACAACGTTTTAACGGTGGCCAGCAATTTTTCGGCGGGGAGATTGCCATCGTGCAACAGGATGATCGCGCCCGGCCGAAGACGGCGCGTGATGCGGGCAATAATTTTCCCCGGATCGGCAATGACGGTGTCCAAACTGCGGATCGTCCAGCCGATGACCTGTAGGTTCAATTTTCTGGCCGTGCGAAAAGTATTGGGATTGGAAAGCCCGACGGGCGGACGAAAAAATGTCGGGGTAAAACCGACGACTTTTTGGAAGGCGGTCTGGGCTTGTGTCAATTCAGCCTGCAACCGGGCTGAGGAATAAAAATTAATGAAATGGCTGTGCCCGTAGGAATGATTGCCCAATAAGTGGCCTTTGCGATGGATTTGTGCCGTCAATTCAGGATGCGCCTCAACTCGCCGGCCCAGGCAAAAAAATGTCGCTGGAATTTTTTGAGCGTGCAACAGTTCAAGTAATTGCGGCGTGGCGCGCGGATCGGGGCCATCATCAAACGTCAACGCCACGCGTTTTTTAGAAGTTGAACCACGGCAGATAAAATTCCCGAAAAAACTCAGCGCCGGCAGCGCCACGCCCAATCCAACGATGGTGAGCCAACCACACACAGTAGCCATCAACAGGATAAAACTGTGTGTCAGCACCGCACCGGCCGCCACCAACACGGCAACGATCAAACTGAGATGAAATCGGGTCATGCGGGCACTCCAGTTTAAGGCTCCACCACGCACAGGGATTTTCCCCCGCGCAACGACATGGTGAACAACAGCACGCCACAATTTTTTTCACGCGCCAGTTTCACCGCCTGTGAAAAACCAAAGGCGGACGCCGAATGAAATTCACCGCAGAGTTGCTTATAGGTCTGATGCTCCAGATTTTTCCCGGCGCGCGCGTTCAACGCCGTGGCGATCGCTTCATACCGGCCATCCAGCCAGGCATAACCTTTGGCGCCGCTCAAAATCACACCGATATTGTTCAGGTTGATCGCCGCGGCGATCCAGTCCGCTTCCCGGGCGGGGTCGAATGGTTGACGGCAACGGCCCAGTTTCAATGCCGTCAGTCGTGCGAGCGGAGCAGCGGCATTTTCAGCGGCGACGAGGCTGGCGACCATCGCGCCTTCGCCCGGTTTCACCGTATCATTCCACAAACCCCAACGTTGGCCGATGCTCATGGGATATTTATCCAGTTCATCCGCCGCGCCAACCAGCACACAATCCGCTTCGCCCACCGTCAACTGGGAAAGCCCCTGCCAGAGCGCACTTTCAAACGTAATCTCACCCATCGTGGTCGCGGAATTCATGCTGCGTGCGGCCTGATCAATCGCCACCTGCCCGGCCGGCGAATTGTGGACGGAATTCGGAAACCGCGCCGGCATCGGCTCGCGTTCATCTTTGGCGACAAGATTTTCGATGAACAGGCCGACTTCCTCCATGCAACCAAGACCGGTGCCGATGGCAATGGCCACGCGTTGACCGGCAACCGGCGGATGACTTTGCCGGGCTGCGATGAGCAACATCTGTTGCAGGCGGCTCAGGCGGCGGCGCTGGTTGGGGGCAAGCATTTCGACGCCTGCCAAAGGCCCGCAGCTATGCACCAAGGCATTTCCCGGCGGCAATGGCGACGAAATCTCTTTGCGCGTTACCAACTCCGGGGCAATCACTCCGATCCCGTTGACGACGAACTGAATTTTTTTTGGTTCACGGGTTTGTGGCACAGTTTCCGGGATGGAAAAAATCAATACTCCATTGTTACCGCCAAAGCCGAAGGAATTGCTCATCGCGTGCGTCAGGCGCGCGGGTTGTGATTCCGTGACCGGAATCAAGCCGATGGCCGGGTCGCATTTATTGAAGCCGGGATTGGGTGGCAAGGCCTGACGTCGCAGTGCTTCGATACAAACAATGGCCTCCAGCGAGCCGCTGGCGGCCAGCGCATGGCCGAAGACCCGCTTCGTACTGGAAAATGGCGGCACGCGGTTGTGGAAGACCGTTTTCATGGCGATGCCTTCGGCAACGTCATTGTCGCGTGTGCCCGTACCATGGGCATTTAGATAATCAATCGCTGACGGCGCAAGGCCAGCGCGGCGCAAGGCGTTTTGCATGGCAGTCGCCGCGCCCGCGCCTTGCGGATGCGGCGCCGTGGCATGATACGCGTCGCAACTCAAACCCCAGCCGCTCAAGCGCGCAAGAATTTTTGCGCCCCGGCGGCGGGCGGAAGCCTCCGATTCCAAAACCAGGATGCCGGCGCCTTCGCCGAGGCTCATGCCGCCTCGACCGCCGTCAAACGGGCGACAGCCTTCTGCGTCCACCAACAGCAGTGAATGAAATCCACCCCATGTCATGCGCGAAAGTGAATCCACCCCGCCGGCGAGCATCACATCCGCGTCGCCCGCCATGATCGCCTCTGCCGCCTGCGCGATGGCCAGGGCGCTGGACGAACACGCCGTCGCGATTGCCGCGCTCGGACCGAGAAGACCAAAGTCATTGGCGATCAAATCCACCGTGGAAGAACATTCATGAAAGCGCGTTGGCCGCGGATGAAACTTGCCCTGCTTGATCAGTTTGGCCAGAAATTTTTCACTGTCGAACGAGCCGCCAACAGAAGTGCCAAGGAAAATTCCTGCGCGCTCACCGTTTTCCCGAAAATTAATCCCGGCATCCGCAACGGCCGCGCGCGCCGCCAGCCAGCCAAGTTTATCGCTGCGCGAACTGGCCAGGGGTGCCCCCAGCGCAACCAGATCGTGCCGGATTTCGCCAGTCGGAATCGGGCCGTAACGCGGTGATTCAAACAACGTCAACGGCTGCAACCCACTCGTCCCGGCGGCAACGGCGCGCCAAACTTCAGCCACATTCAAGCCGGCCGCGGAAATAATGCCACAGCCTGTGATGACGGGCAGTCGTTGCGAGTTGGTGGGGGTTGGAAGATTGGAATGGCCGGCCATGCGTGTTTAGGTTTTGCCCTCAACCATCACAGATTTGAAATTAGTTCGTCCGTTTAGCGGCGATGAATTCCGCCAAGGTTTTCACCGAACGGAACGCCGGACGGCCTTCCTCGATGTCCTTGATGACGATACCATAATCTTTTTCCAACAACACCACGAGTTCCAGTGCGTCAATCGAATCCAAGCCCAGTCCCGTGCCGAACAAAGGCGCGTCATCCTCGATCTGTTCCGGGGTGATGTCCTGCAGTTTCAGTGAGGCGATGATTTGGGATTTTAGTTCGTAGGTTGGAATTTGCATGATGGATCAACAGCGGCTTTTGCTCGGGGAAATTAGCGCACAACGCCGTTTCATGTCACGGTCAAATAATGGTTTAGACTTGCCACCCAGCGGGCGTTTTTTCAAGCTCGTTAACGCAGAACGAATCTTAATATGAGCTACTTATGGAAGTTTTTCCGGGCCGGTGGTTTTGACCAGGTCAAACTGCAATCTGGCGCTGATCTTGCCAACCTCGACCAATTGGACCAAAAACTTTGGGTGGCGCTGGCTTGTCCGACCAAAGGCCTGGAGTTCGACAGCCGCACGTTGGAGCTCGTTGATACCGACAAGGATGGTCGCATCCGCGTGCCGGAAATCGTTGCGGCCGCCAAATGGGCGACGGGACTGCTCAAAAATCCCGATGATTTAATCGCGGGCGCGCCGACCCTGACGCTGGCCAGCATCAACGATACGACGCCGGAGGGAAAACAGATTCTCGCTTCAGCGAAACAGATTCTCGTTAATCTTGGCAAAAAGGATGCCGCCAGCATCGGCCTGGACGAGGCGACTGACACCGTAAAAATTTTTGCCGCCACGGATTTTAACGGTGATGGCATCATTCCCGCCGATGCCGCCAGTGACGAGGCGACCAAGGCGGTCATCGCGGACATCATGGCCTGTCTGGGCATCGAGAATGACCGCAGCGGCAAGCCCGGCGTCAGCCAGCTCAAGACCGACGCATTTTTTGCCGACGCCCAGGCTTACTCCGATTGGTGGAAACAAGCCGAAGGCGACAGAAATATCCTGCCGCTCGGTGAAGCCACTGCCGCGGCGGCCACCGCCGTGAAAACGGTGAAAGTGAAGGTGGATGATTTTTTTGCGCGCTGCCGGTTGGCAGCGTTTGACGCCCGTGCCATTGCGCCATTAAATCGCCAAGAGTCCGAATACATCACCCTTGCGGCCAAAGACCTGACGGTCAACGCACCCGAAATCGCCAATCTTCCGCTCGCCCAGATTGCCGCCGAAAAACCGTTGCCGCTGGCGCAAGGAGTAAATCCGGCCTGGGCCGCCGCCTTGGCAGCGTTACAAGCCGCCGCCGTCAAACCATTGCTGGGTGATAAAAACACCCTTACAGAGGCCGACTGGAATTTGCTGGGCGCCAAACTCGCACCGTTCGAAGCCTGGTCCACCGGCAAGGTGGGTGCCGCGGTGGAAAAATTGGGACTGAAACGTGTGCGGGAAATTTTGGCCGGCGACACAAAAGACAAAATCACCACCCTCATCGCCAAGGATAAGGCGCTGGAGCCGGAAGCAAATGCCATCGCCGCCGTGGAAAAATTGATCCGTTACCATCGCGACCTGTACACGTTGTGCGTCAATTTTGTCAGTTTCAAAAATTTCTATAGCCGTAAAATCCCCGCCATTTTCCAGGCTGGCCGTCTCTACCTCGACCAGCGCGCCTGCGATCTCTGCCTTACCGTTGAAGACGTGGCCAAGCATGGCTCGATGGCCGCGCTGGCTGGCAGCTATCTGGCCTATTGCGATTGTGTGCGGAAAAGCACCGGCGAAAAGATGAGCATTGTCGCCGCGTTTACCGATGGTGATTCCGATAACCTCATGCTTGGGCGTAATGGTATTTTCTATGACCGCAAGGGATGCGACTGGGATGCGACTATCACAAAGCTGATTGATAATCCGATCAGTATCCGGCAGGCGTTTTGGCTGCCGTATAAAAAACTCGTCCGCATGATCGAGGAACAGGTGGCCAAACGTGCGGCCGCCGCCGAAGCCGCCTCCACCGCAAAATTACAGGACGCAGCGGCAACCACCGCCAACGCCGACAAGTCCGCACCGCCGGGCCCCAAAAAAATGGATCTGGGCACCATTGCCCTGTTTACCACCGCCTTTACCGCTATCGCCGGGATTATCACCACCATTCTGGCCAAAGCCACCGGCTTGTTTGATCATGGGCTTTTACAAGCCATACCTTCTCTCATCGGCATTTTCCTGGCCATCATCCTGCTGATCTCCGGCCCTTCGATGATCTTGGCCTACATTAAGTTGCGCAAACGGAACTTGGGTCCACTCCTTGACGCCAATGGCTGGGCGGTCAATTCAGCCGCCAAGATCAACATGCCGCTAGGTAAATCACTCACACAGATCGCCACCTTGCCATCCGGCGCGCAACGTGATCTGGTGGATCCGTTTGCCGAGAAGAAAAGTCCATGGCCTTGGATCATTGTTTTGCTCATTCTCCTGGTCGGCGTCGCTTCCGGATTATGGTATTTTGGGAAACTAGATCCTCACCTGCCGGCATCCATGCAAACCACCTCAGTTTTAGGCACCAATGCGTGGGCTTACACGCCATCAACCAATTCACCGGCGGCGCCAATCTCAACCAACGCACCGGCGGCAAAATAAGCCCTCATTTTTCACACCCGGACGTTCGCGTCCGGGCTTTTTATTTTCCCATAACCTGCCAAAATCAGCTTGATGCCACGCGAAAGCTTAGCCGCCAAAAAGGAACGCACGCAAAAAATTTGCGCCGTGCTGGCAAAGACTTATCCGGGCGCGCACTGCGAATTGAATTTCGCCAATCCACTGGAACTGCTGGTGGCCACCATCCTTTCCGCTCAGTGCACCGACAAACGCGTCAACATTGTCACGACGGACCTGTTCAAAAAATATCCGGCTGCCCGGGATTTTGCTGAAGCCCCGCTCACAGATATTGAGGCAGCAGTGAAAACCACCGGGTTTTTCCGTAATAAAGCCAAAAACATCAAGGCTTGCTGTACCGCCTTGGTGGAAAAATATAACGGCCAGGTGCCGCGCACGATGGCGGAACTCCATTCCCTCGCGGGCGTCGGACGCAAGACGGCCAATGTCGTGCTCGGCAACGCCTTCGACATCAATGTCGGGGTGGTTGTGGACACGCATGTGACGCGGCTATGCAACCGGCTCGGCCTGGTCAAAGGTACCGACGCCGTAAAAATTGAGCAGGAACTCATGCCGCTCGTACCGCAAAAAGATTGGACGCTGTTCAGCCACTGGCTCATCTGGCATGGCCGTCGCCGCTGCCCGGCACGGAAGCCGGACTGCGCGAACTGTGAGATCAAGCCGCTTTGCCCACAGATTGGAGTGAATGTCTGATGGAAAAACTCCCAACAACTCCGGCTCAAGCATCTGCTTCTAAAGTTGCCGTATCGGCACTCTGCGACCTTAAAAATTTGCAGACGGGCGATGAATGTTACTTCCTGTTCAACTCCGGCATGAACGATGCCGCCTATAATATGGCGGTGGACGAAGCATTGCTCGAAACCGCCGCCAAACATGATGTGCCAGTTTTACGTTTTTACGGCTGGACACAACCAGCAGCTACGTTCGGGTATTTTCAAAAATTTTCCGAAGTTGAAAACACCATTCAGCTCCGTCCCCTGATCCGTCGCCCCACTGGCGGCGGTATCGTGCCGCACGATGCGGATTGGACTTATAGTTTTGCCGTTCCGCCGGATCACGCGTGGTATTCCCTGGCGGCGATTGAAAGTTATCGGCGTATCCATGTCTGGATCAAAAACGCTTTTTCTCGCCTAAACATTGAAACTGAACTGGCGACCTGTTGCCAAAAATCGCTGCCCGGCCAGTGTTTTGTCGGACACGAAAAATTCGACCTGCTCTGGCATGGCCGAAAAATTGCCGGCGCTGCGCAACGGCGAAACAAATTTGGATTACTGATCCAGGGATCCGTCCAACCGCCGCCAGTGCCGCTGGCACGGACCGATTGGGAAACGGCGATGGCCATGGCCGGACAAAATGATTTTGCGATCAAATGGATTGAATTTTGTCCCTCCGCAAGTTTTCGTGTCCTGGCAGAATCTTTGGCCCGCGAAAAGTTTTCCCGGATGAACTATAATCAGAAACGTTGAACTCATTTTGACGGCGCGGTAAAAATCTTCCCGCCTCCAGGTTTGTTTGATAGCTTCCCATATGGTTCGGCTGGTTCTATTTGATATTGACGGCACGCTGGTGCATACCGGCGGCGCGGGCACGGCGGCATTCACGCGCACGTTCGCGCAACATTTCAATTTGCATCACGGCACCGAGCGCATGAGATTTGCCGGCCGCACGGATATCAGCCTCGTCCGGGAATTTTTCCGCATCCATGACATCGCGGCGGATGCGCAACATTTTCAAATTTTCTTCGAGCACTATATTTTCTGGCTGGACCACATCCTGACCCGCAATGGCGGCGAAATGTGCCGCGGTGTCCGCGAACTCATCCATGGGTTGCAAACCCTGCCGCACCCGCCGATGCTGGGCCTGCTTACCGGTAACATCCAGCTCGGTGCCGAGATCAAGCTGCGGCACTTTGGCCTGTGGGAATATTTCAAGTTTGGTGGTTTTGCCGACGATCATGAAGAGCGCGATCATATTGCTGCGGCCGCGCTGGAACGCGGCCGGCGGGTGTTGGGGAAAAATTTGCAACCGCAGGAAATCGTAGTCATCGGCGACACGCCGTTCGATGTGCGTTGCGGAAAATTCATCGGCGCGAAAACGCTGGCGGTGGCAACCGGCGGCTCAAAATTGGAAGAATTGAAGCCGTGCCATGCCGATTGGACCGTGGCGGACTTGACACATATCAGTGCACGGGAAATCGCAGGGGCGTGATTGCATACTGATTCCCATGCCAATAAGGCCTTAATGGCTAATGGCAACTGCACGCGCCACCACATCCGTGACCACCACCGGAACTTTTACCGGAAGAACCCTCACCCGTAGCCGTTGCGGCAAACGTGGAAAATTGTTTCGCCAACCTGGCCGAACCGCAATGCGGACATTTGGTTCCGCTCCAGTCGGAGGAACGTACCAGGATTTCGCTATCGCGGCCGCACTGCTCGCAATGAAATTCAAAAATCGGCATGCGGGAAAAATAATCAGCCTGGCGAAAAGCTCAAGCTGCAGTTTGAATAAGGAAACTAGGAATCAAAGAAATGCTATTACGACCAGCTGTCTGAGGCAAAAAATCCTATTAGTTTCCTGCTTTCCTGTCTTCCTGATTCGATTTAATCTATGGGCATGAGTCACTTGCAAAAGGCCATTGAAGATTCGATCGCCACCTTACGCAATTTGTCGGCCCTCGAAGAACCTCTGAACCGCGCGGCTGCCATCGTTCTGCACAGCCTGGTTTCCGGCAAAAAATTACTCGCCTGCGGCAATGGCGGCAGCGCTTCGGATGCCACGCATCTCACCACGGAATTCCTGTGCCGTTTCCGCGAAGAACGCCGGCCCTATCCCGCCATCTCGCTGACGGCAAACGGCGAATTCATGACGGCCGTGAACAACGATTATCACGCCGACGAAATTTTTGCGCGCCAAGTCTGGGGACTCGCAGAAAAAGGCGATGTGCTTATCGCCATCACCACCAGCGGCAAATCCAAAAACATCCTGCGCGCACTGGAAGAAGCCAAGCGCAAAGGCGTGGAAAGCATCGCCATTCTCGGACGTGACGGCGGATACACCAAAGGCGTGGCAACGGTTGATTTGATCGTGCCCGGCACCGTCACGGCGCGGATTCAAGAAGCGCAAAAAGTCTTGTTCCACGCTCTGTGCGAAATGGTGGAAGAAAAGCTGCCTAAATCTTGATCCTAGCCGTCGGGATAAACGATAATCTAATTCTAGCCTTGCGCACCCATCACGGCCTGAAAGACGACAAAAATAATTGCTCCGATCCAAAAGATCGTCCCGAGCGCCGCACAAACGACTCCCCAAACTCGATACGGCTTGGCCGCATTCCAAAATTGCTTTTCAGCACTACGGACGCCCCCGGAAATCCATAATGCCGCCAGCGCAAACGGCAACCCAAAAATCGGCAGCAGACCCAATAGTCCAAAAACGAAGCAACGCATTGAACCTTTGAGCATTCGGATTTTGATGGCAGCGTCCTGATTCATGGTGCGGCGGGAGTTGTCGGTGC
>DASYEY010000019.1:0-1584 GCA_036498725.1 Verrucomicrobiia bacterium | reverse complement strand
GTCGGAAAATCCAACCATCGCAAATTTGCTCGCGGTGTAAGGAGCCATGTGGGGTACGGCGACCTTGCCGCCGATCGAGGCGATGTTCACGATGCGCGCTCCGTTGACCAAGCGCAGCCATGGCAGGGCAGCTAAGGTGGTGTAAACCGGTCCCCAAAAATGAATGTCCATCGCATCCTGAAAATCCTGGATGGTCATTTGCTCAAGCGGACCAACTTGCATGATGCCAGCGTTGTTGATCAGCACGTCGATGTGACCGTAATGTTCACGCACTCGCGCAATGGCTTCGGCGACCTGTTCCTGGTCTTTGACATTGCACGCGACGGTAAAGATGCTTGCGCCACGGTGCTGCAATTCATTCTCCGCCTCGATCAACTCCATGCGGTTCCGGGCGAGCAAAGCGATTTTTGCACCTTCGCGCGCAAATTTTCGCGCAAGGACGAGTCCGAGTCCGCGTGAGCCGCCAGTAATGACAACGGTGCGGTCGAAAAACGAATAACGGTTACGCCACAAGGAAGCTGCGGCAATGGCACCCACGCCAAGCCCAGCATACAATAACGGTGTGCCCCAATCGACCCGCGACTTTTTCATACCCGACGAAGCTTACCACGGAAATCCGGATGCGGCCACGCGTGACGTATTATAGGCAGATGTATTAAGAGAAATCCGAAATCCTAAGCACGAAACAAACTCGAAATTTGAAAAAAGAAAATGTTTCAAACACCCAAACATAAAATGACGTCAAGCGGATCAAGCGCGTTAACCGTTTATGAGATGGCTGCGGATGCGGACGACCGCACTCCGGAGGTTAGGCAGCCGCTTGACCGGCACGGCGCCGGACCAATGGCTGGCTTTGGCCGAGGACGACTTGCTTTGTAATCGTGACGCCGATGATGTCGTCCGACGTCGGCACCTCGTACATCACATCGAGCATTAGCTTCTCGAGCAGGCTGCGTAATGCGCGAGCGCCGGTGCCTTTGCGGATGGCCTGGCTGGCCAATTCGCGCAGCGCATCGGGCGTGAATTCAAGTTCAACACCTTCCATTGCGAGCAACTTGCCGAACTGCTTGGTGAGGGCGTTCTTGGTGTCAGTCAAAATCGACACGAGCTGTTCCTCGGTCAACTCTTCCAAAACCGTGGTCATCGGCAGACGACCGATAAATTCGGGAATGAAACCGTAGGAAATCAAATCTTCGGGTTCGACGTGTTGCAGCACTTTATCGCGCTGCGCCCTGGAAATTTTCGCACCTTGATCGGCAGCGCCAAAGCCCATCACGCGATTGCCGAGGCGGCGCTGGATAATTTTTTCCAAACCGATAAACGCGCCGCCACAGATAAACAGGATGCCACTGGTGTCGACGCGAATATATTCCTGTTGCGGATGCTTGCGCCCGCCTTGCGGCGGAACATTGCAAACGGTGCCTTCCAAAATTTTCAGCAGCGCCTGTTGCACCCCTTCACCGGAAACGTCGCGCGTGATGGAAACATTTTCGGTCTTGCGCGCAATTTTATCAATTTCGTCAATGTAAACGATTCCCATTTGCGTGCGCTTGACATCGTAATCGGCGTTTTGCAGGAGGCGTA
>DASYEY010000018.1:0-25776 GCA_036498725.1 Verrucomicrobiia bacterium | reverse complement strand
TGAATAATCCCGGTGCGCCCGAGGGGCAGAACAAAGGCTATTGGGTTGGTTTCACGTTCGGCAAATCCGGCACGAAGAAAACTTGGGATATTTCCTATCGCTATGAATATCTGGAATCAGACGCCTGGTATGACCAGCTCGTTGATGACGATAACGTCGCTTTTTATTCCGGCGACATGCCAAACTACGGCATGTCAACCTCCGGCGCGCCGACCCCTGGCAGCACTTATGTGGGCGGCACGAACATCAAAGGCCATTTGGTCAAATTCAATTATTCGCTCACCGATTCACTGACCTTCAGCTGCTCCTGTTTCATCAACGATCTGATCAACGCCAACACATTGCAAGCCACCCCGGGAATAGCCGATGTGAAGAATACTTCCGCCATTCACTTCTTCGCCGATGTGATGTGGAAATTCTAAAAACCCAAACTTAACCGAATTGTAACAAGTAAAAAACGAACGACTCAGCCATAATTAAATGCTATGAAAAAATTGATTCAATCCCTCGGTATTGCCGCCATTACCGCCGGCTTTGCCGCCTCGGCGTTTGCGGGCAACATCACGGTCAAGGGTTCAGATACTTTGTTGATCCTGGCCCAAAAATGGGCGGAAACTTACATGGGTGCTCATGCGAATACAAAGATCCAGGTGACCGGCGGCGGTTCCGGCATCGGCTTTGCCGCGTTGCAGAACCAGACCACGGACTTGTGTGATGCGTCACGCAAAATCAAGGCGGCGGAAATCCAAAAATGCATTATTGCCTTCAATACGCGCCCGACCGAATACAAAGTCGCGCTCGACGGTTTGTCCGTCTATGTGAGTTCCGATAATCCGATCAATGAACTGACGGTGGCTCAAGTCGGTGACATCTTCACCGGCAAGATCAGCAACTGGAAGGACGTCGGCGGCAAGGATGTGCCGATCACGTTGTACAGCCGCGAAAACAGTTCGGGCAGTTACGAGTTCTTCAAGGAGCATGTGCTGAAAGGCCATGATTTTGCAGCCAGTGCGCAGACAATGCCCGGCACGGCAGCGATCATCCAGGCGGTGATCAAGGATAAAGGCGGGATCGGTTATGGCGGGGCCGGCTACGGTGAGGGCTCGAAACATCTTTCGATCAAGGCGGATGAAAATTCAAAGGCCATCGAGCCGACCAAGGAAAACGTCCTCAACGGAACCTATCCGATCTGGCGCTACCTTTATGTGTATGTGAACCCGGCGTTGGACAAGGATGAAATCGGCGCTTACTTGAATTGGATCCGCAGCGATGACGGTCAAAAGATCGTTGAAGACGTGGGGTATTTTCCATTGCCGAAAAATTTGCGCAGTAACTGATCTTGATCACCGGTTCCTCCGACGATCATTCACGCGGGCAGACGGGTTTCTGAATTGAGATTACTCGTCTGCCCCCTTAAATTTCTCAAACGTGAGTCGCGAAAAGAAATCAAACCGTACGGCCGGCTGGATGGGCATCCAGCGCGGTCATCGGGCGCATCCGATCGAATGGCTCGCGGAGAAATTCATCTTTCTCGTTTCGTTGTCCGCCATCGTGATGGTCTTTCTGATCTTCGCCTTTGTGCTGCGCGAAGCGCTGCCGGTCGTCCTTGGCAAAATGAACAGCGCCGCCGTCCAGCCCGTGATTCCGGTCGCCGATATGGATAAAATTCCCGCTGAAGATTTGCGGGTCTATCTGGAATTAACCCCGCAGCAGTTTGCCCGGATGGATCATGAGACGAAAAAGATGCTGATGGAAAGCAAGGTTGAAGGCGCCCAGGAAGTGCCCAACGATCCGGACGCCAAGCTGAACACGATCAAATGGCGTTACCTGATTATGCCGCATCAATGGAGCGGCTATGCCAAACCTGCCTATATCTGGCAGCCGATTTCGGACATCAAGAAATATAACCTGGTCCCGCTCGTCGTCGGCAGCATCAAAGCCACGCTCGTCGCCCTGCTCTTCGCCGTCCCGCTCGCCCTGGGTGCGGCGATCTACGTTTCTCAACTGGCAAACCCGCGGCTGAAGGAATTTATCAAGCCGGCGATTGAAATGCTTTCCGGCATTCCCTCCGTCGTGGCCGGTTTCTTCGCCCTCATCATCATGGCCACGGTGTTGCAAAAAATCTTTGGTTACGAATCCCGGCTCAACGCGTTCGTCGCCGGCATCGCCCTGGGTTTTGCCATCATTCCCGTGGTTTTTTCCCTGGCGGAAGATGCGTTGACCAGCGTGCCGCGCACGTACACGCAAGCCGCCCTGGCCCTGGGCGCCTCACGCTGGCAGGCGGCCTGGCAGGTGGTTTTACCGGCGGCACTCCCCGGGGTTTTTGCCGCCGTCGTCCTTGGTTTCGGCCGGGCGATCGGCGAAACCATGATCGTCCTGATGGCCAGCGGCAATGCCAGCATCATGTCATGGAATATCTTTGATTCCGCGCGCACCATCACCGCCACCATCGCCGCAGAACTGGCCGAGGCCGTATTTGGCGGCGATCATTATCGCCTGCTGTTTTTGATCGGTGCCCTGCTGTTCCTGGTCACTTTCCTGTCCAACATGGCCGCCGAACTCGTCATGACCCGGCTGAAAAACAAACTGGAGGGCAAACGATGAAACACCGTTTTCACCGTCAGGGCTTCCGGTTTGGCTCGTTCTTTTTCACGACGTTGACCGCGCTGGCCACGTGTTTGATTCTCGCCATTCTCGCCGTCATTTTGCTGGATGCAGTGATTTACGGCTGGCGCACCTTGTCGTGGCATTTTGTTTCCACGATCCCGAAAAAGGATTTCTTTGACGCCAATACCACCGGCGTTCTGCCGATGATTATCGGCACCAGCGTCCGCGTGGTGGTGATGGCGATCTTTGTGATCCCCATTGGCGTCATTACGGCGACCTACCTGACGGAATATGCGCCCAGCAGTTCGCCGGTCACCCGCATCATTCGGGCCGCGGTCAACAATCTTGCCGGCGTGCCTTCCATAGTTTTTGGCTTGTTCGGCCTCGGCTTCTTTGTGAATTTCGTCGGCAAAAATCTTGACGCTGTATTCCATAACCCGAGCGCCGTCTGGGGCCAGCCGGCCTTGATCTGGGCCTCATTGACGCTGGCCGTGATGACCCTGCCGGTCGTCATTGTTGCCACGGAAGAATCCCTCAAGGCGGTGCCCCAAGGCCTGCGGGAGGCCAGCCTTGCCCTCGGGGCCACCAAATTGGAGACGATCGTGAAAATTGTGCTGCCGCAGGCGTTGCCCGGCATCATGACCGGCGGGATTCTCGCTGTCAGCCGGGCCGCGGGCGAAGTGGCGCCGATTTTATTTACCGGGGTTGCCTATTACATGGCATCGTTGCCCTCGCACCTGACGGATCAATTCATGGACCTCGGCTATCACGTTTTCGTATTATCCACGCAATCACCAAACATCCAAGAGACCGAACCGATTCTTTACGCAACCGTACTGGTGTTGCTGATGCTGACGTTCGCGCTGAATCTGATCGCGGTGATTGTCCGCGCCCGGGTCCGGCGCAAGATGCGTTTACTCCACTAAAATTATGGCAGAAATCTCCTTGCCCAAATTGAACATGCCGGTGGCAGCGGCGGCCTCAGCGATCGCCGCGCCAACCTTGATTGAGATCAACCAGCTTTCGCTCTATTATGGCGCGAGCAAGGCGCTGAAGAACATCTCGCTCAATCTGGGTGAAAAAGTTGTCACCGCCTTCATCGGGCCGTCCGGCTGCGGCAAATCCACCCTGCTCCGTTGCATCAACCGCATGAATGACCTGATTGACAGCGTGCGCATCGAAGGCTCGCTGAAAGTTGCCGATCAGAACATTTACGCCAACGACGTGGATGTGATCGAACTCCGCAAACGCATCGGGATGGTGTTTCAGAAATCAAATCCCTTCCCCAAGTCAATCTACGAAAACATCGCCTATGGCTTGCGCCTGCATGGGATGAAGAAAAAATCCGAACTCGATGATCACATCGAACAAAGTTTGCGCGGGGCCGCGATCTGGGATGAAGTGAAAGATCGTCTGCATACGAGCGCGCTCGGGCTTTCCGGCGGCCAACAGCAGCGGGTCTGTATCGCCCGGGCAATCGCCATCAAACCGGAGATCATCCTCATGGACGAACCGGCCTCCGCCCTGGATCCGATTGCGACTGCCCGGATTGAAGAATTGATTTTGGAATTGAAAAAGAATTTCACCATCGTCATTGTGACGCACAACATGCAGCAGGCCGCGCGCATCTCGGATTATACCGCCTTCTTTTATATCGGCGAATTGATCGAGTTTGACACGACGACGAAGATTTTCACCAATCCGGCCCGGAAGCAGACGGAAGATTATGTCACCGGCCGCTTTGGCTGAAATTTGATAATTTATTATGGAAAACCATTTTGAACAGGGGCTGGAAGCGTTGCGGCAGAAATTGCTGCTCATGGCCAGCCGCGCTGAAACGGCGGTCAATGAATCCGTGCAGGCGCTCATGCAACGGAACCATGACCTTGCCCTGCAGGTCCGGGCGGACGACGATATCATTGATCAATTTGAGATCGAGATTGATGAAATGGCGATCCAGCTTTTGACCAAAGCCCCGCTCGCCACCAACCTGCGGCTCGTGACCGTGGCGATGAAAATCTCCCAAAACCTCGAGCGCATCGGTGACGAGGCGACCAAAATCGCCAAGCGCGCCCGCGATCTGGCCCAGGAACCGCCCGTGAAAATCACACTCGAATTGCCGCACATGGCCAGCCTGGCGTTGACGATGGTCAAGGACGCACTGGATTCATTTGTGCAACGTGATTCCATCGCCGCCCGCGCCATCATTCCGCGGGATCGGGAAGTGGATGCCTTGAATAAACAGATGCACCATTTGCTGGCGCAATACATGATGGAGAACCCCGACACCATCGCCCGCTGCCTTAACTGGATTGTCGCCACCAAAAGTCTCGAACGTATCGCCGACCATGCGAAGAACATCGCCGAGGAAGTGGTCTATCTGTGCGAAGCGCAGGATATCCGGCATTCGTTCAAAAATTGATTTTTCGTGCGCGGGGTGATGTTTCTTGCCATCATCGCCGCGCATGTTTTCCATCCAGAAACTCTTCAGCAAGGGTGACCGATTCCAGGAGCTGCTTGAAGCTGCCGCCGAGGAATCACACGAAAGCGTCCGGCTCGTCATCCAGTTGATGAAATCGCCGCGCAACACGCAGAATTTCGATGACCTGGTCCTGGCCCGCCGCAAAGAAAAGAAAATCTCCGAACAGATCAGCAACGAACTGGTGAAGACTTTTATCACCGGTCTCGAGCGGGAAGACATTGAGGCGCTGGCCCGCGGCCTATTCCGTATTCCCAAGGCGGCGGAAAAATTGGCGGAACGCCTTGCCATTGCCGGACATCATCTGGACGGCATTGATTTCTCCCGGCAGGCAGACATGATGACCAAGGCGACCGATGCCGTCCACGGGATGGTCAAGCAGCTTCGCAGCCTGGAAGATCTGGAAAAGATGAAGACGTTCAACGACCGGCTTCAGCTCGTCGAGGTCGAAGCGGACAAGCACATGGTTGAGTTATTGCGGGACCTTTATGGCGGCAAATATGATCCGCTGCGGGCGATGGTCATCCGTGATATTTATGAGTTGATGGAGAAAGTGGTGGATCGCTGCCATGACGCGGGCAATGTTGTCATGTACATCGTCCTTAAAAATTCCTGACGCACGATGCTCCTCATCCTGCTTGTCATCTTTATCGCCCTGGTGTTCACCTACATCAACGGTTTCCACGATACCGCAAATTCCATCGCCACCGTTGTCTCCACCAAAGTCCTTACCCCGCGGCAGGCAGTCGTCCTGGCGGCCGTGACCAATTTGATCGGCGCGTTCTTTGGCGTCGCCGTCGCCTCCACCATTGCCTCCGGTTTGGTTGACGCGCAGGTTGCGACCATGCCGGTGTTATGCTGTGCCCTGATTGCTGCCATCGTTTGGAGCCTTTTAACGTGGTGGTTCGGATTGCCTTCCAGTTCTTCGCACGCACTGGTGGGGGGCTTGTGCGGTGCCGTATTGGCGGCTTCCCATAATCGTTGGTCGTCCATCATCTGGTCGGTTCCCAACCACGAACATTGGTGGAAGGGCAAAGGCATCCTTTGGAAAGTCATCGTCCCCATGATCGCCTCGCCCATTCTCGGCTTCGTTGTCGGCCTGCTCGTCATGAGCCTGTTGTATTTTCTTTTGCGCAACTGGCGGCCAGTCACTGTGAATCGAGTTTTTAGCAAGCTGCAATTATTAAGCGCCGGGTATATGGGGTTTGCCCACGGTACCAATGACGCGCAAAAAACCATGGGCATCATCACGCTGGCCCTGGTAGTCGCCACCAAGGCGGGATTGCTGCTCTCCCTGCCTCACTGGCTGTCATGGCTGCAGACGGCCGAAGGCACGCCGGCTGATTATCTTTCTCCGGTTTCCTGGTGCATCATGCATCTGCCGGCCTGGTTGCAATTTGGCTACCAACCGCCTGCGGTGGTTGATGCCCAAGCGCAACATATTCCGGCCTGGATCACGATTCTTTGCGCTCTCACCATGTGTGCCGGGACCGCAGCGGGCGGCTGGCGGATCATCAAGACCCTGGGCCATAAAATGGTAAAACTCCAGCCAGTCCATGGCTTCGCTGCCGAGACCACCGGCGCCAGCGTGCTGTTTGTCGCTGCGCAGTTTGGGATGCCGGTTTCCACCACGCATGCCATCACCACTTCCATCATGGGCGTCGGTTGTGCCAAGGGGTTTAATGCCCTGCGCTTAAGTGTCGTTGAACGCATTATTTGGGCTTGGATTTTGACGCTGCCCATCAGCGCCGCCATTGCCTACGCGTTGGTAAATCTTGCCCGGTTTTTGGGTTGGCTGTAGGCTGCGTTGACGCTGCCGAGGTTAATTCAAAGTTGTCACTTTATTTCTTCAAACCGGTGCGCTGCCACGTTCTTCCGGCTGTTCTCGGGATTAAAGATGCGGCCGTTCATCGCGATGTAAACGCCCGCCGGCAAGGTCTGGACGGCGGCCACCGCCGCGCCGAGATTGAACCCCGCATCCGTCACGCGCATGCGGGCCGGCTGCATTGCGCCGGTCAACACAATGGTTTTGCCCGGAATATCGCGCAAGGCCTGGGCCGTTTGGATCATTGTGTCCGTGCCGTGCGTGATGACGATCTGCGTCGCGGTTTCTGCCGCCACCCGTTCACGAATGAGGGCGCGATCCGCCGCCGTCAGGTCCAGGCTGTCCTTCCGCAATAGTGACTCGATCTCGTATTCGAAACCGGTATTCACATCGGCCAGCAAAGTGGCAACCTGCGGTTCGCCGATTGCATATTCACCTTTGGCATCAAAATAGATTTTATCGATCGTGCCACCCGTTGTGAAAAATTTCAGTTTCATGATCAATCAACCGAGATGGGTTCCGGCTTTAAGGGGAAATCCGGCCAGAAATTGTTCCACGCCCAGGCGTTTGCCGCCTTCACGTTGCAATTCCAAAATCCGCAGCGCGCTTTCGCCGCAGCCGACCACAATGCCGTTTTTGTCAGCCATCAAAACTTCCCCGGGCTGGCCGGATTTTTCCACAATTTCCACTTTCCAGATTTTTAACAATTGAGGTTTGCTGGCGTCAGTTCGCCCCGGCTCGGATGGGGCCGGCAAAAAGGTGAAAGCGCCCGGCCACGGTGTGAAAGCCCGGAGGCGGCCCCAAATTTTTTGCGCCGGGAGCTGCCAATTGATGTGCCCGTCTTCCTTTTTGATTTTCGCCGCGTAGGTTGAACCCGTGACCGGTTGGGGTTGCGGTAAAATTTTTCCCGTAACGTAATCGGGAATGGTTTCCGTCAGCAATTCAGCGCCCAGTTGAGCCAGACGGTCATGCAAACTCTGCGAATCGTCCGCCGGCAGAATGGACGTGCGGCGGATGGATAAAATCGGCCCGGTATCAAGACCGGCATCCATTTTCATGATGGTTACGCCGGTTTCCGGTTCGCCATCGGCAATCGCCCATTGGATGGGGGCGGCTCCCCGATATTTGGGGAGCAACGAGGTGTGGACGTTCAAACAACCGAACGGTGGCAGATCCAAAATGGCCGGCGGTAAAATCTGGCCGTAGGCGATAACCACGATTAAATCCGGTTTCAGATCGCGTAACTGGGCAATGAACGTATCCTCGCGCGCCTTGAAGGGTTGCCATACCGGCAGATTTAATTTCTCAGCGAGGATTTTTACCGGCGAAGGCTGCAGCTTGAGGTCGCGTCCCTTGGGTTTGTCCGGTTGGGTAACGACGGCAATGACTTGAAAATGTGCGCTGCGATACAGTTTTTCCAGGCTGGCGCACGAAAGTTCGGCGGTGCCCATGAAAATGATCCGCAACGGAATCATCAGTTGGCTCACTTTTTCGTGGCGTGCCGTAAAATATCGGCGAGCACCTTGGCCGGCTCCTGGTCCGCATTGATGCGGTGGACCAAATGGCGTCCATAAAATTTCAAGACCGGCTTGGTTTCCTTGTCGTAAACATTCAAACGGTCGCGAATGACGGAAAGGTTCGCGTCATCGAGGCGGTTTTCCTTGATGGCGCGCCGCTGGATACGGGCGATGAGTTTTTCCTCATCGTTTGACTTCATGTAAAAAACCGCCGTGACATTGAGTGTGTCGCGCAAAATTTCGGCCTGGCGCACATTGCGCGGAATGCCGTCCAGCACCAGCGTATCGGTCTCCGGATGGAAACGCCCGATCTTCGTATTGTTTTCGATGAAATGACGCCAGAGTTCAATGGTCGGTTCATCCGGCACCAACTGGCCGCGACCGGAATACTGGATGAAAGTGCGACCGAGCGGACTGTCGGCGCGTAAATTGCGAAAAACATCGCCGCACGCACAATGGAAAAAATTCGGGATGACCCCCAGAATTTTCCCCTGGGTGCCCTTGCCTACGCCCGGCGCACCAAACAAAAGAACGCTGCGATATTTCATTTCGCTTCCGGTTTGGGATTGAGTTTTACTTCTTGAATATCGGCCAGCAACACGGTGACCTGGCCGGGTTGGGTGGTTTCCAGAATCACTTCTGTCGGTGAAACTTGCATGAGGCGGTCCACCATGTAGGTCGCTTTGGACGTTTTAACTTCCATTGAATATTTGAGCGCATCGCCCTTGGGTTCGCCAAGAAAACCAGCGAATTTGGTTTCAACAAAACGTTTGTTGAACGTAAATTTTCCCCGCGCAAAAATTAGCGGTTCAACTTTGGTTTCCGGCGCTTTTTCCGTGATGGGAACAATGGCCACTTCCTGGTCGGGCGCTTCCATCTGGCCGCTCGGCGCTGTCACAATCTCCGCCTCCGCCGCCTCGGCGTTCGCTTGCTTCATCGGCATCCAAAGAAAAACAATGGGCGAAATGATCGGCAAAACGGCCGCAGTGCCAATCATCTGGGACGGAGAACGTGCCCGGATGAGTCCGACTTCGTAGGCCGCCACTAAATTGGCGATATAGATCGCCAGCAGGATGAACAAGCCGACCGGCGAGGTTACCATGCCCAAAATGACCGAAGGATGCGCCGGATGGGCCATGCGGGCCACCGGCTTGACTGTGATCTCCGACTTGGCCGGGTGCGTCGGCGCGCTCGGCTCGATAAACGGCTGCGCATAGGCCGCCATTTTTTGATTTTGTGATAATTGTTTGAGCGAATCTTGCGAGAGCCGGCCCCAAGGCACATTGGTATAGGAGTTGTCCGCAATCCGGACCATCAAGCCGTTGCCATCAAATTTCAAAACATCTCCCGACACCGATGAGCCATCGCTCAGCGTGAAGTTGTCAGCCCGGACTGCCAAGGTCGTCACCAGCAAAAACAACCCGAGGGAAAAAATTAGTTTACGCACCCCGATTTTTTATCAGACCACACCAACCGACGGAAGCAAATTTCACCGGTTTGCCTGGATAAAATTTCATCGAAGAGCGTTCGAATGCAACTTTTCTGATAGGAATCTGACGCGTCAGATTGACAATGGGATATGACAAGCTGCGAACATCAAAATCAGTGAGCCAATTTACAGGAATGCCTGGCTGGCAAATGAATAAAGGGGTTTCTTGCGAAACCCCTTTAAAATAGTGGTGCCCCGGTGCGGACTTGAACCGCAAACCAATTGATTAAGAGTCAACTGCTCTACCATTGAGCTACCGAGGCAAAACTTTGAATGATCTTGAAGCGACCGATTCAAAAGAGCGTTTATCTTATACAAATTTTTACGCCCGTCAACTGCCCTGAATCGCAAACACGTTTGCCATGTCTGTCATCATTTTTGGCGACAATACGATAAATCGTGCCTGCTTTAGATTGCCTTCCATTCAACCCCTCATCATTTGTGCGTAAAAAAGCCTTTCAGCTGGTGCCAATGAGCGCATTTGCCAGTCATTGCCATCGGGCATTTCGTTGGCGGGAAATTTCCCGTTGCACGATCATTCTGGGAGCGGCCCTGTTGCTGAGTGCTTGCAATAAATCCAAACCGGCGGACGAAGCGGTGACGGCGCAACCGCAACCGGTCGCCAGCACCAATCAAAACCGTCTGCCTGTCATCAGTCCGCCGGCGGCGTCCCTGCCGCCGATTGACGGGAATCTGGATGGCGGTGCCAATTTGCGGCAATTGAACCATGCCTACCTGCGTTGGATCGCTCAGAATCATCGCCGTCCGGCCAGTTATGAAAATTTTATTGAACTTTCCGGCCTGCAAGTTCCGCCGGCGCCCTCCGGGAAAAAATATGTCATTGATAAAAATGGTTTCATCGCCCTGGGTAATAATCCTTGAAAACATTTCCGCCAGATTCAACTAAGTGTTTGCGCGCGGGCAAGAAATTTCCCGCAGTCAGTGACGCTGGTTTCACTTTGATCGAATTATTGGTCGTCATTGCCATCATTGCCATTCTGGCGGCGATGTTATTACCCGCTTTGGCCGGCGCCAAGGCCCGCGCCCAGCGCACCCAATGCATGAGCCAGTTGCGGCAGCTGGGTTTGGGCATGACCTTGTTCACAGGTGACAATGCCGATCATTTCCCCGCCGCCGGCATGCAGTGCCAATCCGGCGCGGTGCTGACCTGGGATAGTTGGATCAATAATTACATCGGCGGTGCCGGACAATTGGAGGACATGGAAGATGGGGTGCTGATCAGCCCCAGCGATACCGCCGGCATGACCGAAGCCAGTTCATTGGGAATCGCCGTGGCGCCAAAAATTCTCGCCTGCCCGGCCGATCAATTTCCCAAGGCGAGTTGGATCATCGGCACCACCCCGCCGCAATATGCTTATAAATCCTACGCCATGAATGGTGCCGGGACGACGTACGGCACGCAAATCCAGGTGGACGACCAATTCAGGGCCTATCCGTTGCCGGACTTGAGTCAACCGAATGCCCATGGTGTCGGCATCTATTGGACGGATCGCAAGACGACGCCGGATCAAAGCGCCAAAGGTTATCCAACGGCGGTGGTCCGCGATGCGGCGGGAACCATCATGTTGACCGAATGCGCCACGAGCGGTGGTTCGGCGGGAAATATCTGGCCTTGCTGCTGCCTTGGTCCGCAACTGGCTGACGGCGCCGCGGGCGGCTGGGGAAACCTTTACCAGACCGATCCGAAAGCGACACAAAATCCCAGCCTGTTGACCGGCAGTGGCGCCGGCTATAGCGAAGGCACGCTCTTATACAAGGCCCATCGCAGCCGGTTCAATTATGCCTTTCATGACAATCACGTTGAGGCGTTGAAAATTGAACAGACCATCGGCAGTGGGACGCTGGCCGCGCCAAAAGGAATGTGGACTGTCGTGGCGGGCGATTGATTGGCGCGATGATTAACCGGGGAATCATCCCTGATCTGCATGTCCCCACTTTTGATTACATACAAGAAAATCCGGGCATGATAAAGTCTTACTCATCCACACAAGCCACAGCCATGGTTGCCATACTTAATTTCTTGGTCGGCGTTTTACTTGAGATGGGATTTTGTCTGTCCGGCAGTCGAGGATTGTCTGTTTTGATCTGAACCACCAACCACATCAAGCTAGAAAATCGAACCTAACAATGCGAACCCAACAATGAAAAGTATGAAACACAAATTGAATCGCGGCCTGGCGGCTGCCGCCTTGCTCCTGTGCGGGACGGGTTTAAGTTATGCCCAGACCGCTGACCTGACCATCAACACTTTTGATGCCAGTGCCGACGGTACGGGTAACGAATGGGGGACAGGAACACAGCTTTGGGATGGATCCAACGGAAATCCTCCCGGAGCACTGCTGGTCACCGCTGGCTTCAGTAATTCATCCGATACGCCCTGCACAACCTACATCTGTCTCAACGGAAACCCCTGGTACGTCGGGACCGCCATTAATTTCTCCCAATACAAGTCCATTGAATTTGACATCAAATGGGATACCACCTCTGATATCAGCGTCAGCCAGTTTAACGATGTTTCAACCATTCCACTGACGGCCACCAACAGTTCCGGCCAGACCATTCTTAATTCAGTTTTGAATGCCGGTTCGATTGGCGGCCTTGAGGTTGATCTGTGCGGTGGTTCCGGTGGCCAGATGGCCCCGACCATCATTACGACCAACATTCCCGCCACCGCTGCGAATGGCTGGGTGCATATGAGCATTCCGATCAATGCCGCCATGTCCGGGTTGGACGGGTGCAGCGGCATTGTGTTTCATAAATGGCTCAGCCAATACAGCAACCAGATCGCCAATGATTTTCAAGGCAGGTTTTGGATTGATAATGTGATGCTTCAGGGAACCGCCGGCCCACCACCGCCGCCGACAGTCACACCCTTAACCAAGGCAAATCAAGGTTTGAATCTATTCGCGTCAACTGAAGGGAATGCTTTTTACGACCGGCAATCCGTACGCGTGGTCGGAAATACTGGCAAATCATGGGTTGGGCACGCCACGGCAGGCAACCCGGTCACTTATAGTTTCACCATCAAAAATTTCCCGCAAGACCCGGCCACTTACGGTTGCGAGGCATACCTCTTTCTGAATCCGAATCCAAATTTCAATGACAATGCCCCGGATTGGAATGAAACCAATTGCGTGGTCGCCTTTATTCAGCAAGGCGCAACGAACGCCGTCATGCACTTCCAATACAAGGTCAACGAAGGCAACAATAATCAGATGTATAGCAGTGGTGGTAATTACACCAATGTGCCCGGCAGCTGGGATGGCGTGACCGCAAACTATCTGGAAACTGGCGATCTTGGCAGTGTCAGCACGGCCGGGTCGGCCGTGGGAACGTGGACGCTCAAATTCACTTCGGACACCAACGTGACCTTGATTGCGCCGGATAATACCACCAGTAGTTTTATCATTCCGCCTTACAATGCCCCATATTTTGCCGAAACGACTGGCTTTAATGTCTATCTAGGTATGCAGGCAAATAATAGCGCCACGATCAACAAGGCGGTGGTCTATTCCAGTTTCACCATTTCTGGAACTGCCACCCCGTTCAGCGCGAATTTCATGACGAACACCATTTTGGATACCAATGCCTGGGATAGCAGTGTATCCACCGGTCCACGCGGGGTGTTGATTGTGCCGGCCAGCGCCGCGTATTGGGCCAGCTGGAGCCTGCCCTCAGCCGGCTACAGCCTGCAAGCTGGCGGCAGTTTGAATAACTTGTCAACCTGGACCTCCCCCAGCATGTATTCCTTGATTGGCATGCAGGGGATCAACGCGCAATTGGTAGACAGCAGTGAATTGCCGGCCGGCAATGCGGGGTTCTTTAACTTAATCCAACGCACCTTCACGCAATTGCAAATCTTGTTGCCGGGCGAAACCAATGCACCGGGAACTGCCACTGGCAAAGTGGGAACGCCGCTGCCGCAAAGCACGAGTGGCTTCACGGTCGTGACCGTGAATGCAGTCGATGCCTCCTACCACATCATCAACGGTGTGATTGACCAAATCGAATTGTCCACTACTGACAGCCAGGCGTTTCTGCCCTCGGCGATGAGCATGGTCAATGGCACCGCGGTGTTCTCCGATTCCAACGGTGTGTTGTTCCAGAGCACCGGATCGCAAACCATCACGGCGACAGATATCTCCAATAGCGGAATCGCACCGGTGACCAGTTCACCGGTCACCGTGGGACCTTGAAATCAATCTGATAGGCAGATGCCGGCCGGGCTGGCCGGCATCTGTTCACAATGTAAAACTGAAAATTATTTATGCGAACGGGTGCGGCAAAGCTTTTGAGCATGAAAATCAAAATTGAAAAACAAAATAATCGTGGCTGGACCGATGGTTTTACGTTGATCGAATTATTGGTCGTCATCGCCATCATTGCCATTCTCGCCGCCATGTTGTTACCGGCGCTGGCCCGGGCCAAGCAACGGGCGCAATCCATCGGCTGCATGAACAACACCAAGCAATTGATGATCGCCTGGCATATGTATGGCGATGATAATAATGATGTTTTGCCGCCCAATGATTACCCGTATCAAACCGCTTACGCTTTTAGTGCCAACCCATTGCAGATGAAAAACTGGGTGGTCGGAACCATGGCCAAATCGCTGGATGCCGGTGATCAACCCGGCAAAACCGGTACCAGCGAGCTATTGGATCCGAACACCCTGCTTTCGCCTTACAATCCCAGTAAAGCCATCTACCGCTGCCCGGCGGATAATTACGTTGATACCTTCGCGGGAAATTCTGTGCACGTACGCAGCATGTCCATGAACTCAGCCGTCGGCACAACTTGGAACTCTTTTTATGCCAACGGATCGCCAGTCATTGGCGCGCCGGTGCAAGGCGGCTGGTTGATGGGCGCGGCTTATACGACCGGAGCGGGCCAGCTTTATCTGACCTATGCAAAACTTTCTGCCTTCACCCGGCCGGGACCTTCCGACACCTGGGTGCTGATGGATGAATGTCCCATCACGATCAATGATGGTTCACTGGCCGTTTCCGCCGTGGCGGCTCCGGGAAAAACCTACCTGATTGATAATCCCGCCGGTAATCACGGCAGCGCCGCCGGCATGTCATTTGCCGATGGCCACGCCATCGTTCACAAATGGAAGGATTCACGCACCTATTCGCCGCCCTTGACCATGCATGGCAATGAAAATTCCGGCGGCGGATTACAAACGCCGGATAATGTGGATATGTTTTATTTGGCGCCGCTCACTTCTGCGTTAAAGTGATGGCTGAGTTGCCATGTCGCACCCCATTGTCACCCGCCTTGGCGCTGTCGTTTTGATCACCATTGGTCTGGCGACGGCAACGCAAATCGTTTCGGCGCAATCCAATCTTTCCATTTACACCGACCATCTCGTCAATGGCTTTCAAGATTGGAGTTGGGCGGCGCACAATTTTGCCAATCCTTCGCCTGTGCATTCGGGAAACAATTCCATCAGTGTCAGCGATGTAGCCTGGACCGCCGTGTCTTTTGAGCAGGCCGGTTTCAATAACTATCAGGGCGGCTTTGATGTCTCCGGCTACACTAATTTTTCGTTTTGGGCCAACGGTGGTTCCGGCGGCGGCCAACGCTTGCAGGTCTATGTCCAATATGGTCTCAATGGCAGCAGCAGCAGCGCGACCTATTCGTTGAGCGCTTTACCCGTCAACGCCTGGCAGCAATATGTGATCCCCTTCAGCGCCTTGGGCATCGCCGGCGCGACCAACGTGAATCGTTTCAATATTCAACTGACTGGCAACGGCACCACCAACTTATTTTATCTCGACGACATCCAACTCACGACCGGCTCCGGCCCGTCGCTGGTACAGGTGACGATCAACGCCACCAATCGTATTCGCACGGCGGATGCGCGCTGGTCGGGTTTGAACACAGCCGTTTGGGACAGCAACCTGGACACACCGCAGACGACGAATCTATTGTCCGAAATTGGCGCAAAAATCCTGCGCTTTCCCGGCGGTTCCTTGTCCGATGAATATCATTGGGGCACGGGAAGATCGTTGAACAATACCTGGCAATGGGGAACGTTCTTCACGAATTTCATTCACGTCGCCACCAATGTTGGCGCGCAGGCGCTGATCACCGTCAATTACGGCACCGGCACGCCCGCTGAAGCCGCCGCGTGGGTGCGCAGTGCCAATATCACGAATCATCTCGCCTTCAAATACTGGGAGATCGGCAATGAATGTTACGGCACTTGGGAAACCGATTCGAACGCGGTGCCAAATGACCCGTACACGTACGCGGTTCGGGCCCAGCAATATTTCCTGGCCATGAAAACGGTGGATCCCACCATCAAGATCGGCGTGGTGACGGCGCCCGGTGAAGATGCCTATGCCACTTATACCACGCACTCGGCCATCAATCCTTTCACCGGCCTCGCCCATTACGGTTGGACACCGGTGATGTTGAGCACATTGAAGTCATTGGGGATCACGCCAGACTTCATCGTCAACCATCGCTATGCCGAATACAGCACGCCGAACAGTGCCGCTTCGTCGGACTGCGATGCATTGCTATTGCAATCTACCCCGGCTTGGACGGGCGATGCCGTTGATCTGCGCCAGCAGCTCAATGCCTATTTGGGAACGGCGGCAACGAACGTCGAGATGCTGGTCACTGAAAATAACAGTGAAGCCGGCGCGCAAGGCCGGCAATCCACCAGTCTGGTCAATGCACTCTATTACGCGGACAGCCTTGGCCAATTGATGCTCACCGAATTTAATGCGTACGTCTGGTGGGATTTGCGGAATGGCAGCGACCCGACCGGCAGTTTTGACCCATCGCTTTATGGCTGGCGGAACAATGGCGACATCGCCATGGTCGGCGATGTGACCAACTGTTATCCGCCCTTCTATGCCGCCAAGTTGCTGCAACATTTCACCGCCGCTGGCGATGCGATTCTCGCCGCCACCAGCGATTACTCCTTGCTCTCCGCCTATGCGGCGCGTCACGCCAACGGCAGCGTCAGTTTGCTGGTCATCAATAAAAATCCCGTGGCCAGTTTGAATACGCACTTGTCGGTGAATGGCTATCAACCCGGCACCAACGCTACGCTCTATTTTTATGGCATTCCGCAGGACAACGCAGCGCAATCCGGCCTTGGCTCGCCGGATATCCAATTGACGAACACCTGGGTCAGTGGCGCAAATTTCAATTACAGTTTTCCCCCATATTCATTGACACTCCTGACGTTGTTGCCCGTCGCCCCGCAAATCCAAAACCAGCCGGCCGCAGGCAGCAATTTGATTTTGCAGATTCAAGGCCAGCCGGATGTCCGTTACATCCTGCAAACCACCACTAATTTGGCCGGCGCCCACTGGATTTCGGTTCAGACGAATACGCTGGCGGCTAATAGCTGGAATGTGACTAATTCCCCTTCCGCTACTGCCCCGGCCCAGTTTTGGCGTGCAGCCTGGCTGCCGTAAAGTGCGCGGTAAGATTTAGACGTGTCCAAATAATCAGTTTTAAAATCCGGCTCATCCTCATTGTCTTCCTCGTCCTCGAATTTTCATCAGCAGGCGAGGACGAGGATGACGATGAGTCCGAGGACGATTTAGTGGCAATCCTATTTTCTGGCCCTCACCCGCCGTCTTCACGCTTGCCCTCGTGAAAAATCAAATCCAAACTTGAACCATGCAAACCATCCTGCGCCTGACTCTGGCTGTCGCCACGGCAATCACTCTGCTTACATTTAATCCGAACGCCGTCGCCCAGACTTACGAAACCAAACCGGCGAATCCGTTTTTCGCTAATTTTGAACCGCTCAGGGCTCCGCTGACAGATGGACTTTATCTGCAACCCGGCGACCGGCTGGCGATCATCGGCGATTCCATCACCGAGCAAAAAATGTATTCGCGCATCATCGAAACCTACCTGACCGTGTGCGTGCCGCAATTGAAGATCACCACCCGCCAATTGGGCTGGAGCGGCGAAACCGCAATGGGTTTCCTGCAGCGCATGACCAACGATTGTTTGTGGTTTCAACCGACCATCGCGACGTTGTGCTACGGGATGAACGATTTTCATTATCGTCCCTATACTGCGGCAGATGGCAATTGGTATAGCAATAATTATAATGCCGTCGTGTGTTCCCTGACCAATAGCGGCGCGCGCGTGATCCTGGGCTCGGCGGGTGACGTCGGCAAAACCCCGCATTGGGCACAAAATACCAACCTGCCAACCGAAGTATTGAACTTGAGCCTCTGTCATTTTCGCAATATTGACATCGGCCTGGCAGCCCAGGACAAAACCCGTTTTGCCGATGTCTTTTGGCCCATGCTGGTGGCGGGATTTGACGCGCGGCAAAAATATGGCAGCAACTATGCACTGAATGGCCATGACGGGGTGCATCCGGGCTGGGCCGGACATTTGATCATGGCTTATGCTTTTCTCAAAGCGATGGGGCTCGATGGCAATATCGGCACGTTCACGGTGGATTTGGGCGCCAGGCAGGCATTGGTTTCTGACGGCCATACTCTGGATAGCTTCACCAATAATACCCTGACAATCACCAGCAGCCGTTACCCCTTTTGTGCCACCGGCGCAGTGGATAACGATACTTCCATCCGCTCCGGCATGTCGCTGGTGCCGTTCAACCAGGATTTGAACCGTTTGACCCTCGTCGTGAAAAATGGTGCCGCAAAAAAATACGGGGTCACTTGGGGAACCGAAACGCGCACTTACACCGCTCAACAGCTCGCTACCGGCGTGAATTTGGCCGCGGATTTCAATGTGAATCCCTTCTCTGCTGCCTTTAGCAAAGTGGACGCAGCGGTCACCGCCAAACAGAATTACGAAACCCACCAGATCAAGGAATTATTTCACAGTTCGGCAGCTAAAACCAACCTGGATGAGGTCGCCGCAGCGAGTGAAAAAGAACGGCAACCATTGGTTGACGCGATCGCCCAAGCTTTCAAGCCCGTCACCTATACGCTTCATATCGAAGCGAAATAAGTGACCCTTTCACCCACAAGCTCGTGAACTTATGACCGTTGGTGGCTTTGGTCGCGCTGCGACCAAAGTCGTCGCCGCGTAGTGCCGGGCGGCGAAAAGGAATCGTCCAGTAATCAATCGAGCCACAAAGTGACTGCGATGCAGTCATAATCGGCCGCAGCGCGCCCCATTCCACCTATGTTGGAAGTTTGAAAACGCCTTAGGAGAAACCTCAGCGCGTGGGATATAAAAGCCAAACCTGCTCATCCTTGGCCTTGTCAGCAGGATAAAATTTGAGCGCAGTCGTGATGATGTTATTGCCCGGATAAACCGCCGTGGCGCGTAATAGCAACTGCTCCAAATCGCCACGATTGGCTTGGTGGATCTGTTTGTCGGGCCAGTTCTTTGCCGGATCGGCATAGCTGGCCATATATTCGTAAGCCTTTAACAGACTGCGGCCATCGGCAGTTTGATAATGCCACAAATCCACCCCGGCATTCCGGCCCAGGCTGGCGAGATCACTTAACGCGCGCAGGTTGAACGTGCTGTAATCGAAGGAAAGCGTGCGGCCGAGTTCGCGTGGTTGCCGTCCATCCGGCTCAATTTGTCTGGCAATGCGATTGTCGCGGGCTTTCAGTAACAGCTCGCGAGCGGCCTCGTTTTTGCCGAGAAACATCGCCAGCGCGACCACTTGCGTATCGTAAAATGTGCCGTGATTATTGGTTGCCCGGCCTTCATCCAGCGCAATTTTATTGGTCGTCAGCCAATCATAATATTGCGCCACCCACGCCGTCATCGCTGTCTGGTCGGCCGCCGTCCAGGATTTTGCGGCCGTCAATAAACCTAAAGCGTCCATTAATTCAACCATGCCGCGTGCGCTGATGAGCCCTTCCGGGCGGCCGGCCACCTCACCGGGAATGCCCTGGCCGAAATTTAGATTCGGATTCATGCGCGTGGCCGGGGCCAAAAACCAATGGCGAATGATATCGGTCGCTTTGGCGGCATATTTTTCATCGCCGGTAAAATAAAATGCCAACGCCAGGGTATGGGTGCTGGAACAAACCCGGCCCAGATTGCCGGCATCCGAACTGCGGTTGGATTCAGGATTTCTCTGGCCATCACGGCGAACGTAATGCCCATCCGGCGAATTGGTATCACGCCAGAAATACGGTGCCTGGCTGAGAAAATCATGTTTGTCACCGCTGGGTGGCGCCATTTTTTTATCCATCACCGAGGGCGGATTTAAAGTCAGTGCCTTATCCGCCTCAGCCATCAAATGCTGAAAGGCCGGCTGAAATGCTGCCTTGTCTGTGGCCAGACTGGCCTTGACCGCTGCCATCGCCTTTGGGTCAGCGCAAAAAACTTTTGGCAGAGTGGCCGGAGATTCCGCCGCGTATACATTGTATACGTTGGTCAAAATAAAAAGAGCCAGCAGGCCGTGAGTGATACGTTTCATCCTGGAAAAAGAGGCGTTCATCATTTCCCTGCTGCCGGCAGTGGCTCCAGATAAACTTTTCGAACTTCGATCTCGGCGCCTTCGCTTTGCAGGCCGATAAAACCAGAGGATACGTTGCAGCCGGTGATTTTATTCATGGACTGGCCGTTCACAGTGATTTCAACCGTATCACCCCGGGCCACGACTTGATAAACACCCCATTCGCCGGGCGCTTTTTCATGCGGCGGCAGCGTCATCGCGGCATGAACGCTTTTCACCCCATCACTGGGAAAACCCGCCGCCGCTGCGCCGTTGTGCAGCCAGAAATCACCCTGCTTCTGATATTGCCCCTGGCACTCAATGCACTTTGGCCAGATCTTCTCCTGTGGCTGCATGTGGACCAGCACACCGGTATTGTCGGCGCGGCGCGCTACTTTGACGAATCGCCATTCCACCGTGAGTTGGTAGTCATGATAACTCTTTTCCGTCCGCAAATAGCCGGACGGCTTGCCGGTGCAATGGATGATGCCGTTGGTGATGCTCCAGGTCGCAAGCGGATCGGCATTGGTCCGCATGTAAAATTTCCAGCCGGAAAAATCCCGGCCGTTGAATAGATTCACCCCGGCATTCTGCGCGAAAGAAATCCGGCACAGGACCAAAGCCAATCCGAGCAGGCCGCTGATTTTTGCGAACTGTTTCATGGTTGGGATTATTTTTTGGCGGCGCGTAAAATTTCCGCGCCGGCCAGCAAGGTCACGCCCCGGCCATGCAAATCATCATCCGGCTGATGGCGTTTGACGTAATAGTCCAGTTCCTTTCCGATATTGGTTCCCTCGCAAGTACCTTTGACCACGCCCTCGGCCGTCACATTTTTTGCGATCGCGGCAAAAGCCTTGCGCGCCACCGCCATATTCGTGGCGTCAATCCAGCCGTGGTTCACTGCGCTGGCGATGCCATACGCAAACATGGCCGTGCAACTGGTCTCATCCCATAATTCCGGTTTATCCAACACTTGCCGCCACATGCCGCCGGGTGCCTGCACTTTTTTCAGACCGTCAATTTGCCGGCGCAAAATGTCGAGCACTTGCGGACGCAAGGGATCGTTCTCGGGCATGGCCGCCAATGTTTCCACCATCGTCACCGTCACCCAGCCATTGCCACGCCCCCATTTGAACGGAGCATGCTTTTTCTCTGCCGTGAAATAGCCATGGAACCAAAGTCCGTCAGCGTCCGCCTCCACGGCCGCCTGATGGATGATCTGGTTCGCAGCGTCATCAATATATTTTTGCTCATGCGTGTAAATTCCGTAACGCACCAAAAACACACCACCCATGTAAAGATCGTCCGGCCAGAGCGTGCCGCCGGAAGTCGGACGCCACAAGGTTCCATCCGGCAGGCGTTGCTGTTTGACCGTCACCCAATTCGCGATGCGTTCCACGACGGCTTTTTCTGCCGGCATGACCTGATCAGGATGACGCAGCATGCTTTCAAGCATCTCATTGCCCATCGCGCCGCAGCTATCCAGGTTGCCAAGGTTGAATAGCGGTTTGATCTTCGTGCTGCGCACGAAAGTTGAGGCATTTGTCTTGCCAAATTGTTTTTCCAATCCCGCCAGCCAATCATAGTAATTGGCACAGATCAGATTGTGCTCGCGAACGAATTGATCCACTTCCTTATCACCGGTGATATCTGTCGAGCGTTCCAGGCCAAACAGCGTCACCCCCCAGGGATAGCTCCAGGCGATTCCGGCCGGCACTTTGGCGGTCTTCGCTTCAGCCACAGATTTGACCGCCGCATAATCGCCTTCAGCCAAAGGATGAAGTTGATGCCTGGCTACGCGGACAATAACGTCGTTGATCTCAGCATCCGTAATGCCGCCGGTGATTTTAACTTTATCCTGTGCGCTGGCGGCCACGCTGACGCCAGTCACCGTCATTAGAGTAATAAATGTAATACAGGCTGAAAAAAATTGAGTTGGGATTTTCATTAAATGGTGGACGTCATTATATTAAAAAAGTTTCAGAGCTTGTCAGTCATTTAATCATTTGACTCATCCTCAAAGTTTTGGCCGCCAACTTGATGCCAAGCATGGCGGCCAAAACTTGAAATATCATTACTGATCAATAAGCCATGCGATAGAATACGGCACCGTTGGTCGGATTGACCGGAATACTGATGGCATTGGTGGCTGCAGAACCGGGTACATCCACCCAGTTCGTGCCGAGCCCGGTGGTCAACGAATTGGTCTGCACCTGTAACCGCCAGCCCGTATGATCCGGCGGCCAGGATAAGTTCAGGTTGCCGCCGCTGACGACGACGACGATGTTGGTCGGGGTGGTATTCACGGCACTGGCAACCTTCAACGTGCCGTTAAGATTTAAACTGGATGTATCCCAAATCAAACCACTGCCGGGGGTTGCCGGATTGATGGTGAATGAGCCCGAATAGCTGGTGCCGTTAAAGACCTTGAAGCTGTCGTTTAAGGCGAAGGCTCCTGTCAGGGCTACGACATTTAACGTGCCGCCATAATTCATGGCACCAGCGGCGGTCAACAAATCCCTGGTATTGCCGGTTTTATCAATTTTTACGGTCGTCATACCGCCAAGCGTAGCTGAACCATTGACCGTCAACGTGCCGATGGTTGCAGTTGAACCCGGCGCGACGGTTGACCCGATATTGGCAGCCAGATTACCAGCCACCGTGCCGAAGCCGTTCAAATTTTGGCCGCTAGCCAGAGCCAATTGCCCATCAGTGCGTCCACTGGCACTCAACGTTGCTCCGGCAGAAACCGTCAGATTAGTGCTGGCCAGAATGGACCCGGTATTGACCAAAGCCACCGTGCCGGTGCTGACCAGCGTGCTGCCGGTATAAGTATTTGTGCCGAACAAATACAATATGCTGGCACCGAATTTGACGAGACTACCACTGCCGCTGATGGTGTTCAGATTGGTCAGAACCGTGGTGGCGCCCAGGATGCAGGAACCATTCAAGGTGACCGGACCGGCAATCACATTGCCGCCGCCTTCACTGAAGATGCTGTAAGTCTGGCCGTCACCATTCAAAATAAAGTTTTTATTCAAATTGGTCGTGCTGGCATACATGCCGAATGTCGCCCCGGCTTCAACCGTCAGATTGCTTGCGGTATTTCCCAAGGTGGTGGGGCCTTGGACTTCCAGGAAACCTTGCCGAACATCTATGTTTGCCAGCGCAGCATCCACCGTAACATTCATCAACACGACCTGGTTGGAACCCACTTTATACAGATTGTACGCTTGCCCGGAAGTACTCAGCACCGGGTTGCCCAAACTGCCCGCGCGCATGTCCCAACGTCCGGCAACATTGCCGTTGCCCGGAGTTGCGATACCCGGTCCACCGAGGGCGGTATCACCCTGCAGCGTGATCGTCATCAGATCGTTTGCGGCATATTGATAATTCACCGATGAATTGATGATCGCGCCGTTGCTGTTGACACCCCAACCGGAGACATAGAATTGTTTTAATCCCGTGGTCACGGTATTCACGGCAAAACTTGGCCCGCCAATATCAAGCGTCCCACCGTTGGTAATCGTTACGGATCCGTTGGTGGCCCCGAGCGCGCCGTTGGCGTTCATCTGGAGGCTGCCGCCGGAAACCAATACGTTGCCGGTGAAGTCATTGACCGTGCCGAGCGTCATCGTGCTCGCACCCGTCTTTACGATGCTTGAACTGCCGGTGATTTTTCCGCTGCCGCTGAAGTTGAAATTGTTGGTGCTGGCATCATTGGTCAGCACCGACGGCGAAACGACGCCATTGATGGTGACATTCGTCACCACGCCGGGCAAATCAGTAAACCAGGCACTGTCGCCGCTGTAAAAATAATCGGGCGATACGTGCGTGGTCAGGTTGGACCAGTTTTGGGAAGAGAATGTATCCCAAGACGGACTACCGGTGGTATTCCAAACCACACTGGCCGGACCACCGGTGACATCGAGGTTGATTTGATTGGGCGTGTTGTAATCCAGCACCAGGCCGAAACGCGACGCCCCACCCGCGACGCCAACGGTCGGACTGAAACTGCTATTCGTGCCGTTGACCAGTGAACCTGTGTAATTGAACAGGTGATACACGCCGTCTTGCGGCTGGCCTTGCAGGAAGTTCACATTGATCGTATTGCCATTCGCAATCAAGTCGCCATTGACCTGGATCGCATCGTTGAAGCCGCCGTTATCGGAATTCGTTCCGCTTAGGTCAAACGCCGGCGCCGCCCCGGATTCCAATGTCAGCGAACCCAAAGTCAATGTGCCTGCGGCATTGGCGCCGCCCGGATAGACATTCCCGTAAAGATCGGCTGAGCCAAGGTTCGTGCCGCTGCCGGAGAAGGTCGTGCCGGGCAGGCCGGTGATATTGCCGCCCAGGATGCCGTTCACGGTTAACGTGCCGAAATTCAAATTCTCCGAACCGGTAAAGGCGGAACCATTGCCATTCACAATCAACTGGCCGAGGCCGTTCAGGGACATAATTCCACCGCCGTTCAATGACCCATTCAATGTCAGGCTGGTGCCGCCCACATTGATGAATCCGACATCCTGTAAAGTAATGGGCCCGATAATTGTATTCGCGCCGGAGCCATTGAGAATGTAGGCACTGTCAGCGACAACGATATTTTTATTCACCAAGTTGGTGGCGGCATACAGCTCAAATGTTGCCCCGGATTCAACCGTCAAGGTATTGGCCGGGTTGCCCAGGCTCGTGTTATTGCCCTGGAAATTGAAGGTGCCGCCCTGGATATCAATATCACCGAGCATCGGATCAATCGTGCTGTCGGAGATGCCAAAGAAGTTGCCGCTCGCTTTGACGAGATTGTAGGCGTTGCCAGAAGTGAGTAATTGACTCGTGGCCGGATCGGTGCCGGTCAAAGGCCGGATGTCCAAGCGCCCTGCTCCGCCAATAGTTGCCGTACCGGCTAGAGTCACAGAGGACATGGCGGGAAAAGTATCCGCGCCGTTGTTGATCAATGCCCCGGCACCACTTGCTCCACTGCCGGAAATTACGATCGGTTCTCCCCCCAGCCGGCGGGTATTACCCGCTGATCCGTTGATGTCCAGCGTCGCTCCGCTGGCAATGATGGTTGGTCCATTCGTCGTGCCCAGGGCGGAATTATTTGCGATCTGCAATGTG
This sequence comes from Verrucomicrobiia bacterium, assembly GCA_036498725.1. GTDB lineage: Bacteria > Verrucomicrobiota > Verrucomicrobiia > Limisphaerales > UBA11358 > UBA11358. Next base: position 297 of record DASYEY010000018.1, on the reverse strand, counting down.
CCTTGCGAAACGACGGTTGCGCCGCTGAATGTGTTGGCACCGGCCAAAACCAAGGTGCCGCTGCCATTATTCGTCAACGTGCCCGTACCGGCGATGACGTTGGAAATCGTAACCGTATCAACCCGCGCATAAACCAGTGCCCCATTGTTCAAGATATTTCCAGCAGCGGGAAGATTGCCGCTGGCATCGTTATTGCCGATCTGAATTGCCCCACCAGCGATATTGACGCCGCCGCTGAAGTCGTTGATGCCGCTGTTATCAATAATCAACTTGCCGTTGCCCTGCTTGGCCAGGCTG
>DASYEY010000017.1:0-23637 GCA_036498725.1 Verrucomicrobiia bacterium | reverse complement strand
TGCTGTTCCGAGCGAAGGCGGCAGTGATTATCGGCGACCCGAAGCAATTGCGACACATCAGCGCCATACAGCCGCGCCGTGACCGCGAGTTATTATACAAGCATGGTTTGGCTGATGGGTATGCCAACTGGGCCTACTCGGAAAATTCGGTATTCGACCTTGCCAGTCCGATGGCTGGACGGGATGACATAATTATGCTGCGAGACCACCACCGGTCTCACGGAGACATCATCGAATTCTCAAACCGTCATTTCTACGAAGGCCGCCTTCGTATTGCTACTAAATACGAGCGATTACGCCGACCAGCGCTAGACGAACCTAGCGTACGATGGCTGAATGTTTCCGGTATCGTGACTCGACCTGGTTCTGGCGCGCTAAATGAAATGGAGGCACAAGCAGTTCTCGCAGAAATTGAACGATTGGGAATTCAACAGGGCTACCAAGGGACTGTGGGTGTTGTTACGCCTTTCCGTGCGCAGGCAAACCGTATTCGTGACCTGGTGAATTCCCATCCACAAGCGGCCATTCTTTTACAACAGCTTAATCTGCTTGTTGATACTGTCCATAAATTCCAAGGAGATGAACGCGATGTTATTATTTTCTCACCAGTCATTTCAAAAAACATTCCTGACGGAGCTCTGGGATTTCTGAAAAAAACTGGTAATCTTTTCAACGTTGCCATTACGCGTGCCCGCGCGGCATTGATTGTTGTGGGGGATATAGGTGCGGCAAAGACCTTAGGTGTTGCTTATCTTTCCGCATTCGCTGATTACATTGAAACACATACCAATAATCGGCAGCTTGACGGTGGTATAGAGATAAATTTGGGGCCGGAATATCCAGCGGTAGCCAAACCGGAACTCGTTTCTGACTGGGAACGTCTGTTTTATCGGAAGCTGTGGGAGGTGGGTATCCATCCTATTCCGCAGTATGCCGAGGAAAAATTCCTACTCGATTTTGCAGTGCATGTCGATGGACGTAAACTCAACATTGAAGTGGATGGAGAGAGATATCACCGATCATGGAATGGCGAACTGCTTCGGCGCGACCAGCTTCGAAACATGCGCATGATCGAACTTGGTTGGGACGTCATGCGATTTTGGGTCTACCAGTTGCGCGACGACATGCCCAGTTGCATAGAGCGCGTGAAAAATTGGATTAATCACTAACTGCCGCTCTTTATAAATATTAACGGAAATTGCCATGCCTCGAAACCGAGAATAAAATTTAAAAATGTTGCTTAGGTATTATCTTAAAGAGGTCGGTCAATAGTATTGTAGTGTTTACGATTTTTATGGCTTGTCGATTAACTCAACGAGCTTCTCTCTTAACTCTTGCATCAGTAAATCAACGGCGGCGGCTTGCATGAAACCACCAATCAATTCTGGATGTGCTTGTGCATAGCCTTGGCCAAATTTGGCATCAATGACCTCAATGGATAATTCGAAATTTTCCGTTAAATTATCTTTGATAAGCTTCATTTTGGATTTGCTTGATGGTTTGAAAGTGGGCTTCTGGCCGATAAATAAATGGGTTAAGGCTTTCTGAAGCAAGCCAAATAGTCAGTAACCATAGCAACCAATTGAAGCAGCACGGCTTCTAGGCTCTCGGTACCACCGCCAGAGGTAGGAACTGGCGTCACTGACATGGCCGTAAACATTGGCTCCAGAGGTAGGGCTCGAACCTACAACCACACGGTTAACAGCCGCGTGCTCTACCATTGAGCTACTCTGGAACACAAACGGGCGCGTAATCTACAAATCATCACGGCGCTCGTCAAATCCATTCGTCAAACTTTTTGACACTTCGGACAGAAGAAGGTGCTGCGCGCCGCCTGCACAATCCGTTTGATCGGAAAACCACAGCGTTTACAGGGCTTTCCTGCGCGATCATACACGCGCAATCGTTCGACGTAAAAGTCCGGTACACCGACGGCCCGGCCAAAATAAAACAGTCCATCCGTTTTTTTACCGGAAAAATTGACCGGTACCGTGCTGCCGAACTCGATGGCTTCAGTCAAAACTTCCTTGATCCGGCGGCAAAGCATCTTGACCTGGGCAAACGTCAGCTTGTTGGCCGCGAGCTTGGGCGAGATCTTCGCGCGGAACAGCGCTTCGCTGGCATAGATGTTGCCGACGCCCGTGACGAGCGCTTGATCCAGCAGCTTCACTTTGATGGCCTGGCGTGACGATTTTAACTTGGCGGCAAAGATCTCCGGTGAAAACGCGGCCACCAACGGTTCCGGTCCAAGCTTGGCAATCGAAGACAATTCCAGAGTCATCCGGCCAAAATAACGTGTGTCTTCGTAAACGAACCGGGTTTCGCCCAGGTCGAGGATGACGGCGGCATGTTTCGGCAGGGGCTCGCTTTTTGCGGCCAGAAACATTTTTCCGGTCATGCCCAGATGGCCTAGCATGGTCACAGTTTGGTCCGGCTTCGAGGATTGCAGCTCAAACAGGAAATATTTACCGCGCCGTGTCAGGCCTTTGAAGGTGGCGCCCACCAGGGCCTGGCGAAATTGCTTGAGTGTAGTCGGGCGCAGCACCTTTTCCCGGCGTACCAGCACGTCGCGGATGGTTTTTCCGTGCAAAGCCGGACGTAGAAAACGCGCCAGCACTTCGACTTCAGGCAATTCAGGCATTTTTTAAACGAAGATGTTTCTTAAACGAGGATAGAGAATTGATGATGGATGATGGCAAAAGACTTTCGCGCGGGCGCTATTTTCGATTCTCCATCCTCCATGATCGCTTTAAAATCAGCTCGTCACCAGGGTGCCGATCTTTTCGCCCAGCACGACGCGGCGAAGATTATGTTGTTTGAAGAAATCAAACACGATGATGGGCATTTTATTGTCCATGCACAGCGAGAAGGCGGTGGAATCCATCACCTTCAATTGTTTTTGCAACGCGTCCAGGTAGGAAATCCGTTCAAAGCGCACGGCCTTGGGGTTTTTCTTGGGATCGGAATCGTAGATGCCATCCACTTTGGTCGCTTTCAAGATGACTTCCGCGCCGATTTCATTGGCCCGCAGGGCAGCAGCGGTATCGGTGGAAAAATAAGGATTGCCCGTGCCACCGCCAAAGATGACGACGCGACCTTTTTCCAAGTGACGCACAGCGCGGCGGCGGATGAACGGTTCGGCCACCTGTGACATGGCGATGGCGCTTTGCACGCGGGTAGGAGCCCCGAGTTTTTCCAGCGCGTCCTGCAACGCGAGTGAGTTGATGACGGTCGCCAGCATGCCCATGTAATCGCCCGTGGCGCGTTCGATTCCGCGTTCGCTGCCGCTAAGGCCGCGAAAGATGTTGCCGCCCCCGCTGACGACGACGACCTGCACGCCGAGTTCGCGCACTTCGCAGATCTGTTCGGCCATGTGTTGCACGGCTTCGGGCGAAATGCCCATGCCATTGGTGTCGCCGAGCGATTCACCGCTTAATTTGAGCAAAATCCGGGAAAATTTGGGCTTTTTGGCAGTAGTCATAGAATTTGAAGCATGTGCGACATCGGAAAATCTTTAACACCCGCACGCGAACTCGTCAAATCAAAGCCGTCTGGCGGATGGCTCATGCCCATGGATTTAGCTTGGCAAAGAATCTGGCTGGGAGCAGAGTAAAACTCATGCCAACGACGGAACGGAAAAGTTCCGGGCCAATCCCAGAATAAAGCCGATGAAAAAATTATTTACGCCGTTATTGATCAGCGTGGCGACCGCGACCTTATTGACCGGCTGCATTGGCTTGCAAGTTGGTGGCGGCGCCAAAAGCGAAGCGCAAAAGCCCTCGCTCGGCCAGCAGTTGATTGACCTGAAAAACGCCAAAGACGCCCACGCCATCACGGATGCTGAGTATGAAGCAGAGAAAGCCAAGCTGCTGAATGACAGTAAGTGAGCAAGTGAGGCTCTGGGCTGCGGGCTCTAGGCATTGGGTTTTTTAATTTTTGATTTTTGATTTGCGATTGCGATTGCGGATTTACGATTTGCTGTCGTGTTAACCGCCAAGCAAAGACATCAAGCTGGGATTTTTGACAGAATTACAGAATGATCAGAATAATGTTGATTTAGCCTCATTTTGTTAATTCTGTAATTCTGTCTAAAAGTGCTTTTCCGTCTGGGGCCTTGGCATCTTGGCGGCTCATTTCGTGAAAATTCGTGTGATTCGCGTCAAAAATGTTTTTCTCTCCTCATCCGTGTTCATCTGTGTCCATCCGTGGTTAAAAAATCTTTCCGTTCCGTGCCTTGCTTCCCCCCGGTTTGCGGCGCTCAGGGCGGGGGATAAATGCGCGGACGCTGACAATGGAAATTGACTTTGCCGGTACAAAACGCAAAATTCCTGCTCGACACCATACCTATGCAACCGATTCAACTGCATCATATTGACTATGCCATTCTTTTTGCCTACATCGCTTTCGTTTTAGGGATCGGCTGGACGCTGGCGCGCTACATGAAGACGTCGTCAGACTTCCTGACGTCCGCCCGTTCAATCCCGACCTGGGTCACCGGTTTGGCGTTTATTTCGGCCAATTTGGGTGCGTTGGAACTCGTCGGTATGGCGGCGAGCGGTGCGAAATACGGTATCTCCACGGCGCATTTTTATTGGGTGGGCGCGATTCCCGCGATGATCTTCCTGGCGGTGTTCATGATGCCGTTTTATTACGGCTCCAAAGCCCGTTCCGTTCCTGAATATCTGAAGATGCGTTTCGATGAACGCGTCCGCTTTCTGAATTCCGTGGCGTTTGCCGTCATGACCATTTTTGCGTCCGGCATTTCCATCAACGCGCTGGCCAAATTATTGACGGGCCTGCTGCCATGGCAACCGCACTTGGACTTGGGACCGATTCATCTGGGCAGCTACGATGCGTACCTGTGGATCTGTTCCATTGTCGTCTTGCTGTACGTTTTGAAAGGTGGTTTGACCTCGGCGATCTATACCGAAGTGCTGCAATTTTTTATGATCGTCCTCGGCTTTGCCCCGGTGGTTTATCTTGGCTTGAAAGATGTGGGCGGCTGGCACGCGATGAATCATGCGTTGGAACCGGTGGCCGTCAATCCCGCAGCGCTTTATCTCAAGGATGCCGGCACCACGTTTGCCCCGGATGCGTGGACGAGCGCCTGGAAGCCGTTGCTGGCCGGGTCGGCGCACAACCCGATGGGCGTGGATATCTTCGCGATGGTTTTCGGCCTCGGCTTCGTGCTGAGCTTTGGTTACTGGTGCACCAATTTTCTGGTCGTCCAACGGGCGATGGCGGCGAAAAATATGGCGGCGGCGCGCAATACGCCGCTCGTGGCAGCCGTACCCAAAATGCTTTTCCCGTTTCTGGTCATCGTTCCCGGCATGATCGCCGCGGCGTTGATGACGATGCCGGACAAAGATTACCGCATTCCGCCGCCTTTCGTCGCTCAAGCCAAATACAATGATGCGATGGCCGCAGTGAAAAGCGCCAATCCGGCCGATCCGGCTGTGGCGGTGAAAGCCGTCGGCACGGCGTTGGGCAAGAAAATTGACGAGGCCAAGGTCTCTTCCCTCATCGCGGCCAATGCGGCGGGTAAGTTGTCCGATGCTGACATTCAAAAAGGCTTGTATAACAGCGTGGCGGAAAATGATTACGACAACGTCATTCTCTCGCTGGTGAAAAAATATTGCCCGCCCGGACTGCTCGGCCTGGCGCTGACAGCCTTGCTGGCCTCCTTCATGTCCGGCATGGCCGGCAACGTGACCGCGTTCAATACCGTATTCACATACGACTTGTATCAGGCATATTTCGCGAAGGGCAAAAGTGATAAGCATTATTACTGGATGGGTAAATTCATCACGGTGGTAGGGATCGTGTTGAGCATCGGCACCGCTTATTTTGCCGCCATGTTCAACAATGCGATGGACATCATCCAATTGGTGTTCGGCTTTGTGAATGCGCCGTTGTTTGCGACTTTCCTGCTCGGCATGTTCTGGAAACGGGCCACGGGTACCGGCGCTTTCCTCGGGCTTCTGGGGGGCATCATCAGTTCCACGGTCTTCCATGCGTTGACCACGGTGCAAAGCAATGTGGATGCTGCCGGCCATGCGGTTACCTGGGTCAAAGGGGGTTATGTTCAAGTCGCCAAAGTTTTCCCGAGTGAAATGGCCCAGAATTTCTGGTTGGCGGCGTTTGCCTTCACCGTCTGTTTGGTGCTGACACTGGTCATCTCGCTGGCCACGGCCCGCACCAAGACCGATGAAGAATTGAAAGGCCTGGTCTATTCGCTCACGCCGAAAATCGTGGATACCAATCAGCCATGGTATCGCCGCCCGGCCATCCTCGGTTTGGTGCTGCTGTTTTGCTGCATCATTTTGAACATCATTTTCTGGTGAACCAAACGACCTGAAAGGAAATTATTTTATGGGATTAGATATTCGCTGGCCGATCGGCCTCATGTTCACGCTCATCGGCGTTTTGCTCACCGCCTATGGTGCCTGCGAAGGCACTGTGTCCACCGTGCAAGTGTCCGGCAGCGCGGTCAACATCAACTTCATCTGGGGCATCGTGTTGCTGGTGTTCGGCGGCGCGATGCTGTTCGGCGCGATCAGCGGCCGGAAAAATCCGCCGGGCGCCTGAACTGCTGGATTGCTTTCAACGCGCCGGAAAATTACTTTCTCCGGCGCAATTTTATTTAAAGCCATGACCCTTAAAGAACTCGCCGCACACATCACCGCTGAATTTAAGCAACATTACGGTCGCGAACCGCGCTGGATCGTGGCGGCGCCCGGACGCGTCAATGTCATTGGCGAACACACGGATTACAATGATGGCTTTGTGCTGCCGATGGCCATCGAACGTTACGCCATCATGGCTGCGGATACGGCCGCCACGCCGGGAAACGTTTCCATTTACGACACGCAATTCAAGGAAACAGCGACGATTGACGTGACGGCGCCGGTGATCAAAGGGTCGCCGAAATGGTCCAATTACATGCGGGGTGTTTTTGCCGGTTTTCAACGGCGCGGTGAAACGATTCCCGCGCTGGATGTGGCTTTCATGTCCACCGTGCCGCTCGGCGGCGGCTTGAGCAGCAGCGCTGCCCTCGAAGTCTGCACCGGCACGTTGATGGAAGCTGCAACCGGCAAGCGCATTGATCCGGTGGAGAAAGCCTTGATCGCGCAAAAGGCGGAACATGAATTTGCCGGCGTTCCCTGCGGCATCATGGATCAATTCATTTCTGCGCTGGGCCGCGAAGGTCATCTGCTTCTGCTGGATTGCCGCACCCGCGAAACGCAACTGGTGCCGATGGATGATCCGTCCGTCGCGCTGCTGATTGTGAACACGAACGTGAAGCACGAATTGGGTTCGGGCGAATACGCCAAGCGCCGGGCGGAATGTGAAGAGGCGGCGAAAATTCTTGGCGTCGCTTCCTTGCGCGATGCCACGCCCGATCAACTCGAAAAAGCCAAAGGCAAGATGACGGATATCGTCTATCGCCGTGCGCGCCACGTCATTGGTGAGATCGAACGCACGCTGCATGCTGCGGAAGGCATCCGCCATTCCAATTGGCTGACGGTCGGGCAATTCATGTATGCCAGCCATTATTCTCTGCGCGACGATTACGAGGTCAGTTGCAAAGAATTGGATGCGGTCGTGGAAATTGCCGAAGATATTGGGGTCAAGGGCGGTGTCTATGGCTGCCGCATGACCGGTGGCGGCTTTGGCGGTTGCGCGGTCGCCTTGGTGCAAGCTGATGCCATTGCGGCCATCACAAAGGTGATCGCTGAGGAATACCTGGTGAAAACCGGTTTGGAAGCGATCATCTTCAGTTCGCATCCCGCCGCCGGTGCTACGATTGTCAAAGGTTGAGGCCGAGGCTGATTTCTGATTTTGTAGGAGACGACGTGAGGAGTCTCTAACTAAAAAGTACAGGCCAATACGAGGACGAGCATGACGATGAGATCGTCCCGGAAAAACAACGAACCTTGAATGCCAAAGGAGGCTGCGACGTGCGGCTTGCGATGAGCACGCGTCCTTGGAGTGCGCGGACATGTCCGCGCTTTCCCTCGACGAGACATGTCTCGTCGTTCAAAGCGGCGACCTGTCGCCGCACTCCATAATCGGTCCCCGACGTTCGATTACCTTCGGGGTTCGGTGTTGAATGTTTTGGTAAATTGACCGAAAGTCGCCCCATCAATGAAATTTTTATGCTGAATAAAGCTTCAAAGTTTTTCGTGATTGTAGTCTGTTTTGTTGTGACGTGTTTGGACGGGATGAGGGAAAATTGCAGTGAGGCAGCCATTGTTTTCCCAAAACTTCCGGAAGGTTGCGGGCAAATAACCCATCAAGACTTGCTTGATTTATATAAATCACAATCCTATTTTTTTCAGCTTTTTCAGGATTGTCCGATTGAAAAATTAACAACCACACCAGTTTTCAAATCTTACAACATTGGTTATCAATCTATTTTATCCGGGGAAATGCCTCCTGATGCGGTCTCCCCATTGCTGCATGATAACGCCTTCATAACGAAGTTTGGAACAAACTTCTGGGATTGCATGATGCTATGTGGCACAAACATGGTTGGAATGTTGGAGGTGGAATTGGATAGTCATTGCCGTTGGAAAATAACCGCTCGTATTTCCAGTGATGATCCGAAACAGCCTGATCCATTATGGGTAGCATATCAAAAGGCAAAATCATTGCCACAAGTTGAAAAATCCGACTACGAGGTGCGTTTCTTGCGGATAACTTCAATTACAGGGCTTTGGCTTCATGGCGAGACGAATGATATTATCATTCCGTTTCCTGAATCGTATCGGACAAGTTGGAACGGTTATCAACCTTATTCATTCAATGAGATTTACACGATTTTACAGCAGGAATTTAAGAAAATGACAAATAATAGCGGCGTTTTTAAGAAGTAAAGACCTCGGCAAAACCCGGTAGTGGGGGTCACAGACCGCCGCAAAAGTTAAATCATCCTCATTCTCGTCCTCGTCTTAACCACTAAGAAACCAAGCAGGGAAGTTTTAACCGCCGAGACGCTGAGTAAGTTTTTCTCAGCGTCTCGGCGGTTAAAGCATCACCGCCTTGGGCAAGTCGCGGTCTCTCTCATCCCGGCCTTCTCCGGCACTCTAGAAAAAACATTCAACGCTCAACATTTAACATTCAATGCCCAAGGACGCGTGGTCGCCCTACCTTCGAAGTTCAGAGTTAAATGTTCAATGTTGAATGTTAGCTCTGAATCAGTTCTCCCCCTACGGGAGAGGGGACTCTTAAAACAAACGCGTTACCAAACGGTTCAAATTACACATGGACCACGGATTTTGAAATTCTGTCCATTCTGTCAAAAAAAGTTTCCCAAAGCTATTTGTCGGATTTTTCTGGGCTGGCATCATGCGGAATTTCATTGGTGTGCTGCTCATCATACCATTTTTTAACCAACGGCGCCTGTTTGCCGATGTCGTTCAAGATTTGTTTCGCATCTTCCGGTGTGTGGAGGACATGCGGGCGCAGGAATACCATCAACTCAACTTCTTGTGAACTATTGTCCTTATTCTTGAACGCCCAGCCGAGTCCGGGAATATCACCGAGCCACGGCGTCTTGCGCGTCAGGTTGGAAGTCTGTTTTTGGATGATGCCGCCAAGCACCAGAGTCTGACCGTCTTTAGCGGTCAAATCCGTGCGGAAATTGGCCGTGTTGAAAACGGCGCCGCCCAGCACGACTTGCCCGGGGACAACCGTAGAAGAACCGGCATGGATCTTTAATTCCACATCACCCGAATTATTGATATGCGGTGTGACTTCCAAGGTCACCCCGACCTCCTTGTAGGTGATGCTCGTGGTGCTGGAACCAACTGATGAGACTTGGTTGTTCGCAGGAATCGGCACTTCCTGCCCGACGAATAATTTTCCGGTTTCATTGTCTCGGATATTCAGTTGTGGTTCTGCAATCACCGTTGCGTCCGTGGTGCGATGCAGGAATTGGATGAGGAAATCCATGCTGACCGAGCTGGAAAGCACGCCAGAACGTAAGGAAGCCAGGGCTTGCGTGATGTCGCCAACGGAAGTCGAAGGCGTGTTGACGGTCGTGTTTCCCCCAAAACCTTTCACGTAGTTCGCAGCTACATTGGCGATGATGGAATTATCCAGGTCATCACCGGAAAATTCCTGGGCCCCGTTGGGCGAGTAACGCACGCCAAGTTGATCCAGAAAATCACTGGAGACGTTCACCAGTCGGGCTTCGATCATAACCTGATCGGCTTGCTGATCCAGACTATCGATCAATTTCAAGATTTGCGGGAAAAAGTGGACATTGGCGGAAATCAACAAGGCATTGCTGCGGTTATCCGCGATCGCGCGTACACGGCCCACCAGATCGCTGACCGGACGGGGAGTACCTCGATCATTGGATGATGAACGCGAGCCGGTATTGTCCGGCTGGCCGCCGAGCCACGGGTAATAACCATCCAATTTGGTTTCCGTACTCAGATCAAACCCCGTGGACGCCGGTGTGGTTTGCGTATTTTGCTGCGATGGATCCGACTGATTGTTTTGATTATTTTGATTGTTCTGCGGCGTTGACCGCAACGGCGGCGAGCCATTTTTCGCAAATAGAACGTTGATACTATTCGCCAGGGTATCCGCCTTGGCAAATCGCAATCCGATATGCAGGGTGCTTTCTGCTGCTTCCGAAGGTTGGTCCAATTGGTTAATGATGGTTTCCACTGCCATCAAGTTTTCCTGCGAATTGGCCGTGACGATCAGCGCGTTCGAATATGGTTCGCTCGTGATGCGTACTTTGCCGTAAAGCCGGCCCACATCGCGGTCAGGCGTGGAAGTATCGGAATCATCGCCGAAGAAATCCCAATAAGCCCGCTGCTGGGTCTTTTTCAAAAACAATTCATTCAACACATCTTCAATGTCGGCGGCGCTGACATATTTCATGGGATAGATTTTAGGCGCGAGACTGCCATCGTTGACCGGCGCATCCAGCTCTTCAACGGTTTTGCCGATGGCGTCCATTTGCGCCGGCGGGGCCTGGATGATGACAGCGTTGCGGCGGCGATCGGCCACCACCGTCATTTTCTTGGTGTCGTTATTGTTGTCGGAGCCGCCGAAATTATAAAAATAACGCGTCGTAACGCTGCCGGCACTGTTGTTGAGGTCTTGCAATTGTTTGGCCACATCCTGGGCATCCGCATTTTTGAGAGTGAACGTGCGCATTACTTTGTCTTGCGCCTGTTCGGTATCGAGCGAGGCGACGAATTGCTGAATGACGCTAAAATTGGCCGCGCTGGAAAGGATCAACAACGCGTTCGATTGCTGGTCGGCAGAGATCTGCACGGAATCTTTGCTCGAACCGCCATTCTTTTGGTACAGCGGCCCAACTTCCTTCACCAAATCTGCGGCGGACATGTTCTTTAACGGCAGCACGCGCACCGTCACATCATCCGGCGTGTCCGTATCCAGCGCGGCGATCAGGCGGCTGGCGGCGCGGAGATTGTCGTTGTAATCCGTGATGATGATCTGGTTCACCTGTTCATCCACAAAAACCGTGGCCTTGTCCGAAAGCACCGTGCTGAGCCGATCTTTCACTTCAGAAGCCTGCAAGTGTTTCAATGAAAAAACCTTCATCAGCCGCTGGTTGCCTTCCGGCACATTGGTGCTGGAGCTGTCCAGTAATTCCGGGCTCATCTGTGGCTCCTTGCCCTGGGGCACGATCATGATGGAATTCTTGAACTCGATCACCGAATAACCTTCCAAAGCCAGTGCCCGGTACACCAGGTTGAGGGCTTCGCGCGGCGGCATCTTCTTGGAACTGTTGATGGTCAACTGGCATTGCACTTGTGCGCTCTTGATGACGCTTTTGCCCGTGGTCTGCGCCAGCCATTGCACGATCATGTCAATGTTCGCACCTTGAAAACTTAACTGGATGTCATTGGTCGAGCCGGTGGAATCGGCGGCGGTTAAGGACTCGGACGGGATCCACGGCCCCGAACCTTTACCACCGGAATCCGTTTTTTGGGACGAATTGTTATCGGAGTTCATCGGCGGCATCGGCATGGGCATGCCGGGCGGAAACCGGTTGACGATGCGTTGCGCCTGAAGTGTCGCGGGCCAGCCGCCAACGATCAGTGCGGTGAGCAGGCTGAAAAACGCCGTTGCGCTGGAAAATTGCCTGGGTTTATTTGTGAATTTCATTATTCGTTCCTCCTTGTTTATCCAAAAGGCTCTCGCCGCCGTAGCCGTCAAAAATCGTCAGTTCTTTTTGTTGTCCATCCTGTTCCACCAAAACCCGGTTGATGCCGATGCGCACCAGTTTGATTTCGCCCAGCGAATCGCCCAGCTTGACCATGCCGCTTTGCCCGTCTGGCGCGCGCAAAAAGGCCACGTCACCCGCAATGCCGATCAACGCCATCGGCATCGGGTGCGGTACGGAGCCGAAGATTTCACTGTTAAAAATCTTGTCAATCTGCGCCTGGATCGCCGGCGGCAAATTTGCATGCTGACCTCCCGGATTGAAACCCATCATGCCGCCCCGATTCATCGGCGGCATGTGGCCGGAAGCAGAAACCAGCTCGATTGCATGGGCTGTTGCATTCGATGGTGAAACGGCATTGGTTCCGGTTGCCGCCACTGTTTTCATCGAATCAACGTCAATGCTATTGGTTTGCCAAATAATGATCGCATTCGTTTCAATTTTTTTAATTTTCTCTACCGCCAGCAGGGTGGTCTTGGCCACGATATTGGTCGTCACGCCGTTGGTGTTTGGCACCGAAACAACCAGATTGGTTCCGGCGGAATTGGTTGTCGTCGCCGGCGAGGGCTGCGTGTTGGTCCTATTCAGGTTGCCCAGAGTAGGCGAACCGGTTACCGGTTGATTCAAAGCCGTATTGTGGGTGTTGCTGGTGCTGTTGGTTTTGGCGGTTAACGTCGGCAGTTGCGGCACGGTGATGTTATGCAATGGATTGACGCGGCGCGTGATGGCGATCAATTGCCACAGCACCAACACCGCCAAAATCAGGCAGACGAGTTTTAAAATGGATTGGACGTGCTTACGCATGGGGAGTTCCTTTCCATTGATCAAAATCCAGGATGACGATGGTCAGGGCGACTTTGATCTGGCCAGGCTGATTGTTGCCTGCGGTGATCTGCGCGGAATCAATGACCAGGGGAAAACCGATCCGATCCAGATTGCTCATAAATCCCAGCACGGAAGCCACGGAGCCGGAACCTTCGATCTGGATCGTCGCGACTTGTTTGCTGGTACCGCTGGTGGCCGATTCGCGGATGGGACCAAGTCCCACGCCACCGGTTCTGGCGCTGTTTTGGATCGCCGCACTCGCTTCGGCCACGACCGAAGCCTTGCGCAATTTCGCCGGATCCAGGTTGTAATCATCCATCATCTTTTTTACGAGCGCGATACGGTCGGCATACGGCTGGTTTTGCTCACGCAGATCCTGTGCCTGGGTCACCAGTTTGCGGTAATCCGTTCGCTGCTTTTCCAAAAACTGACGGCCAAAAAACAGAATCAGATAGATTGCGACAGCGATGCTGCCGTAACGGAGGATGCGTTGATCACGTTCACTCATAGGATTCAATTCATCTCCTTTCTCACGGTCGGCGCGGTCGGTAGTGCTGGTTTGGTGACCGCGTTTTTATCTGCCTCAGCCGGTGGTGGTTTTACGATTGGCCAGGGTGCGCCGGCTTTCCAATGCGCCGTCATGCGTACATCCACCTGCGGTCCATGGCGTCCGGGCGACTGTTCTTCGACGATGACATTGGTGAAAGTACCGGAGTCAATCAGCTTGGAGCGGAAATCCGTCACTTGCTGGCCGCCGCCGAAACTTGCCCGCAAGGAAACATCGCCATGGCTGTTCATGGTGATCGAATCAAATTTGGTGCCGGGCGAAACCGATTGGGCAAAGACATACATCGCATTCAGATACGGCGGCTGGTTTTGCTTGAGGTAGCGGAGAAAATCCAGCTCACGGTCCACCATTTTTAAACGCACGGCTTCGGTCTGATATTGGGCGACGGTTTTCGCCAGATGCGCCTTGAGCAGGATCGCTTCGAGATAGGGCAACACGAGCAGGGCGGCGATCAGGATCACCGCGCGCATCACCCATTGTTTGGTGTCGGGAGTGGTTGGGCTGCCGGCGGATTGGCCTGAGTTGACGCGGATGAGCAACGGCGGCTCGCCATTGGTCCCGGCCAGCCGTTTCAGTCCCAAAATAGCGGCGGAAGATTTTTTATCCGGGCTGGCCGCCAGCCGCTCGCAGTTCCAGTTCAGGCCTAAACGGCGCGTCAATTGTCCGGCAAAATCATCGGGGATGTTTTTGCCGGAAATAAAAATCGTTGTCCCGGTCAGGCTGCTTTTGAGGGTTTGCGCGAGCGGATCAGGATTCGCTCCTAACGCCCAGAAAATGATGCGTGAACTGACCGGCACGCCGTTCGCAAAAACGGTCAGCTCCGATTGTTGCTCGCCGATGTCCAGGAGCGCGTGCGATCCGTCCGGCTGCGGGCACAGGCAATTTCTCGCCAGGGATGCCAGCGTGAAGATTGGAGTCGCGTGGCCTGCTGCAAACATTTCCTGATAGTCTGCCACGATCTCTTTTTTTACTGCCGCCACCAGGAGGTCTTGCTTCGCCAGCGTGCCGCTGGGCGATCGTCCGAGGGTTTGATAACCCCAGGCCAATTCATCCGGTGACAAGGGAAATTCACTTTCGATCTGCAGCAACAAACGGTCGTGGAATTCTTCTTTCGCACCGATGGGCAGAGAGAGTTGCCGCACGGAAACGCCGCGGGCATTGATCGCGCACAGGGCGCGGACGCGCGGTTGCCACGGCTTCGGCGATAGAAAATGTTTTAGTTGGGCGGTCAGGGCAGCTTTGCTGGCCGCCGTGAGCCGCCCATCCGGCGAACGTTCCAGCGGCCACTCGGCGCTGTCCGTTGCGCGGACGGCGAGCAGCGTGCTGGCGCCGATCTCGAAGTAAATGTCCGGCTGGTTGATGATATTTTTCACAAGTCGTCCTCCCGCCACGAAAGCAGTTTGATGTCGTTGAGCCCGATATGAACAATGGCCTGGATGCGTTGACGCGCGCCGGTGGAGGCGATCTTGCCTTCGGCCAGGATGCGGTAGGTTTCTGACCGCACGGTTACGAGCGGTGCGATCCCTTTGAAAATATCCCGTGTCAAACCCGGCACCTTCAATAATTCGGCGGCACTGGCGAAAAATCCGTTGGACTGCCGTTGCGAAATGATCGCCTGCGCGATTTCGCGGGTCACCCCCGGCAGGCAGATCAGCACATCCAGCCCGGCGGTATTGACGTTGATCGCTCCCGTCAAAGCCTGATTGTCGTTTACGGTGATATCATCGGCGATCTCGGTGAACAGAGTTTCACTGACGACATTTCCCGAGCCCGAACCGTCGGACGAACGGGAATTTTGCGAGCCGTTGTCATTCTGATTTTGTGGCGTCACATCCAGCAGATCAGCAATGCTGTTAAATTGATGTTTTCCGCGATAGGAAACAATCGCCCGGGCCATCGGCGGTGTGATGCCAGAGATGCCGGTGAGCGCGTTTTCATCTGCCGATTGGATGTTCACCCGGGCCTCGCCGGCAGCGTTGACATTCGCCACCGATGAATCCACCGTCAGATTTGCCGCCCAACCCAGGTCAGCATTATCGACGAAACCATTTGGGTGGTCGCCGATTTCTCCGATCAGTCCGTTTTGCTGGTGATCTTTGCCCAGCAGTAATTCCGGCGTGACTCCGCGCACCATCAATAATTCACGCACCGTTTGAAACGGCCCGTTGCGCGGCTGATAGGGCGGTTGCATCCCGGCATAATACTGTGCCTCGGCGGCGGCGGCGGAATGGTCGCCGCCACGCCAATTGACGATCGCCGTCGCCACGTCCGGGGTCAGATTGGGCAATTGTTCCAGCGCATTCGTGTCGGCCGTGTTCACGTTGAGCCGGCTTTCTTCATCACTCACGCCATAAATGATTTCGCCGTTTTCATCGGTGCGGCCGCGACGGATCACGTTGTAAACGCCGCGCCCAAATTTCACATCGCGGAACGAGGCGGAATCATTGTAGAAATTGCCGTTGTGATTTATTTTGCTATGGCTCCGGTCCTTGGCATCGCGGTACAGCAACGCTTCTGCCCGGGAGATGCCGGCGAGCGCCAGGTAGCGGGCCTGGATCTGGTCGCCATAATTTTTAACCACCAATAAATCCATCCGCGCCGTATGCAATACGCCGATGACGATCAATGACAACAACGCCAGACACCAGAGCAGGCCGACCAGAATGGAGGCGCGGCCGGAGGATGTTTTCGGGTGGCGGTTCAATTCACACCTCCCGTTCCAGTTCCTGTTCCCGTGGAAGCAGAGCTGTCTGTGCTGCCGGAACTGGTGGGCACTGCGCCGGCCAGGTTCAGGCACACCACCGTTTGAAAAACGAATGGTGGTGCTGGCGGGGGTTCTTCCGTAGTGCTCCACTCAGATTTTTTCTTCACGGGTTCCGCCGCCAGTGACAAGGTGATGCGCACGGCGGCGGGCAGGCCGGTGAGATTACTCGCCTGCGCGTTGGAACTGGCATCTTTGCCATTCTCTTTCACTTCGCCCCACGTGGGATACCAATCCAATCCGTCAAAATATTCAAATTGCAAGCCGGCCACGCCGGTGGCGATCTCTTCCTTGCTGCCGCCATTCAAGGGATCCAGGGCGATGGCCGGATTGCGCCGCCGCCATAAGCTCAATTGTCCCGTGGTCGGATCCGCATCGAGATAAAAACTTTCTTCGCAAAAATCGCCTTCGTTCGCATGGTGGGGAGTATAGTTGTGTGTCCCAAAATCCACATTGCCCGCCTCGAGGTTGCCGATCGTTCGCGTCATGCCGAGAAAATTATCGTCGGGTGACAACGGGCAGGCGCCGCGCAGATCGGCGGTCATAATGTTCATCGCGACGCGCGCGTTTTGAATTATTTCGGCGCGGGGTTCGATCATTTTCTGCGCCTTGAAACCGGCGCTCAGGCACAGATATGCGCTCACGAGAATCAACGCCATCAACGCCGCGCTGATGACCACTTCGATCAGTGTAAAACCGGCCCTCTTCCAAGGGGACAAAGGCGAGGCAGAACTAACATTCAACATTGAACATTCAACTTCGAACTTCGAAGGCGGCGTGGCCACGTGTCCTTGGGTGTTGAACGTTGAATGTTGAGCGTTGAATGTTTTTTCTGGATTTGAGACTTCACAGCTTTTTAATCCATCATTACGATGCGGCGGCTGACATCTAATCCTCTTCCAAAGAGAGAAGGGCGAGGCAGAACTAACATTCAACATTGAACATTCAACTTCGAACTTCGAAGGCGGCGTGGCCACGTGTCCTTGGGTATTGAACATTGAATGTTGAGCGTTGAATGTTTTTTCTGGATTTGAGACCTCACAGCTTTTCAATCCATCATAACGATGCGGCGGCTGACATCTAATCCTCTTCCAAGGGGACAAGGGCGAGGTAGAACTAACATTCAACATTGAACATTCAACTTCGAACTTCGAAGGCGGCGTGGCCACGTGTCCTTGGGTGTTGAACGTTGAATGTTGAGCGTTGAATGTTTTTTCTGGATTTGAGACCTCACAGTCTTTTAAGAAGGCCGGGATGCGGGCGCTCTGTTCGTGTCGCAGATTCATGGCGTTTTGTCTTTGCCATTGGTCTGGCTATTGGTGCTGTCGGTGGGCTCGAACAGCAGCGTTTTCAATTCGTAAATCACTGTGCCGCTCTGGGTCCTGGCCACGGTGACCGCTACCGAATGCAAGCCGTCAACGTCCGTCGGGCTGATCGTTTGTTGCCAGCTATATTGCGGCAAGGCCGCACCGCAGGTGCCGGAAGTTTCGCCATCAGTCAGGTCTTTGGCAGCGCGCAAGGCTTCGATCTGGCCGGCGGCGAACAGGGCGCCGGTCGTTTGCCATTCAGATTCCTTGCTGGAACTTAAAGCCGTGCTGATGCCTTGCGTGAGACCGACGAGCACGACGCCGAGGATCACGATGGCGATCATGACCTCCACGAGCGAGAAGCCAGACTGCTGGAACCCGGCGTGCTGATTTACAAAATTCATTCGCGTGCCTCGCTTTCCGGTTCGATGATGTGAACCCGGGCGGTGATCGGGTTGAGGCGCAGGATCAGTTTGAAACCTTGCCGGTCGCGGAGCAAAATTTCGGCCGCCGTGGCGGTGCCATCCGGATAAAACGTCAGCGCCACTTTACCGCTGGCCGATTCATCGTCGGCGGGAAGGCCTTGCGCCGGGGCGGCGTTTGCATCCTGATTTTCACCGGCCAGATGTAAAGTGACCGCAATGCGCGAATCCAACTCGCCTTTGCCATTCGGCATATCATTGGCCGGCACAAAATTTTCCTGCCCGTTTTCCGATACGCGTTTTTCGACCAGATAACGTCCGGTCTTTTCGTCCAGCAACACCCGGCGCTGTTGGTTCAGGCTGATGGCCCGGCTGTAAGTCAGGTCAAAAACATCCACCAATTCGCGGCTGGTCGAACGCAACAACGCATCTTGAAAGGAACCTTTCATCTCCGGGATGATCATTGCGGTCAACACGCCGATAATGACGATGACGACCATCAGTTCGATCAGCGTAAAGGCGTTAGGCCGCCGTGATGTCGGTTCGCAATTCATTTACCAATTACCGATGTCGGCATTCGCGCCGTCGCCGCCATCCGCGCCATCCGCCCCGCGCGACCAGATATCGAAGCTGGTCGGATGGTGCGTGCCAGGGAACACATATTGATACGGATTACCCCACGGATCATTACGAAGCTGTTTGACGTAAGGCCCGCGCCATTTTTGGTCTTCACCCGCCGGTGCGGTGGTCAAGGCAGCCAGTCCTTCTTCCGGCGTCGGGTAACGGTCCATGTGGACATAAAAACGTTCGAGGGCCGAATCCATTTCGGCGATTTGCGCTTTGGCGGCACTGATCTTGGCGTCCTGCGTGGTGCCGATGAATTGCGGGATGATGGTCGCGGCCAGAATGCCGAGGATGATCACCACCACCATGATTTCAATCAGCGTGAAGGCGGCTTTTGGCATCCGGCTCATCCTCGTCCTCATCGTCATCCTCGGATTTCCCTCATCCGGCGAGGATGAGGACGACGATGAGTATGAGGAGGATTTGGCGGCATTCTTTGATAACAGTTTCATACGTTGGATTTCTTTAAATGAAGGGTTAATGGATGGCGCTGCTCATCTTGAAGATTGGCAGCAGGATGGCGATGACGATGAATCCCACCAACGCGCCGACGACCATGATGAGTGCCGGGGCGAGGAGTGAGATCAGAATTTTGGTCCGCGCCCGCATATGGCGCTCTTCGATGTCCGCTACTTTAAGCAGCATTTCATCGAGCGTGCCGGTCTGTTCGCCGACATCAATCATCTGGATCACGGTACCCGGAAAGATGCCGAGCTTGCGCAGCGGGGTCGCCAGTGAATTGCCACCGCGCGTTTCTTCCGCCACGCTGGCGATCTGGGCCGCCAACACGGAATTGCCGATGGTGTTTTCAACAATCTTCAATGCGGGTAATAACGAAACGCCGCTGCGTACAAGGGTGCCAAGGGTCCGCGCAAACCGGCCCAAAGCCGAGGCCCGGATGACTTGTCCCATCAAGGGCAGCCGCAGTTTAAGTTTGTCAAAATTCTTTGCGCCTTCCGGCGTGCGTACATACCAGCGCGCGATAAAAATAACCGCCACTACGCCGACCAGAAGTTCCGGCCAGTAGTGATGAAACAAACCGCTGACGCGCAGCAAAAGCAAGGTGGGCAGGGGCAGCACCGGCAGCATGTCTTCCAACATGCTGAACAGTCGCGGCAATACCACCGTGAGTAACACCGTCACAGTGCCCAAGCCAAAGAGCAGCACGAACAATGGATAAGCGATGGCGGCATTCACTTCGCTGCGAATCTCATCTTCGTGTTCGAGCAGATTTGCCAGATCGGCCATGACTTTGGGCAACACGCCGCCTTCTTCGCCGACGCGCACCATGCTGGAATACAATTTGGGGAACAGTCGGGGATGTTCTTCCAAAGCAACGGAAAAGGCTGCGCCTTTGCGGACGGCTTCAGAAATCTGCTGGACCACGGCTTTAAGCGCCGGATTTTGTTCTTCTTCGCCCAGGCTATCCAACGCTTGCGGAATCGAGATCGCTGCTCCCAGCAACGCGCTGATTTCCCGCGTCAAAGCCGTGATATCTTTTCTTTTGACACGGTGGCCGAATGAAAAACTGACTCCAGCGGCTGGTTTCGCCAAGTTGGGCGAAGTGCTTTTTTTAACCGCGTCCGGGCCGGAAGCCAGCTCGAGGCGGGAAGGGGACAGACCTTGTTTACTGAGCAGTTGCAGCGCGGTCTTGCGGTCTTCGGCGGTAATGCTGCCGGCGACGTTCGCGCCGTTGCTGCCGATCGCCTGGTAACGAAACTCGCTCATTCCGAGAGATCCCCCGATGACACGCGCAGGATTTCATCCAGCGACGTGAGGCCGGCGGCGGCTTTTTGCAGCGCGTCCTGGTGCATGGTGATCATGCTGCGTTGCGCAGCGGATTTTAGTTCGGCGTTGGAACGCTTTTGCAAAATCATCTCCTTCAATTCCGGCGTGATGGCGAGCAATTCAAAGATGCCGACCCGGCCGCGATAACCCACCTGGCGGCATTCTTCGCAACCGGCGCCGTGGAAGAACGAGCCTTCAATCTTGCGCCCGCTCAGCGCCTCGATTTTGCTGCGCAGGGCCGGGGCGACGTCAGATTCCGTGCGGCAGTGTGGGCAGATTTTCCGCACCAACCGCTGCGCCAGGACACCTTCGAGCGAAGAGGCAATCAAAAATGCTTCAATGCCCATGTCTAACAACCGTGTCACGGCACCGGTTGCATCATTGGTGTGGAGCGTGCTGAAAACCTGGTGGCCGGTGAGCGCGGCGCGGATGGCGATTTCGGCGGTTTCTGAATCGCGGATTTCGCCGACCATCACGACATCGGGGTCCTGCCGCAGAATCGCACGCAAACCGGTGGCAAAAGTGAAATTGCGGCTCGGGCGGACCGGGATTTGCGCGACGCCGTGCAGTTCATATTCCACCGGGTCTTCGATGGTGATGATCTTCAGTTCAGGCGTGTAAATACTTTGTAGGATGGAATACAGCGTGGTCGTCTTGCCGCTGCCGGTCGGTCCCGTGGTCAGGAAAAGGCCGTGTGGTTTTTCCACCAACCGCGCCAGCACGGCGGCCCGGTTCGCGTCTAATCCCAGTTCTTCGGCCGTGGAAACGCGGGAATTTTTTTCCAGCAACCGCATCACCAGGCTTTCACCGTAGATTGTCGGCATCGTGCCCACACGGATGTCCACCCGCGCGCCGCGATGGTTGATCTGGATATGTCCATCCTGCGGCATGAAGCGTTCAGCGATGTTCATATCGCCCATGATCTTGATGCGCGAGACGAGTGCAGGATGAAGCTGCTTTGGTGGTGGTGGCTTGTCCTGTAACAACCCGTCCACGCGGTAACGCAGTTGCAGGGAATTTTCAAACGGTACCAGGTGGATGTCGCTCGCGCGCTCCCGCAAGGCCGTCGAAATGATGACGTTCACTAGGTTGATGACCGTTGGTTCATTGGCCATCACTTCGATGTCGTGAAGGTTTTTCCCTTCGCCCACCACGGCTTTTTCCGGGTTCAGGTTTTCGATCATCTTCTCCACGGTCACTTGATAACACGTGGCAATTTTCTCGATGATCTCAGCTTCCGGCGCGCTGAATTCCTCAACCTCCAAACCCGTCAGCAACCGGATATCATCCACCACGCGCTGATTGCCGGGCGCGGCGGTGACGATGTGCAATGTTCCGTTGATTGTCGCTATGGGGAGGATGCGGTGGCGCTTGGCCAGTTCGGCGGATAACAGGTGGATGACCTCTGGCGACACTTCCAGCTTGGCAAGGTTTTCCAGTTGCCGGTTACGATCCCGATTTTCCGTCAAACCATCAATACTTCCGATCGTCTGACTAAAATCATCTCCCAAGTTTCCGATTGCATTATCCATGCTGCCAAACCTTCACCGCCTAAAAAAACCGTACAATGGTACGGTGTCATTTTGATCTTATGCGGCTGAGGCTGTATTTAGTTCTTTTGTGAACAGCATGGGAAGAAAAAAGTTGCAAAAAAGTTTTAAAACAGTTTGAACGTTTTAAACTAACTATGGTCTGGCCCAAGATTCAGAGAAGAAACATTCAACATCCAAAGCAGCGGTCCTTGAATGTTCGGAGTTAAAAGTTGAGCGTTGAATGTTTTCTGGTACTTGTCTTGCAGACTTAGTCCCCCATGCACGTTCCAACCCGGCGGGCGGTATCCACCCAGGGATGATCCACGGGAACGGCTTTGCGCTTGCCGGCGACTTTTTCCAAGGGCACCGGTTCCGTGCCGTCGCCGCGCGCGGCGACCATCACGCCAAAGACCCCTTCGTGAATCAAATCAGTGCAGGCACTGCCAAGACGGGTGGCCAGCAAACGATCGGCGGCGGATGGAGTGCCGCCGCGTTGAACATAACCAAGGATGGTAACGCGTGATTCCAGTTGCGTCAGTTCTTCCAGTTGCTTCGCCAGCCGCATCGTGTTGCCGGTATGGCGGACATCCAGCGTGGCAAGTTCGATCTTTGCTTCTTTTTTGTCGTGCAACGTGCGGGCGCGTTCCAGTTTTTTTTCTGCGGCAGCCATGGCGCGGTCGTCGTCCTTGCTCATCGCGCCTTCGGCGACGGCCACGATGCTGAAATTAGTTCCGTGCCGGCTGCGTTGCTTGATGGCGGCGGCAATCTTTTCCACGTCGTAAGCGATTTCCGGGATGAGGATCACATCCGCACCGCCGGCGATGCCGGAACCCAGCGTCAGCCAGCCCGCGCGATGCCCCATGATTTCCGCGATGATGACGCGATGATGGCTGTGGGCTGTGCTATGCAAACGGTCAATGGTTTCGGTGGCGATGTCCATCGCCGTCGCGAAACCGAAGGTGGCATCGGTCATGGCCACGTCGTTATCAATCGTTTTTGGCAACGTGATGACGTTCAGTCCGGCTTCGTGCAGGCGTAAAGCATTCTTTTGTGTGCCGCCCCCGCCGAGGCAAACCAGTGCGTCCAAACCGTATTTATCGTAGTTCTCGCAGATGACCTTGGTCATGTCATGGGTGCGGCCGTTGATGACCATGCGATGCGGCTTGTCGCGGCTCGTGCCGAGAATCGTGCCGCCGACAGTCAGGATGCCAGCGAGCGTGGATTTATCGAGCCGAAGCTTGCGATCTTCCACAAGGCCACGGAAACCGTCGCGGAAGCCGACGATCTCCATGCCGTAAAAGCCGAGCGCCGTTTTACCGACGCCACGGATGGCGGCGTTGAGACCGGGGCTGTCGCCGCCAGCGGTGAGGATGCCGATGCGTTTGGTTTTGGCCATGCCGAAACAAATTGAAACGTTCGGAGAAAATTTGTCGAGCAGAAGTTTAAAAATTTTTCGAATGGAAACCGTGGTGTCAGCCGTTTTGCCCGTTTATGAGCGAGCTGGTGGCTAAATCCTCCTCATCGTCGTCCTCGTCCTCATCCTCGAATTTTTACCTTCCCACGAGGATGAGGACGAGGACGACGATGAGGAGG